>NZ_CP014691.1:3255000-3407860 GCF_002005465.1 Neoasaia chiangmaiensis | reverse complement strand
TCTTACGCCGGGGATCAACTGGTCGCGTTCCGCCAGACGAAGAATGGCCGCAATCACCGCCTCCGACTGCCGTGCCAGCAAAATGAGATGCCAACCACCAGGACCGTGCGTACCGCTTAACCAGTTCTTGGCACTCCTCTCGCTCGCGCCTGTCCATCCCATCACCGTTTTGATCGCCTTGTGACTCGCCCCCAGTTCACCTCGCAGAGCCTCCCCGATTTCTCGAGCAAATCTATCTGGTGATTTCCGGCGAATATTGCCCCTTTTAGGTAACATGTTGCCTATCCTTCCGGCTTAAGGTGCGGCTGCAATAGAAAGCCGCAGACCACACATGTTTGGAAGTCGGAATGGTTATTGATTGGGGCCAGCGTGCAACACATCATGGTCGGCGGCTTCGAGCAGCCGAATATGTTCGCATGTCCACCGACCATCAGGAGTTCTCGACTGACAATCAGTCGGTGGCTATCCGAGCCTATGCCGACACGCACGGCTACGAGATCGTCCGTACTTACGCCGATGACGGCAAGAGCGGCCTCAACGTCGATGGACGGGATGCTTTTACGAAGTTAATTGACGACATAGAGGGCGGTCGAGCTGACTTTAGTGCCATCTTTGTTTATGATGTCAGCCGTTGGGGCCGCTTCCAAGATCCAGACGAAGCAGCCATGTATGAATTGCGCTGCCGCCGTGCCGGCGTAGACGTTCTCTATTGTGCGGATCAGTTCGAGAACGACGGCAGCATCGGCTCCTCCATCGTCAAGACGGTCAAGCGAGTCATGGCCGGAGCCTATAGTCACGATCTATCGATCAAGGTATTTGCTGGCCAGGCCAACCTTATCCGGCGCGGCTTCCGCCAGGGTGGAGCAGCCGGCTTCGGCCTTCGCCGGATGCTTGTCGATCAGAACGGAGAGCGCAAGAGCCGCCTTAAGTGTGGTGAGCATAAAAGCATCGCCACAGATCGCGTCATTCTTGTTCCCGGTCCTGAGAACGAGATCGCAATTGTCCGGGACATTTACCGGATGTTCGTCGAAGATGGACGACCCGAGCGCGATATCGCCATTGCACTGAACGCCCGCGCGATTTTGACAGACCTTGGCCGACCATGGACGCGGGGTACGGTACACCAGATCCTTATCAACGAGAAATATATTGGCCATAACGTCTGGGCACGGACCTCATTCAAACTCAAACGCGCTCATATCCGCAATAAGCCGGACAATTGGGTTCGCACCGACAATGCGTTCGAGCCGATCATCGATGAGAATATTTTCCTTCGTGCGCGCGCCATCATTGATGTCCGTTCGGAGAAAATGACTAACGAGGCCATGCTCGTCGCACTTAAGTCGATACTTGAGGGACATGGTCAGCTATCCGGCATCATCATCGACGAAGCGGAGGACTGCCCTTCGAGCAGTGCCTATCGCTCGCGTTTTGGCAGCTTGCTACGAGCCTATTCCCTGGTCGGCTTTTCACCTGATCGCGACTATCGCTACCTCGAAATTAACAAGAAACTGCGCGCTCTTCATCCAACCGTAATCAATGAAATAATTGCGGGTATCGGGTCAGTCGGTGGACGCGCCACAAGAGACCCTTTGACCGATCTAATGACCGTCAATGCCGAATTTACCGTCTCCATTGCCATTATGCGCTCCATACTTACCTCGGCCGGAACGGTACGCTGGAAGCTACGCCTCGACACAGCGCTCAATCCCGATCTTACCATCGCTACACGCATGGACGAGCACAATGAACGAACGAAAGATTTCTTCCTTTTGCCGCGTCTAGACATGAGGGAGGCTGTCTTGAGACTCTGTGAACACAATGGGCTATCGCTTGATGCCTATCGCTTCGACACGCTTGATCGCTTTTACAGGATGGCGGCACGCACCGCCGTGCCGAGGGCTGCCTGATGACCGCTCGCCCTGCTCAGCGTGTCGAGATGGTGCCGGTGGACAGAATTAGCGTTCTCAACCCCCGCGTGCGCAATCCCAGGGTCTTTAAGGAAATTATCGACAGCATTTCCACGGTTGGTCTTAAGCGGCCGATTACCGTTACTCGGAGAGCAGAGGCCGATGGCCCTTTCTACGATCTGGTATGCGGACAGGGGCGGCTCGAAGCATTTCGCGAGCTTGGCGAGACGGAAATACCGGCATTGGTTGTCAACGCCGACATGGAGGATTGTCTTGTCGCCAGCCTAGTCGAAAATTGCGCACGTCGGCATCATCGGTCTTTGGATCTGCTTCAGGACATCGGCGGCATGAAGCAACGTGGCCACACGGTAGCTGACATTGCGCGGCAGACCGGGCTTTCGGGTGAGTTCGTCGGCGGCGTCCTGCGCCTTCTGGAAAAAGGCGAACAACGCCTTCTGCAAGCTGTTGAGGCCGGGCAAATGCCAATTTCGGTAGCGATCGAGATCGCTGACGCCGACGAACCTGGCGTCCAACTTGCTCTTCAGCACGCTTATGAAAACAACTTGCTTCGAGGTCGAAAACTATTGGCAGCCAAGCGACTTGTCGAGCAGCGGAAGAAACGAGGCAAGCATGTTCTTTCCTTCCGAACGGACGGTGCAGCCGTATCGTCCGCGTCCCTCCTCAATGCCTATCGGGAGGAAACCGATCGCAAACGGCTTTTGGTACGTCGGGCCGAAATCGCCAAAAGTCGCCTTACATTCGTAACCAACGCCTTGCGCAAATTATTTGCCGACCGCGCAATGATGGAAATTCTTGAAAGTGAGGGATTACGCGATATGCCTCAGGAGCTTTGCGAACATCTCTCCGGAGCTGGAGGCCACATGTCATGACCGCCCCCCGATCCAAGGTGCGTATGGCCTTCGAGCGGGCCAGCATTCGCATCCCGATCTCCGAAATTGGCCTATTGCGTGACGTGTCTCCGGCCATTCGCAAGAGCAAAAAATATGGGCAGATTGCGGCCACAATCACTGAAGTTGGCCTGATCGAGCCTCCGGTTGTCGCACGCGATGGAAGAAATCCCAATCGCTACCACCTTCTCGATGGCTATCTTCGCATCGACATTCTGAAGGAGCGGGGCCAGCAAGAAGCAGTATGCTTGGTGGCCCTCGATGACGAAGGCTTCACCTATAATAAGAAGATCAGCCGCCTTGCTACAATTCAAGAACACAGGATGATTCTGAAAGCGATCAAAAAAGGAGTATCAGAAGAGCGACTGGCCCGCGCACTTAATGTTAATATCAACAGTATCCGGCACAAGCGCACCCTCGTCGAGGGTATATGCCCCGAAGCCGTCGACCTTCTTAAGGATCGACACGTCCCGATCGCCACGTTCGCAGAACTAAAGCGGTTGAAGCCTATCCGGCAAATTGAAGCGGCAATGGCAATGAATGCTATGAGCAAATACAGTGTCTCGTACGCAAAATCGATCGTCGCAGCGACGCGGAAAGACCTCCTGGTGCAACCGCGTCAAAAGCAGGTCCGTGGTCTGGCTGAAGCTCAGATCGCAACCATGGAACACGAATCCGCCACGCTCGATCGGGAATTCAAAATCATCGAAAAGGACTATGGCCAGGATCATCTCATCTTGATTTTGGCCGTCGGTTATATTCGCGCCTTGTTGAGCAACGCGCGGGTGGTTCGCTATCTTGCCCAATATCATCCAGTGGTTCTCCCTGAATTTCAGAAGGTCGAAGCATTTCAAGCCGCGGCGTGATTCATTGAATCGTTCTTACAAAGCACCTACCGCGCAAGCAGCGCTCGTGGGGGATCGACGCGAGTTCCCTTTTTTCTTCGTCCTGCAGTCTGCCAGCGGCAGTTCGGCATGATATCCGGATGAGTGAAACCCGTTCCCTCCAATTCACCGCCTCAAGCCCGCCAGAGATCACCATTTTTCCTTCTCTTGTTTGTACAAATGTATTACATTTGTCCTGCAATCAGGAGGAAGCCATGTCCGCCGTGACGTTCCGTGTCGATGACACCCTCAAGGCAGCCGCTGTCGCGAAGCTGTCGGCGCAAGGCATGTCCCTGTCCGACGTGCTGCGCGACACCCTGGCCTATATCGCCGAGACCGGCCAGCCCCCGGTCAAGCGCCGCCTTGTAACCGACGAGGATGCGAGGCTGATCGAGATCGTCCGCGAACGTCTCGCCGATCCCGCGCCGCGTCATCGCATGACGCTGGCGGACTTGAAGGCCCGCCATCCGGATGACTGAATACGCGATCGAGTTCGACGATCGCGCTCTCCGCGAGTGGGACGGGCTGGACGGCAGCATTCGCAGGAAGTTCGAGAAGAAACTCGAAAAACTGGTTCTGAACCCGTATTCTCCCGGTAACGAACTACACGGCGATCTCGCCGGATTCTACAAGATCAAACTGCGCCAGGACGGCTATCGCCTTGTCTATCAGGTCGTGGAGCAGCGGATCGTCATCTTCGTCATAGCGGTGGGACGCCGCGAGGATAATAAAATCTACACGGCGGCAACCGGGCGCGTCCCGGAGACGCCAGCCGATCGGACAAAGCCGCCCAGCGGTAAACGTCGCAAAAGGCAATGACTTGCCAGGAGTTTCGCCATGACCCGTGTCGCGCTCTATGCCCGCTATTCCTCGGACAACCAGCGGGCAGCTTCGATCGAGGACCAGTTCCGCCTCTGTGAGGAACGCGCCACGCGCGAAGGGTGGCAGGTGGTAGAGTATTACCGCGACGCGGCGATCTCCGGGGCCAGCATGATCCTGCGCCCCGGCATCCAGACCCTTCTGCGCGACGCCCAGGCCGGGCAGTTCGACATCGTGCTGGCTGAAGCCCTTGATCGCGTATCCCGCGATCAGGCCGATGTCGCCACCCTGTTCAAGCGTCTCCAGTTTGCCGGCGTTACCATCGTCACCCTGGCGGAAGGGGAAATCAGCGAGCTTCACGTCGGCATCAAAGGCACGATGAACGCCCTGTTCCTCAAGGATCTGGCCATGAAGACCCATCGCGGCCTGCGGGGCCGGGTCGAGGCGGGCAAATCCGGCGGCGGAATCTGCTACGGCTATCGCGTCGTGCATCAGATGGACGGACGGGGCGAACTGATCCGGGGTGACCGCGAGATCGATCCGGTTCAGGCGGAAATCGTCCGCCGCATTTTTCGTGAGTTCGCGTCGGGCCGCAGCGCGCTGTCCATCGCCGGCCGTCTGAACGACGAAAGCATCCCCAGCCCTACCGGCGGCAAATGGAACAACACCACGCTACGGGGCAATGCCCTGCGCGGCACCGGCATTCTGAACAATGAGCTTTACATCGGACGGCTGGTCTGGAACCGCCTGCGCTACCTGAAAGACCCGCAGACCGGCAAACGCGTCTCGCGGCTGAACCAGCAGTCGGAGTGGATCGTCACCGAGGTTCCGGATCTACGGATCATGAACGATGATCTCTGGCAGGCCGTCCGAGCCCGGCAGACGCTGATCGCGGAGAAGAGCGTGAACATCAGCGCGGGTATCCGCGCCTCGATCAACAAGCTCAATGGCCAGCGCCGTCCGAAGTCGCTGCTGTCGGGTCTGGTGTTCTGTGGCGTGTGCGGCGGTCCCTGCTCGATCCGGGGTGGTGACCGCTTCGCCTGCTCCACCCACATGGACAACCGCTCCTGCACCAACAGGACCACGATCCGTCGTACGGAACTGGAAGACCGGGTGTTGTCGGGTCTCAAGGACCGGCTGATGACGCCCGAAGCGGCAGCAGAGGCGATGCGCGCCTATGTCGAGGAAACTAACCGTGCCAACCATGAGCGCCGCGCCAGCACGGCCGGCTGGCAGACAGAACTGACTAGGCTGCACAAGGGGCTGAAACAGATGCTCCAGGTGATCGAGGATGGCGGCTATACGCGCGGCATGGTCGAGCGCATGCGCGAAATAGAAGCCCGCGAGGATGAACTGGTCGCCCTGCTCGCTGCCCAGCCCCAGGATGTGCCGGACATTCACCCGAACGTCGCCGGAATTTTTAAACAGAAGGTCGAACGGCTGGCCGACACCCTGAACCATCCCGAGGACCGGCAGGAAGCTTCAGAGGCCATCCGCGCGCTGATCGAGAAGATCGTGCTTAATCCCGGCAAGGGCCGGGGCGAGATGCACGCCACGCTCCATGGCGAACTAGGCACACTGCTGGATTTCGCGGCCTCACGCGACGCAGGGGCCAAAAACGCGAACACTCCCGGAGCCAGGGCTTCGGGAGTGTCGGTATCGGGTATTGCGGGGGCAGGATTGCTTCTCAGCTTGCAGCAATCGCATGTTGAGAGCAAAGCGGGATTAAGAGGATGTTTTAATGACCTTTTTTCTGCCCATGCATGAACTCTTACTGAAATAAATGGCCCCTGCCCTCATAAAACGTAGAGTTTATGCATTCAAAGGCACGTCAGCTTCCGCCCGCGTTTCGGACATCCAAATAGCTCAGATGATTTACCCGCTAGCAAACATCAAGTCTCGCTAGGCATGCTCTGAAACGCACTTGATGCTGTCTGCTACTTTGCCACGTAACCATTGGTATCGGGGGTCGCTCCCGGTACGGCAGTGCCAGGCAAGAATCTTGTCAAAGCCAGGCACAGTCAGGGGACTGGGTGGACTGAACAGCACAAGATCCTTCCGCCCATGCAGCAGTCTGCGGGGCGCCATCGTGATCAGGTCCGTCTTCAGAAGAATATCCGGAAGTGCCAGGAAATTCGGCACGGACAGGGCGACATGACGCCTGCGTCCAAGTGTTTCGAGTTGCCTGTCTGTCGCGCCGCAGAACCGCCCGCCTTCATACGAGACTATGATGTGACCGGCCGCGCAATACTGATCCAGCGTCATGTGCATGCCCGCGGTCGGATGGTTCTTCCGCGCCGCGCAGATATACTCTTCATGAAACAGCTTTGATGACAGCAGGTCGGGCGGGCAGGTCTCCGGCGTGACCAGCGCCATGTCGAGCTGACCTTTCTCCAACTGCTCCTGAAGCCGGGCATCATCCAGCGGGTAAACCGCAAGGGTGATGCCTGGTGCCTCCTGTCGCAACCGGGCGATGAATGGCAGCAGGACAACCTGAAGCGCATAGTCGGTCGCGGCAATCGCAACCGTGAACGACGCCGAAACCGGGTCGAAAGCGTCTGGCTGACAGAGTGTGCCGATCTCGCACAGGATACGCTTGAGCGGCGCGACAAGATCGAGCGCGCGCGTTGTAGGCGTCATACCGCGCTGTGTTCTGACCAGAAGCGGATCGCCAAAATTCTCCCGAAGACGCGTCAGCATGTTGCTGACCGCTGGCTGTGTCACGCCGAGCCGCTCGGCCGCCCGGGTCACACTGCCCTCCTCAAGCAGCATGTCGAGAGCGCGGAGCAGGTTGAGATCGAGAGTCCTGATATCACCCATATTTATGGGGTCCATATTCCGTGTCTATTGGATTTATTCTGAGGGCAATGCCATCCTGACGCAACTCATGATTCCTGCGAGGATAACTGCCATGCCTCACCCTCTGCTCAAGATACTGATGGTCGTGACCTCTCACGCGGCCCTGGGCGCTTCCGGTCATCAGACCGGCGTCTGGTTCGAAGAGCTGACGACACCCTATTATGTCTTTCGGGATGCGGGTGCGCAGGTCGATATCGCATCGATTGAAGGCGGGAAAATCCCGGTCGATCCGCGCTCCATTCAGCATAGCGACAAAGATCCCGAGAGCGTGCAGCGCTTTCTGAAAGATCGTCCTGCCATGGATGATCTGGAGCACTCACGCAAAATCACCAGTGTTTCCGTAGATGGGTATGACGCCGTTTTTATTCCCGGCGGCCACGGTGTGATGTGGGACATGCCCAACAGCACGCCGCTCCAGAGTCTGATCCTGCGCGCATGGTCGGACGGAAAGGTTGTTGCGTCCGTCTGTCACGGGCCGGCAAGCCTGACGGGAGTTCATAACCCGGATGGAACCGCGTTCGTGAAAGGCAAGAAGATCAGCGCCTTCACGGACAGTGAGGAAGAAGCCGCCGGCCTGACAAAAACCGTTCCGTTCCTGCTGGAAACCAGACTGCGCGATGAGGGTGCGATTTATGAGAAGGGCGAGAACTTCAAGCCGTTCATGGTCCGCGACGGACGGCTCGTGACGGGACAAAACCCGCAATCCTCCGCGTTGGTCGCACAGGAGGTCCTCTCGGTCCTGACAGAGGGCAAGGATACGAAATGACTGAATCTGCGGTTCCCGATCATTATCGGGCCTGGTGCTGGGAGCAGGGAACATCGGCCCTTGATCTCGTGCTGAAGAGTATTTCTCGCCCTGTGCTTCAGCCCGATGAAGTGCTGGTGCGCAATCATGTTGCCGGATTGAACCCGGTTGACTGGAAAGCCCTCGGTGCGCGTCTGGCGCCGTGGGGGCCGGGTCAGGTCCCCGGTGTCGATGGCGCGGGCATCGTGGTGGCGGTCGGGCGGGGTGTCAGAGGCGAGTGGCTGGGGCGGCGCGTGGCGTATCACCAGAGCCTGATGCGTCCCGGCAGCTTCGCCGAATATACGCCTGTCGGCCTTCGAGCGCTGATCGTCCTGCCTTCAACGCTGGATTTCGAGACGGCGGCCGGCGTGCCCTGTCCTGCGCTGACGGCGTGGCTGGCACTGGCCAAACTGCCGAGCAGGACAGGACACACGCTGCTGATCGCGGGTGCAGGAGGTGGTGTGGGCAATTATCTCGCCCAGCTTGCCGTGGACCTGGGTTTTGCCGTGACGGCGATGTGCAATGAGCGGCACTGGACACGGCTACGGGCCATGGGCGTGCAGGATTGCGTTTCAGGGCCTCTGAAAACCAGCGAAGCGCTACCCGACACACTGAAAAACCGTTTCCACGCAGTGATCGACTGCGTGGGCGCGGAGCATGCGGCGGCCCTGACTCCGGCACTGAAGGCGAACGGGCATATCGTGTGCATCCAGAACCGACTGACGGAATGGCCCGATCCGCCGTTTACCCGGTGTATTTCAGTCCATGACGTCGCCCTCGGCGCGTTGCATCAGTATGGCGACGATGCCGACTGGCGCGATCTCACAACAGCCGGACATCGACTGATGACCTGTCTGGCTGAGCAGACGCTCATTCCTGAAGAGAGCGTCATTCGCGACTTCAGGGATCTTCCGACCTTTCTGAATGATCTCGAACATCGGCAGTTTTCCGGCAAGGCGTTGATCCGCGTCACACCCGTTGAGGAAGCATGACATGACACCCGCTCTTTTTACCCCCTTCGCTCTCAAGGACGCACATCTGCGCAATCGCATCGCGGTCCCGCCGATGTGCCAGTATGTCGCGGTCGACGGGTTCACAACCGATTGGCACGCAGCCCATTACGCAGGTCTTGCCCGCGGTGGTTCCGGTCTTGTCATTGTGGAAGCGACGGCCGTTTCCCCCGAGGGGCGGATCACGCCCGGATGTGCAGGGTTATGGGATGACCGGCATATCGCGGGCATGGCGGCTGTTGCGCGTGAGATCAGGGCCGCTGGCGCCGTCGCAGGGATTCAGCTTGCCCATGCCGGCCGGAAGGCAAGCGCCAACCGACCGTGGGAGGGGGACGACCATATTGCCGAGGGCGACCCGCGCGGGTGGGAGACGATTTCTCCGTCCGCCATCGCTTATGGTGCGAACCTGCCCCAGGTGCCGCGGGAAATGACGCATGAGGACATCGCGCGGGTGCAGGCGGATTTTGTCGCCGCGACGCGACGTGCCGTGGAGGCCGGGTTCGAATGGCTGGAACTACATTTCGCCCACGGCTATCTCGCGCAAAGCTTTTTCTCGGTTCATGCCAATCATCGCACGGATGAGTATGGTGGCGATCTGGCGGGACGAAGCCGCTTTCTTCTGGAAACGCTCCGCGCCGTCCGCAAGGTCTGGCCTGAGACTTTCCCCCTGACGGCCCGCTTCGGGGTCATTGAGTTCGATGGACGGGATGAGGAGACCCTTGAAGAAGCGATCACCCTGACGCGCCAGTTCAAGGCGGAAGGGCTGGACATGCTCAACGTCAGCGTCGGCTTCTCAACGCCGGATGCACAGATTCCGTGGGGTCCGGCATTCCTGGCGCCGATTGCCGAGCGGGTCCATCGTGAGACGGGCCTGCCCGTGGCGTCGTCCTGGGGGATCGATACGCCGCTTCTGGCCAATGGTGTCGTGGAAAAGAAGCAGATGGATCTGGTGATGGTAGGCCGTGCCCATCTTGCCGATCCACACTGGCCCTACGTGGCGGCATTGAAGCTTGGCCTTGATCGACCGTCCTGGGTTCTGCCGCCTTCTTACGCGCATTGGCTGGAACGCTATCGGCCGGCGGCAGAGGAATAGGCAAATGGCTGCGCCTATTGGGTCAGGCGATGACAAATAATATTCAATGATGATGTAAGGAATATTTTACAATGGCAAACGAGATCATCTGGCCTGCGGGATATATCCCGGGTTTCACCGACAACTTCGCCTCAAACGAGGTCATCGTCGCAGGGTTGAGTGCCGCGGCCGTATGGCCTCTTCTCAGTCATCCGGCGAAGTGGCCAACCTATTATGCCAATTCCGCCAACCCCCGCTTTTATGATGATGGAGGTCCCGAACTGGCGCAGGGTGTCCGCTTTTATTTTGAGACTTTCGGTTTTCCTGTGGAAGCCGAAATAACCGAATACATCCCGCCTTCGGGTGCAGAACCAGGCCGTATCGCGTGGCATGGGTGGTCAGGTGAGACAGGCACGCCTGACAGGCTGGATGTTCATCACGCGTGGCTGATCGAGAATCTGTCGGAGGGCCGTGTCAGAATTCTGACGCAGGAGACCCAGAACGGTGAACCAGCAAAAAAGCTGGCAACGACGCGTCCCAATCCGATGATCAACGGGCATCAGGAGTGGCTGGATGGTCTGGTGGACAGACTTCTTCCAGAACAGAAATAAGAAAAACTTACATAAATTTAGTATTTGGTACTTTTTATATAATAATATCAGAGGTCGATCCCTGTTTTATCAGGGGCGGCCTCTTTGCCGTTTCAGGTTCCAACGCGTCACGTCGCCTGCTCTTCGACACAACGACTGGCCAAGCCGAAAAGGCTAGAGGGGTTTTGTCTTGACAACTCGTTCTCGGACGGGAAATCGTAAGATGACCGGTCATATTATTTCTCCGGAAAATGCATAGAAGGAGCATCCTTATGCGGGGCATCAAGATTTCCCTCCTCTGTCTGTCTTTACTGGGGGGCTTTACAAGCGCGCATGCCGCGGAGAGCGAGGTTGCCAAGTCCAATGCCGCCACGGTCGTAGCGTTTTACAACAAGGCGCTGAACGACAAGAATGCCGAGGCCGCGATTGCGATGATGGGACCAACCTATACCCAGCATGACGCGCATATTGCTGACGGAAAGGTCGGATTTCGTCAGTTCATCACCGGCTTTGCAAAGAAATATCCCCAGTCACATAGCGATATCGTGCGCGTCGTCGCAAACGATGACTACGTCGTCCTCCACGTTCACATGATCAGGACACCGGGCACGGCAGGGGACGCCGTGATAGATATTTTCCGTCTGGAAAATGGCAAGCTGGTTGAGCATTGGGGCGTTCTGCAACCGGTTCCCGCAACGCTTCCGCACAAGAACACCATGTTCTGACCGTCAACCACCCCCGAACACGGCGGGCTCGCATGATGCCGCTATCTGCCAGATCAGATCGCGGTGTGGTTCGTTGCGTTCGGGATTATGCCGTCAACCCTTCCTGACTTTTCGCCCTGTGTCCGGTCGGGATGGACATCCTGTGATGGAGATCATGATGCAGAAAATGGCACGCCAGATCGTATTGGCCGCCCGCCCCAATGGGACACCGACACTGTCGGATTTCCGGCTGGAAGAGGTGCCGGTTCCGGTACCCGCCCAGGGCGAAGTGCTGCTTGCCGGCCGCTACCTCTCGATTGACCCTTACATGCGCGGCCGGATGGACGATCGAAAGTCTTACGCCGATCCAACGCCGATCGGCGGCGTGATGGAAGGGGGCGTCGTCTCGGAAGTCGTGCAATCGTATCATCCCGATTATCAGGTTGGAGATCATGTCGTCTCCCGAATGGGATGGCGGACACATGCCGTGTCCGACGGTTCGGATCTGCTGAAGCTCGATCATCGTTTCACCCCGATATCCACGGCACTCGGTGTGCTGGGCATGCCCGGCCTGACGGCCTATTCCGGTCTTCTGACGATCGGCCAGCCGAAACCCGGAGAGACCGTTGTGGTTGCCGCAGCCAGTGGCCCGGTCGGGTCGCTGGTAGGGCAGATTGCCAGAATCAAGGGCGCCCGCGTGGTCGGCATTGCGGGTGGTTCGACGAAATGTCGCTACGTGGAAGAGGACTGGGTTTCGATGCCGTCGTGGACCATCGTTCACCCACCTTCGCCGCGGACCTGGAGGCAGCGTGTCCAGACGGGGTGGATGTCTATTTCGAGCTTGTCGGGGGGAGTGTCTGGGAAGCTGTCATGCCACTTCTGAACCAGTTCGCCCGCGTGCCGGTCTGTGGCCTGATCGCACAATACAACAGCAACGGTGTGACCGAGGGGCCGGATCGTCTGCCGGCGGTGATGCGCGAAATATTGTCACGAAGCCTGATCTTGCGGGGATTCATCGTGCGCGAGTTCGCCGATCAGCGTCCCCGGTTTCTTGATGACGTCAGCGCATGGATCAAAGATGGCCGCGTTCGGTTTCGGGAAGATGTCGTCGAGGGACTGGAAAACGCGCCTCAAGCCCTGATCGGAATGCTGGAAGGGCGGAATTTCGGGAAGGTCGTCGTCAAAATCGAAGCCCCCTGACGAGCGGACCCATCGTCGAATCAACCGGGAAAGACACCATGCAGGTCGAGTTTGTATACGATTACCGCAGCATATACGCCTATCTCGCGAACACGCAGGTCCGGACATTGGGGGCGGACATCGTGTTTCTGGCCGTCGATATCGTCTCGATCATGGAGAAGGTGAACAATCAGCCGTCTCCGAGATGCCCTCCCAAGGCCCGGTATGCGCGGGTTGATTCTGAACGATGGGCGCGACTTTACGGCGTACCCCTCGCGCCGAATGAGGCTCTCCTGAGCGCAATGCGTGACGGACATCTGCCGAATGCCCTCCTCTCCCGTGCGGCGCTGGCCGCTCGACGGCTGGAGATCTTCGAACCTGTGAACAATGCGCTCTTCGCGGCTGTGTGGGCTGGATCGGACGATCTGGCGACAGAAAAGGGGCGATTGCTCTTCTGCGAAAAGCACCGTTTTCCGGCCTCTCTGTGGCATATCGCGGACTCGGACGATATTGTCGCCGAACTGACGGCCAACAACGCCCGGGCTCTTGCCGCCGGCGTCTTTGGCGTGCCCACATTTTTCGTGGGCGGCGAGATGTTCTTCGGCAACGACCGTCTCGGATTTGTGCGGGACAAAGTCGCCGCCAGCCAGGCCGGAGACAAATCATGACAGCGAAACGCCTGCTGATCACGGGTGTCGGTCCTGGAACCGGAAAAGCCCTTGTTCAACGCTTTGCAGCCGGGGGCTATGACGTTGCCATGATCGCGCGAGATCGTGAGCGACTGATGGCGATCGAGGCCGAAATCCCTGGGACACGAGCCTTTCCGGCCGACGTCCTTGATACAGGTCTCTTCTCAGGCGTGCTTGACCAGATCCTCGACGACTTTGGACCTCCCGATGTCGTAATCCATAATGCAGTGGGCGGCGCGTTCGGCAATTTCCTTCAGATTGATCCGGCCGTTCTCGATCGCAATTTTCAGATCAACGTGATGGCGTTTCTTCATCTGGCGCGGCGGATTGCACCATTGATGGTTCAATCAGGAGCCGGGACGATCATTGCCACAGGCAACACGTCCGCTTTACGCGGGAAGAGCAACTTTGCAGGTTTCGCGCCGACGAAAGCTGCGCAGCGGATTCTGGCAGAAGCGATGGCCCGGGAACTGGGACCGGGCGGTGTGCATGTCGCTTACGTTCTCATCGATGCGGTCATCGACGTGGCCTGGACGCGCGCCGCGCGGCCCGATGCGCCCGACGATTTCTTCATTCAGCCGAAAGACATCGCGCAGGAGATCTGGCATGTCGCCCATCAACCCAGAAGTGCCTGGTCGTTCAACGTAGAATTGCGACCGTTCAAGGAACCCTGGTAGGGAGGCACCATCAGCCCCCAGGGGCAGGCCATATCGCCGGCCCATTTGGCATGGAACCGGCGATATGAGTGCTGGCGGAGACGGTTCAGTATCCGATCGTGAACCGCGCGCGCTCATGTGCAGGCTTCTCAAGCTCGTCCACCAGAGCGATCGCATAGTCCTCGAATGACACCGAGCTTTTGCCGTTGGCGTCAACAATCAGGTCATCACCACCCAGCCGGAACTTTCCGGTACGCTCACCGGGCTGGATAAGAACTGGCGGGCTGAAATAGGTCCAGTTGATATCCGAGGACTTCAGGGCGGCGAGTGTCTTCTGGTGGGACGTTGCAATCGGCACGTAAGGCTGCGGCCAGTGACCGGATTCCAGAACGGTGACGCCCGGAGCGAACCAGAGCGAACCCGCGCCTCCCACCACGATCAGTCGGGGCACCTTGGCGTTGCGGACCGCCTCGATGATCCGTTGCGTAGTGGTCAGAAGCTGGTCGGTATAGGCGACATCCGTCGTGTAGCGGGGATCGCTGCTTGTCGGTCCGAAAGCGCTGACGACGGCATCCGCGCCCGAGACGATCTTGGTCAGCTTTTCGACATCCGAGAGGTCATCCTGCACAGCGGTCACGCCGGCAGGCAGTGGTTGCGGCAGCTTGCTGGTGTCACGTGCGACGGCCGTGACGTGATGACCACGACTAACAAGCTCATTGAGAATGGTGCTGCCGGCGCGGCCGGTGGCGGCGAGAAGAACAATATTCATTTTCTGACCTCGATACGCGATTGAAAGGGATGCGTCCGCACGGACGCATCGGGAGGTTGAACGGCCTGGGATTCAGGTGTTCTCACGGGTCTCATTCAAGAAAGGATAGTCCACATACCCTGCGGCCCCGCCACCATAGAACGTCGCCCGATCGTAGTGATTGAGGGGCCCGCCGAGACGAAGACGCTCTGGCAGGTCCGGATTGGCGATGAAGAGCCGACCGAAAGCGATGGCGTCGGCTCGGCCGGCTTCGAGGGCCTGTTCGCCGGTTTCACCGGTGAAGCCCCCCGCAAGAAAGAGAGGGTTTTTCCAGAACGGACGAAGTTCATCGACAGAACCGGGCGCTTCGATCTCCATCGAGTCTCCGTCGCGCGCTTCGATCAGATGCGCATAAGCGATATCCAGATCGGAAAGACGCGAGAGAACATAGCTGTAGAGTGCGATCGGATCGCTATCGCCGACATCGTTGTATGTGCCGAAAGGTGACATCCGCACCCCGACGCGGTCTTTGCCCCACACGTCGATTGCGGCCTGCGTGACTTCCAGAAGGAGACGGGCACGGTTTTCGATCGACCCGCCATAAATGTCGGTCCGATGGTTCGAGCGACTGTGGAGAAACTGCTCCAGCAGATAGCCATTGGCGGCGTGGATCTCGACGCCATCAAATCCCGCTTCCTGGGCTTTGCGGGCACCATCCCGGTAGGCTTCGATGATACCCGGAATCTCGTCCAGTGTCAGAGCGTGCGGCGTTTCAAACGGCACTTTCTTCCAGTCCGGGGTCAGTGCGCTTCCCTTGCTGATCGCAATCGCCGAGGGGGCGACCGGCAGAACATGGCCGGGAAGCAGGCTGGAATGGGACGAACGACCAACATGCCAGAGTTGCAGGAAGATCAGTCCACCCTTGGCATGAACGGCGTCGGTCACACGCCGCCAGCCCGCCACCTGTTCCTCCGAATAGATTCCAGGGGTCTGCGGGTAGCCCTGACCATAAGGCGTGACCTGGGTCGCCTCGGCTATGATGAGTCCGTCCTTGCTTGCGCGCTGCCCGTAATATTCAGGGGCGAGTTCGTTGGGGACATTTCCCGGTCCCGCACGCATGCGTGTGAGCGGCGCCATGACGACGCGGTGAGCCAGTTCGTAGCGACCGACGTGAAGTGGTGAGAAAAGCTTTTCATACATGCGAAGCCATCTTTCCTTCTGCGGATCTGTCCGGAGTGAACGCTGGGGCTGCGCCTGAGCGAGCAGAACGCGGGTGCCCGGGACGTCTTGCCGGATATAATATTAATGTGACCGGTCGTCTTGTATTAGTCAAGCCTGCACGACCGGTCTCGACCCTATGACGCGAGTCTCCTGTGTGGCCGCCTCTTTCTGCTACGAATCAGAGGAGGGCGCGGACCGACTGCGCCATCAGTGCGGCGCTCTGCCAAGTGCCGTGGCCTGCCGACGGACTGGCAACCACAGGAGCGCGAGGATCAGGCCGACCGACAGACCAAACGGGACGTCGCCAAGCAGATGCATCGTGTGGGTCGGGTTGACGATCGCCATGGCGGCCATGACACTCGGATGGGCGATGTTGGCAATAATGGTAAAGTCCATGAAGAGCTGGTTCTTGACCGGGTCGCTCGCCGCCAGCCAGATATAGATGCCCCACACGATGTAAACCGTTGCCAGCATGAGCAGGTAAGCGTTACCGCCGCCCGTGGTCCAGGCAAGAAGCTTGCCAAGAGGCACCGAAGACTCATCGATTATCGCGTTTTGTTTGAGTATTACGGCGAGTGCCGCTCCCGCGAAGAAAACGGACAGAATGGCTCCTGAGATTTTCATCCCCCATCTGAGTCGGGTCATTTTCGGCGAATCATACAATGACTGAGCGTCGCTCATGTCTCTATCCTTCCTTGTTTCAGACGCAACGGCGGCGACCACACAAAGCGTGCCGGTAACGCGGTTTGGCCGATCCGGAGAGGGCGCGCCTCTGCCGTTTCGCTGTGCTGGCATCGCCCGGGGCACGGGCTACCCGTCGGCTTCGACACGTCCGACCTATGGTGCGATCCGGTGCCCCTGTACGGGCTATATTATAATGTGACCGGTCGTCTTTAGTTGGTCAAGCACGGAGCGCCTGCGCCGAAGATAGAAGACCTGGCCACATTGCCTGAAGGATGAGCCGACGAACTGTCAGACTGGCCGTGCTCGGGAGGCGGCCCGCCTATTTTTGCACCTCCACAGTCACATGGGACAGGCTTCGCAGTCCATTCAACTTGCTATGGTAATAGGATGCCTGACGTTCAAACTCGGTTCTCACCGACAGGATGACAGCCAGGTGCCCGGGTCCCAGACGCCAGAGGTGAAGATCCATAAGCTGATCGCCATCTTCCTCGATCCGACGACGGATAATCGTTTCTGTCTGTACGTCGGATGTCATGTCGAGAAGCACGGCGCCAGTGTCCCGGATCAGCCCGTACGACCAGTTGGCGATCACACAGGCCCCCACGATCCCAGCCAGCGCGTCCGTCCACACCCAGCCAAAACACCATCCCAGAAACAGTCCGGCAATAACGAGTACTGAAACTGCGGCATCCGCGATGACGTGAACGATGGCCGCCCGCATGTTGTTGTCGCGATGCGCTTCTTCATGGCTGTGATCGTCTTCCATGAACGTCACCGGATAGACATGGCTGCCGACGGCGACATGCGCCACGAAAGCATGCGGCTCGGGTATTTCGCTCGTGCTCTGAAGATAGGTTCCGTGATCCTCGAACAGGAAGACCTCGCGTGCTCCGTCAGGCCGGACGGTGGTGATGTTGACTTCAGCCGGCGAGACCCGCAGGCGGCCATCTACGGCCCTGAGACGAAAGACGGGAGGATGATTGTCCTCAAATACCGAGAGCAGAAAGTGACCCTTCCCGGTTTTAACACGGTGCTCTTCCTCGTGCCCATGCCCATGCCCATGATGGTGATGGTGATGATCGCCACCCGACAGGAGCCAGGCGGACACAAGATTGACCGCCAGTCCCACACAGGCGATCGGGATGGCCTCTTCAAACCGGATGGCCTGCGGGTGAATAAGCCTCATAACGGCTTCGTAGCCGATCAGAAGAGCGATCAGAGCCAGAACGACCGCAGAGGTGAAACCGGCAAGATCACCCAGCTTTCCGGTTCCAAACGTGAACCGCGGATCGTGAGCATGCTTGCGGGCGTAGCTGTAGGCCAGTGCCGCCAGGAGAAGCGCCCCTGCATGCGTTGACATATGCAGGCCATCCGCCACAAGCGCGATGGAACCAAAGAGGGCACCTCCCGCAATCTCCAGCAGCATCATGATGCCACACAGCACGATCACGGCCCATGTGCGCCGTTCGGCCTGTTCATGATCTGCGCCGAGGAACATATGGTCGTGTGTTCCCGGGATCGCGCGTTCTGTCTCAGCGCTCATGACAGCCTCATTTCATGTAGGTGCGGATAACCGCGAGGAGTTCTTCCACGCCATCTTCCCGCAAGGCATCGGGGAAGAGCTCCGTGTCGACCAGATGCGTTCGGACGTGGTCCTCGACGACTTCTGCGGTCAGGCCCGTCATGGCCGCCCGGGCACTGACAAGCAGGTGCATGACCTTCTCACATTCGGCTTCTGCTTCGAGGGCGCGTTCAACAGCGTCAAGCTGACCTTTGATGCGTTTGACCCGCGCCAGCAGCTTGTTCTTTTCACGAATTGTATGGGCCATGATCTCGGATTCTTAGAGTAGGGGGGTACCCTATTAGATATCAGCGATCCCAGCCTTGTCCAGCAGGGATGCGGCGAACACGCCTGTCCCCGACCCGGCCGGACCCAGGCCGATTGTTATCGGATCGAACCCGGACGCGGCAGTGCCGGCGTTGTTCAAGGCAGGATTGAACGAGGCTTTTAGATTTCTCATTCGAGAAAAGCGCCACCCGAGATTATAATTCGTCTCGCACAATCAACCATTATGGTAGGTTTTCGAAGTGAAATCCCGCAATAATACCGCATGTCTTTAGTTAGCAGAGCGGTTTATTTGTAAAATGGATTGTTGAAGAGGGTGAGTCGTCCCCAATACAAGGCGTCAATATCTTTCTTGCGTCACTCGATTATCACCAGAACGCATAGCGCCGGCAACCATGTCTTCTGCTGCGGACCGCTTACGACGTCCCTCCTATCGGTCGGTATCAGCAGCACTGCCGTTCCTGATGCGCACATGGCGCGTCATCCGTCCTCACCTTCAAATCAAGAGAACATCCGCATGACCCAGTCTTCTCCACGCCGGTTGAAACTCGGCTTCATTCTCCATGGAGTTGGCCGAACCTGGGATGACTGGCGCCATCCGGATCGCGACGTGCGCGCCAGTACAAGCTTTCCTTTCTATCTGCATCAGGCCCGGCTGGCAGAGCGGGGAAAATTTGACTTCCTGTTCGTGGCCGACAGTCTCTCGATCAACGAAAAATCCAGTCCGCATTACCTCAACCGCTTTGAACCGATCACGATACTCTCGGCTCTCGCCGGCGCAACGACGCATATCGGGCTGGTCGGCACACTTACGGTCAGCTACTCGGAACCATTCAACGTGGCCCGACAGTTCGCCTCACTCGACCATATCAGCAATGGCAGAGCCGGCTGGAACGTCGTTACGTCCTGGCTGGGCGATACGGCCGCGAATTTCAGCAAGGATTCTCACCCGGAGCATCACCAGCGCTATCGCATTGCGTCCGAATACATCGACGTCGTGCAGGGACTCTGGGATAGCTGGGAAGATGACGCTCTCGTGGGAGACAAGGCGGGTGGCGTCTTCGTCAACCGGGAAAAACTGCATCGCCTGGACCATCAGGGCGAATTCTTTCAGGTGCGCGGACCACTGAATATCGGGCGGTCCGCACAGGGCCAGCCGGTCATTTTTCAGGCCGGCGCGTCCGAAAGCGGACGCGACTTTGCCGCCAGACGTGCCGAAGTCGTGTTCTGTGGCCCGCAGACACTTGCCGAGGCCCAGGACTATTACCGCGACCTGAAAGACCGTGCCCGGAAGTTCGGACGCGAAGCGGATCAACCGCTGATTTTACCGGGTGTCGCACCGGTCATCGGCTTGACGGAAGAGGAGGCTGAACAGCGCTACCGCGAACTTTCCTCTCTTGGATCACTGGACAGTGGCCTCGGATTCCTGGCCCGCGCCTTCAATGACCATGATTTCACACATTACGACCTCGACGCCCCATTTCCGGATGTCGAAGCACTCGGTCGCAATAGCAACCAGAGCGCGTCTCTGCGTATCCTTGAACTGGTCCGCCGCGATAACCTCACGCTCCGACAGATCGCGGAACGGCTTGCCACGCCACGCGGCGATTTCGTCGGAACACCAGGTCAGGTCGCCGACACTCTCCAGAACTGGTTTGAAAGCGAGGGGGCCGACGGGTTCGTCCTGTTCGAGACGCTGCCCGGCCAACTGGAACTGTTCGTCGAGCATGTGGTCCCGCTTCTCCAGGATCGCGGGCTGTTTCATCGCGATTACGAGTATTCGACGTTTCGCGAAAATCTTGGCCTGCCTTACCCGATCAACCGCTACACGGCACAACGCGTTGCCTGACCCGAAGGGTGCCAGGTCGTGCTTTCTGGCACCCTTCCAGAACACGCACTGATCGCGCGGAACTGGTTCTTCTTATCTGTGCCGTGTTCTGTGCCTGGCACAGACCACGGCACATGATTGTCTTGCGAAAACCCTGACAAGGCACAGTCACAGAACATCACCTGATATCCAGATATCAGGTGATATATCTGTTTCTGCGGGCAGCGGACCTGGGAAGCCCCATTGCAAGGGAACAAACCGTCATGAGCGATCACCCCTCTCCCGCGACTCCGGACCGGAATGCCGTTGAAGCCGATGCGGCTTCGACCTTCTGGCGCAAGGGGCCTCAAGACCCGTTGCCGCCGCCAGATATGACGGGGCCGTATATGCGCAACCACCCGGTCCCTGTCGCGCCTGTCGAGGGGCGAAAGGCCTGGATCATTGGAAGCGGTATCGCCGGATTGGCGGCGGCCTTCTATCTGCTCCGTGATGGCAGGATGAACGGTTCCGACATCACCATCCTCGATACGATGGATATCACGGGCGGATCACTCGACGGCGCGGGCGACCCGGAAAAAGGCTACATCATCCGTGGTGGCCGGGAAATGAACTGGAACTACGATAATTTCTGGGATCTGTTTCAGGATGTCCCCGCCCTGGAACTGCCCGAAGGCTATAGTGTCCTGGACGAGTATCGTCTGCTCAACGACCGCGACCCCAATTATTCCAAATCACGACTGATGCACCGGCAAGGAGAGATTCGCGACTTCAGCAAGCTGGGACTCAGCAAGTCGCACCAGTGGGAACTGATCCGCCTGTTGCTGAAACGCAAGGAGGATCTTGATGATATCACGATCGAGGACTACTTCAGCGAGAGCTTCTTCGAGACGAATTTCTGGTACCTGTGGCGATCAATGTTCGCTTTCGAGAACTGGCAGAGCCTTCTCGAAATGAAGCTGTACATGCACCGCTTCCTCGACGCGATCGACGGAATGGCGGACATGTCAGCGCTCGTCTTTCCGAAGTACAACCAGTACGACAGCTTCGTTGTGCCTCTAACCCGCCTTCTGCGAGACAAAGGTGTGACGTTCCAGTTCAACACCCGCGTTCATGACCTCGACCTCGAAACGCGGGGAGAGGAGAAGACCGTCACCGGTCTTCGGGCAACAGTTGATAGTCATGAGACCCTCATTCCTGTTCAGTCTCATGATCTGGTTTTCGCCCTGACAGGCTCCATGACCGAAGGCACGGCCTATGGTGACATGGAGACCGCGCCCATACTGGAACGCGGACTGCACGAGCCCGGTGAGGACAGTGATTGGACCTTGTGGCGCAATCTGGCACGGAAATCTCCCGTCTTCGGCAGACCGGACAAATTTTACGGTGATGTCAGCAGGTCAATGTGGGAGTCCGCCACATTGACCTGCCGCCCGTCCCCCTTCGTCGACAAACTGAAGGAACTTTCGGTCAACGATCCGTATTCGGGCAGGACCGTAACGGGAGGCGTCATCACCTTCACGGACTCGAACTGGGTCCTCAGTTTCACGTGCAATCGCCAGCCTCATTTTCCAGCCCAGCCTGACGATGTGCTGGTGATCTGGGTCTATGCGCTCCTGATGGACAAGGAGGGCAACTACATCAAGAAGACCATGCCGACCTGTACCGGCGCAGAGATCCTCGCGGAACTCTGCTATCACCTTGGCATCGTGAGCGAGTTGAAGGCCGTTGTGGAGAACACGAAGGTCCGCCTCGCCCTGATGCCGTATATCACGGCTCAGTTCATGCCGCGCGCGGCGGGTGATCGTCCCCGTGTCGTGCCCGCGGGATGTACAAATATCGGCCTGCTCGGCCAGTTTGTCGAAACCAGTAACGACATCATCTTTACGATGGAAAGCTCCGTCCGGACCGCCCGCATTGCGGTTTACACACTTCTGGATCTGCCGAAGAAAGTGGCGGACATCAGTCCGGCCCAATACGACATCAGAACCATCATCCGGGCGGCCAGAGCCATCAATAACGGCGAGCCATTCCCGGGGGAGCGCCTGCTGCATCGCCTGCTGGACAAGACCTATTTCGCCCACATCCTCCCTCCTTTGCCGGCGAGTGAGGATGGTGACGGCCCAGGAAAAGATCTGACCTCCTTTTTGGGAAGGGGAGGCGATGCCGTCCATAGGGTGACGACATGGCTTGAGGCGATACGTAACAATCTCGGCTGGAAACGAAAATAGCGTTCGGATAAGCGCATCCGGCTCACCATCGAAACCCAGGCAAGATTATGAGACCCTCCAGACGGGAGATGCAGGAGCAGACCCGCAGCAGATTGATGACGGCTGCCAACGCGGCGATCGCAACCGAAGGCGTTGCGGCGGCGTCGATCCGCCGTATCTGCGAGGCTGCCGGCCATTCTCAGGGCGCGTTCTACTCTAACTTCGCCACCAAGGACGACCTTCTTATCGAGATCATGCGCTCGCATATCGAAGAGGAATCCACTTTGCTCCGGACTCTTCTTACAGGGCCTGAAAGTCCAGATTTGAATGTGGCATTGTCACACCTGTCAGTCCGCCTCGCGGAACTGGCAAGCCAGTCGCAGTGGTCTCTTCTTTCAATCGAGTTGCAACTGCATGCACAGCGCGATGAGCGGTTCGCTGAGCGTTACAATGAATGCAAGGCTGCCTGCCATGCGATGTTTGAGGCTCTTCTCGAAGAACTGGCCAGTGCGCATGGCCTGCGCCTGGTTCTGCCCCCCCGGCAGGTCGCGATCGGGCTGTATGCACTCTGGTCAGGCTTGATCGTTCAGGGCAGCGTGGAAGGCGCACTCAGGCGCGATGAGATATTCCTGGCCTTCTTTCGATCCGTGACGGGCTGCCCGTCAGACCTCGAACGTATGACAGGGTTATCGTCCGGGTGACGGGTTCCTGTCGCCTCCCGGCTCTGTGGCCTTCCTGTCGCGCGACCGCTAACCCGTCCGGCAGCCATCATGCTTCTCTTCGTCAGGCCGCCGCCAGAAGAGGGGATGGGCATCCCGCTCCCCTCTGTACGGCCGCAGCATCCGCCATCACGTGCAGCAGCACCGCCCCCCTGTAGAAGTCCCGAGATTCGGGCAGAGGGATCGTGCCGGCCTGTTGAAACAACCGTCGGGCCGCCAATGCGCTCATGGCGGGCAGGCGGGAGAATTTCGAACGGGCCATGCAGGCCAGGACGGCCTTGATCGGTCGCGACGTGGCGGGAGTGTGTTCGAGAATGTCGTTGAGCCGGATCGCGGCTTCCCCCAGCGTCAGAATCGCCATCATGGCGTCAAACTCCGTGGCTGCCGTCTCCGGCGGGACGTCTGCGCCGGTTTCAAGTTGCGACGTCAGGCGATCCGCCATTCGCGTATACCAGATACCCACGGAATACGATCCCGGCGCGCGACCTATGCGCGCGAGATCCCGGCTGGCAGCTTCGGCCAGACGCCTGCGCACGATCAGCGGGCGAATGGGAAACAGCAGGGCGAAGACAAATCCGCCACAGATCATGCCCAGAAGCAGCGACATGCTGCCGTTGAAAAACGCGACCTCATTCGTTCTCATGGCATTTTGCGGGTCTATGAGGCCCCAGACGAAAATATTGAAAGAAATCCCGAGCGGTGCCGTGCGCGGATGCTGCATGGCTTTGCCGGCCGCAAACAGGAAGGGGGCCAGAATAAGAGCCAGCAGCGGAAAGTCCGAGACGCGGGGGATCAGCACGAAATTGCATAGCATCGCGACAATGCAGGCGCAGAATGTTCCCTTGACCAGTCCGACAGAGGCAATGACCGGCCGGCTGTGTGTTGCGAACAGGGAGCAGACGATACATACGGTGCTGACGAACCCGGCGCCGGCTGGCCAGGCGGTCGTGATCCAGATGACGGCCGACAGGAAGACTGCCGTTGCCGCGCGAATGCCGTTCAGCCAGGCTCCCACCCAATCGACATGAAACCGGTAACGTACCTTCGGAGCGGAGCGGTGCGCCTGGACGAAGGAAACCTGTCCGGCCCGTGCCTCCGCTCTCTCGATCAGCAGTTGCCTCAGCCTATCCAGGGCGGCCAGTGTTTCGAGTGCAGTGCCGTTCGTGACCTCACGAACAAGCTGCGCACGCACGTCATCCGCAAGGTCCAGCAGCGACCGGGACGATGCCTCGGCGTTCAAAAGCGGAATGGTGCGGGTGGCCAGCACACGCACATTATCGTCGATGCCAGGACGCATCAGCCTGTGCAGGCTTTGGGCTGCGGCCAACTGCACCAGAGATCCGACGGAGGACGCATGAACATAGCCCAGCCGGCTCCTGACCTCTTTGGAGGCTGCGGCCGCATAGTGCGCCGACCTTTCAAGATGGACGGCTGACGAGAAAAACCGATGAAGCGTAGGGTACGCTGTCTGATCGGCTGTCAGGAATCCGATACTGAGCTTTGCGGCATCGTCGAGATAGGATTCAAGGAGCTGTCTGACCTCAAGCTCGGGCGAGCCGGGAGCGAGGATCGCGGTGAAGACGGCCTCCACGACTGTCCCGATCACCACATAGCTTGCCCGTGATATCGCGATATCGAAAACGTGGGTGGGATCGGCGACCGCATCAAAAGCCACGATGGCAACAGTGTACCCCGCCAGAACGGCCGCGTATGACCTGAAATTGCGTTGAGCCGTGGCGACGACGGAACACAGGCCAAGCCATAGCGCCAGACTCAGAAAGAAAAGCCCAGGTTCCTGCGGAAAAGCCGCAAGGAGCGCGATACTCACCACTGCTCCTGTTGCTGTCCCGAGAATGCGGTAACGGCTTTTGGACAGACTCATGCCACGATTGCTTTGCGCGACGATCCAGACGGTCGTCCCCGCCCACATCGGACTGTCAAGATGGAGGGAAAAGGCGATGTAAAGGGCCGTCAGCGAGGCAATCGTGGTTCGAAGAGCAAAGCTCCGACCCAGCCCGCGCACAGCAGAGAGTACACTTGCCATACTATTGCTCGGTCGTAGCACTGTGAATGCGCGGAGACATTTGTTCCAGAAAGCGAAGCCTGTCATTGGGGTGATTGCAGCTCGAAAGTCCGGGACCACGAGTGAGTCTGCGTGTTATTTTCCATTGTGTTCAGGACGTCTTTTGCAAGTTTTCACGGATTCAGACGCCCGGCCAACAAAAACCCTGCATCCGATCGGATAGAAGACGGATGAAAAGGAGCCGAATAGTGGCCCCTTTCCATAATTTATTTGCATTATTATCTAAAAAATAATTCCTGTATTACCTTCAGGAAATATAAACCAGCTTATGGTTAACGAATTCATGAAGGCCGAAATCGGCGAGTTCGCGACCATAGCCCGAATTGCCAACGCCCCCGAACGGCACGTCCGGGTAGGATTTTGTCACACCGTTGATGTACACCATGCCGGTTTCGATCCGCTCCGCAACCGAGCGACCCCGTTCGATGTCACGTGTATGCACCGAACCGCCCAGCCCATAGGGAGAATCATTGGCCAGCCGGATCGCCTCGTCCTCGCCGGAAACCGGGTAGATGATCGCGATCGGTCCAAACACTTCCTCATAAAAGATCGGATTATCCTTGGTAACGCCCGTGAGAATGCCGGCTTTCATATAGAATCCCGGCCGGTCGATCCGTTGTCCTCCCGTCAACAGCGTAGCCCCGTGAGCCACGGCCGTCTCGACCTGCGAAAGCGTCCGATTGAGCGCGTCTTCGCTGCTCATGGGGCCATGCGTGACCTCCCCATCCAGAGGGTCTCCGTAGCGAAAAGCGCCCAGAGCCTGCGCAAAACGCTCGGTAAACTCCTCGACCAGAGTATGATGCACGATCATGCGCTTGGGGGCGGCGCAGACCTGCCCGTTATTGGTCATCCGGCCCGCCACGGCCAGAGGCACCACCTTGTCGAGATCCGCATCGTCGAGGACGATGAACGCATCCGACCCGCCCAGTTCCATCGTGCTTTTCTTGATGGCACTTCCTGCCTGGCCGGCAACGGCCTTGCCGGCACGCTCACTCCCGGTCAGGGCGACGCCCCGGACTTCCGGTTGCGCGATAAGGTCAGCGGATTGGTCATTGGTAATGAAAAGATTGGTATAGGTCCCCCGCGGAGCACCAGCTTCATGGAAAAGCTGTTCGAATGCTTCGGCGCACTGAGGCACTCCCGGCGCGTGCTTGACCATGACGACATTCCCGGCCATCAGGTTCGGACCGACGACCCGGGCAAGCTGATAGTACGGAAAGTTCCACGGCTCGATGCAGTAAATGACGCCGAGGGGCTGACACAGAACAAACGCCTCATTCTCGCTCCGGTCGAGACGACGCGGTGCCAGAATTCTGGCCGCTTCCTTCGCATAATAGGCCAGAATGTCGGCAGAAATCCCGACCTCCCACAATGCCTCGGCGAAGACCTTACCCATCTCGACTGAAATCAGCCGGGCAAACCGCTCCTTGTCGCGCCGCAGAATATCAGCGGCACGATTGAGAATGTCGGCTCGCTGTTCAAAGGATCTCAGCTTCCAGTCGTCCAACCATGTCGTGTGGGCCACTTGCAGCCGCTGAGCGACTTCCGCCTGTCCATGCAGGTCGTAAGATTTTTCGAGCTGTCCCGTGGTAGGGTTGATCGTACGATACACAGTCATGGTTCACACTTCCTATATACTGTAAAACGGAAGACAAAGTCACGGAACAGCCAGATAAAACGCGAGGAAACTCTGGAATTTATCTGCATTTTCTTATGTTATTTCCTGATAAATAAGTAATATAACTACGGCAAAGAAAATGCAGACAAAAATACCGGGACCAAAACGAGCCTTACACCACCTGAGAAGCGGTCGATATTTCCATGCACGGCAACCCGACTGGCGCTCCTCCATCGGCAAACATCATCTTTCTTAATTTAAGATGACCGGTCACTTTAATGATGTCAACCCGCCGGGACCAACTGTTCATAATGCGTCCGCTTCCGGTTCGCGTGCCGGGTGATCAATGCCGTCTTGACACGGGGCACCCGTGAGAGATAAATCAAGACGACCGGTCATATGAGAGTTTTGAGGGCCTGTTGGATATGGGATTGCAAGCTACCACACCCCGGCGTGGTCCTAAGCCGCGCCCCGAAACGCGCCTCAACCTGATCCGCGCTGGCGGGAAGCTGCTTCACGAGAGCGGCTACGCGGCGACGGGAATCAAGGACATCGTTGACGCCGCCAACGTCCCGAAGGGCTCGTTTTATAATCACTTCGCGAGCAAGGAAGAGTTCGGTCGGGAAGTGGTGGATGCCTATTTTGGCAACAACCTTGCCGAGCTGAGGTCAGTGCTGACTGATCCGGACGTCGCACCGATGGTACGGCTCCAGAATTATTTCGACGAGCGCATCCGGGGCTTTGAGACCAGCGGATATGTGCGCGGCTGCATGCTGGGCAATCTGAGTCTCGAAGTGGCGGACCAGAGTGCGATTATTCGCTCCTGCCTTTCGGGCCATTTCAAAACCTGGGGGGGGCTTTTCGAGCAGTGTATCGCGGACGCTCAACACCAGAAAGCCATCCTCAATGACGCTCCACCGGCGCAGTTGGCGCAGTTCCTGCTGAATGGATGGGAGGGAGCTATCTTGCGCATGCGCGTCGAAAAAAGTGACGCTCCACTCAAGAACTTTGTTCAAACCGTCTTTGAGTTTATTTTGAAATAAATACATCACTACCAAGTCTAGATTTTATATAAAAAATAAACCGTATAATATTTTTTATATAGTAAATGCATGATAGTTTTTGTGTTTATAGGTCATACTATTTAAATAATATGACCTATTTATAAATTTATACCTCCTCAATCAATTAACCCAACTCAGATCGAAAAACCACCTATGTAAAATGCAAATTTCTTCAGTAGTCGCTTCCGAGTATAGGAAATCCAGAGATTCTGGTCGGAACGTCTTTTGCTGCATGGTCAGAGATGGGCATCCGCATGGAGTATATCAGCCTGCAAAATTCGGCGACGCTTCGAGCCATTCTTAGGAAAGGTGCCACAATGGGCAACGCTATAGCCGGCCTCAAAGCGCGGGCATCAGAGCTTTCCGCTGGTTACAGCTATGACTGGCAGTCCGACGCCCAGCAATACGTGCAGAAGAGCAAACTGCTCGTCTTCTCCCTTCAAATTCGGGCTGATCGCGCTGATCGGCCTCGTCAGCAACCACGGCATCCTGATCGTGGGGTCGCCAACGGGCTTCTGTACCGAGACCATCTCAACCGGGGGATGGCAAACGGAACTGCGACGGACATTCATGTCCAGCCGGTTATCATGGCCACCGGCGTGGTGGTGGTGATGGAGTTGCTGCTGCCGATCATGGCGCCGAATTACGCAGTTGCTACATGTTGGGGATGGTAATCTTCAGCGGCATGATCGGCAGCATAACCATAACGCTCTTCGTGCAGCCCTCTGTCTATACGGTCATCACGCCGCGCCGTGTCCGGGCTGGGTGACCGGTAATGCGGCGCCCTCCATTCGATTTGTGGCAACTGCTATGCGTGCGGGCGATCGCCGAGCATGGCAGTATCCATGGCGCGGCGCGTTTCCTAAATACCCGACAATCCGCCGTCAGCCGATCCCTGCACAACCTGGAGGAACGGCTTGATGTCCGGCTGTTCACCCGCTCTCCGGCCGGTGCTACACCAACTGCGTTCGGAAGGGAATTCATCCGCTGGAGCCAGACGATCCTGGACAATGTGGCCGGCATGAACGCCCGCGCTCGGCGGACGGGCAAGGGCGAGAATGGCCAGATCTCTATCGGTATCCAGACCTGCGTCCTGCCCGGAAGACTCTCGACCTTCACGGCAGACTTCCGCGCCACTCACCCCGATATCGTCTTTCGCTATTCCGAGGGTACAGGCAAGAGGCTGCTGCGCCGGCTCCAGCGCGGGCAGATCGATTTCGCGGTCGTCACCCGCCGCAACCTGGTCCCTGCGTTACGGGTCACGCCTCTGTGGAGCGACCGCATCGTGGCCGCACTCCCCCCTGATCATCCCCTGGCAACACGACCGGAAGTATCCTGGACAGACCTGCGTCACGGGACGTTCCTCACGGGACGCGACAACGCGGGTCAGGACTTCGAGGCACTCATCCAGCGCAAGCTCGGGGAAACCGGCATCCGCCCAAAGATCCAGCGTCATGATATCGGCAGCAACAGGATCGTCGCACTCGTCCAGAACAACGAAGGCGTCGCCCTGCTTCCCGCCTCGTGGCTACCGCTGATCCGCGATCGGCATGGCCATGACATCGCGATCACGGAAATCCGGGACGCGGATGGCTCCTCCCATCTGGAATTCGGGATCGTCTGGCGGCCAGACAATGAAAATCCCTGCGCCCGGAGCTTCGCCCGATATGTCGAAGACAACAGACGATGAAGCTACTTTTCTGACGACGGTCCTTTTTCCTTTCTCCGTGCCCTGGCGAACCCCTTGTCCGACATCATGAACTGCCGGAGCATGGGCGCGACCAGCCGGGCCGGGTCCATCGCCCCATCGTTGCCGGAAAGAAGTGCCGCATAGGCAAGCAGATCGCGATGGATGTCGGGGGGTAACGCCACGGTCATTCTGACCGGCTTCTCATCGGGAAGTTCCCGGATTTTCAGGTCCGTCATCGTATCTGTCCTTGGCTCCGATAAGGTTTGAGTAGCAGGTCGTGCCCGACAAGCACGGTGAACGGCAGCCCCGGCCGGTCGGTCAGGGTTGGCTGGACGTTGAGGCTGCGATCGATCAGGCGGTTGCCGACCATGGAGAAGCCGTTGCTGGCGCCGGAGCGGATCGCCTGGGCCAGATTGTTTTCGCTCTGGCTGGTTCCCGCCTCTGACCCCACGCTGAGCAGGGTCGTGACCAGAGCGGCTTTGAACAACTGCCCCCAGTGGTTGTTCACCTCATCAGACAGGCCAGACTGGCCGATGGCGTCGCCACCAGGCAGCTTCTCCAGCACGAGGCTCTCGCCATCGGGGAAGATCAGCCGCGTCCAGATGATCTGCGTGCGCTGCTGCCCGAAGAAAATCCCACTGTTATAGGCCCCGAACAGCAGGCTCCCCTGGGGGATCAGAAGATAGCGGCCGGTCGGGCTGTCATAGACGTTCTGCGTAACGTGCCCCACGATCTGGCCCGGCAGATCGGAACTGATCTTCGTGTTCAGCGCGCCGGCAATCACCGTACCGGCCTGTAGGATATAGGGCGAGGCAGGCAGCGCAATGCGATCCGGGCTGGTCGTCGCGCGATCAGGCTGCCCGTCCAGAAAGGCGAGGTTTCCAGCCTGTGGTCCGGCCGTAGTGGACGCCCGCCCCTGAGAGGCAGGAGCGCCCGGTGCGGGCAGCGTCGCCTGTTTGCCGGCGCGGTCACGTTCCCCCGTCTGCACGAACAGCCGGCTGGCAATCGCCGCTTCGACCTCCTGCGTGGCACGGCGGTCCTCCCCGCCTGATGCGACTTTCCCCTGCCCCTGCACCTTCAGAATGGTGTGTCCCAGATCGCCGGGCAGAGCAGGACCGAGCTTCGGCACACCGTTGCCGACATAATCGGACGGCAGCCCCGCCAGCCCATCAGCCGACGGGCGCACATCCGTGTCCTGGGTGGCAGCCGGTGGCGCTTTGTGGCTGCTGTTCTCCAGCGCGTAGCCAAGTGCGAGACCAATGGCGAGCATCCCTGCCCCACCGAGCGCCCAGACAACGGTGCGGTTAAGACGCACCACGCGCGGCCGTTCCGCCCGCAGGCGCAGATCGGGCGGTGGGATCGGGGCCGTGGAAGATCCTCCGGTTGTCGGAGCCTCCCCAGTCATGTCCGCCGCCCGTCGGTGCGTACGATGCGCACCCGCTGCTCGGAATGCTTGTCTCCCAGTCGGAGTTCGGCGGCGGCAAACAGGCGATCGACGATCATCCAGTTCTGTCGCACGCGATAGTTGACCAGTTCCGGACCGCCATCGGCTCCCAGAACGAACAGAGGCGGCAGTTCGCCCTGCCCTATCCCGGCCGGGAAAGCGATATAGACCTTATGACCGTCATCGAAGGCGCGGCTCGGAAGCCAGGGCGGTGTTCCGCCTTTCACCGGCTGGATGGCGTAACGAAAATTCAGGGCGTCGAGATTGAGACCCGTTTCAACGGGCGCTTCGTCCTCTGCCGCACTATCCTGCCGGTGCAGGGCAATGAGATCATCCTCGGGATAGTCCCACGATACCGACGCCATATAGGTCGCGGGCGTGGAGCGCAGTTCCGCCAGATAGGTGCGCCGATCCGTGTTGACGATTAGGTTGGTGGTGAGGTCCGGCCGCGTCGGCTTGACCAGGATATGGATGCGTTTCGTCGCTCCTGCCCCGCTTTCGGTATCGCCAATAATCCAGCGCACGGTGTCACCTGCTGCCACGGGGCCAGTGCCGACCAGCTTTTCGCCCTGCTGGAGCATGATGTCGGTGATCTCGCCCGGCGAGGCATAGACCTGATAGAGAGCACCGGGGCTGTAGGGATAGACCTGCACCGCGTTAATGAAGCCCGCACGCGTGGGCTGGATGCGGGCCGCCAGATTGGCCTGTGTCACACGCGCTGTGGGGTCGGCGACTTCGGGGGCCGGATGGACCGCGCGTCGTGACAGCAACGGCTTGAGCTGCCCCGGCAACGGGAGAGGCTGTGGCACCTCCACCACCCGTACGGGCTTCGGCGGGTCCGGCAGACGTGTCGCCTGCACGGCGTCATCGTAGCGAATGACAGGCTGATGATACTGCCCCGAGCAGGCGGACAGGGCGAGCAGCGTCAGCGGCAACGCGCGCACGATCATGCGGATCATTGACCCAACTCCTTCGACCAGTTGATGGCGGAGACGAAAATCCCGAGTGGATTGCGGCGAAGATGATCGGCATCGCGGGGCGTGCGCAGAACGACGGAGACGATGGCGGTCCAGCGTTCGGTGCCGGTGAACGCCCCGTCGCGGTAATGGCGTTCCGTCCAGGCAACGCGGAAGCTGCCGGGCGAAGCGCGGATGACCGAGGCGATGTCCACCTCGACCTGTTCGTGCCCGATGCGCGAGAATGGATCATTGAGGCGGGCATAATCGTTAAGCGCCTGGGCGCCCGACGTGGTGGTGAAATCATAGGCGCGCAGCCAGTTCTGCCGGACCACCACGGGGTCTGACGACAGGGCGCGCACGTCATGAACGAACTGCGCCAGATACCAGGCGATCTGCGGATCGGCGGGCATATAGCTCGCTGTCGCGGGGGCCACGACCTGCGCCTGCCCCAGATGATCCACCTGCACCACCCACGGCGTGATGGTGCCGCGCGCGGACTGCCAGACCAGCCCGGCCCCGAGCCCCGCTGACAGGAACAGGCTACCAAAGGCCATGAGCCGCCAGTTGTGGGCCTGGATGCGGGCATTCCCAATACGCTCGTCCCAGATCTGGGCGGCTTTCTGATAGGGCGTGACAGGCTCGGGTGTGGTCCCGTAGCGGGTGGTGGAGCGACGGAACATCATTCTTTCTCCGAGAGATCGATTGAGGAAGATCCGCCCCCGCCGTCGGCGGAGCGAATGACATGCGCGGCCTCGGCAGCATGGGCGGCGGCGTTACGGCGCTTCATCTTCTGAGCCCAGCGGGGCGGTTCGCCGGAACCGCCACCATCTCCACCAGACGGACCCTCACCGGTAGGGCCACCACCCGTGGGGCCACCCCCTTCTCCGGCAGGACCACCCCCACCTGATGGAAACGGCCCGCTGCCACCGGTTTCATCACCTTCCTTGCCACCGCTCATCCCGCGCGCGGCCCAGCGTCCACCGGCGGCATAGCTTTCTTCGAGGGATGAACCGGCACGTGAGGCCGCTCCTTTGACGGCATTCGCGACATTCCCACCGACGGCCCGGCCCATGCCTCCGATCCCAGCAGCCATGCTGCCCGCACCACCTGATGCGCCGGCGGCTCCGGCCGAATAGGCGGAAGTGGCTGCCCCTGCGATCGCAGCCCCTCCCCGCGCGGCGGCTGCGGTCGCACCGAGGGCTGCGGCACCACCGGAGGCAGCAGCCCCGACACCGGCCGCCGCAGCAGCACCCATGGCACCGACGGCCATGCCAGTACCGACGGCCGCACCGGCCCCAAGCTGGGGAGCGCCGGAGATCAGGCCATTGGCGATGCTGCCGCCAAAAATGGACAGACCGACAATCGCCAACGAGGCCAGCACCACCGACACGGCCTGGCCGATGGTCGGCACATCGCTGCCATAGGACGTCGTAAACTGCCTGAAGAGCACCGAGGCAATGGCGGAAATGACCGCCAGCACCATGATCTTCACACCCGAGGAGACGACATTGCCCAGCACCTTCTCGGCGAGGAAAGCCGTACGATTGAACAGGGCGAAGGGGATCAGGATGAAACCCGCCAGCGTGGTCAGCTTGAACTCGATCAGCGCCACGAAAAGCTGCACGGCGAGGATGAAAAAGGCTGCCAGCACGATCAGCCAGGACAGACACAGCACGAAGATCTGGATGAAGTTGGTAAAGAAGGCGACCGGACCAAGGAGATTGTGGACCGAGTCCAGAAGCGGCTGCGCTGCCGTAAATCCGGTCGAGGCCAGCCGGCCGGGCCGCAGGAAATCACCCAGTGCGAGACTCCCGCCTCCGACCTTCAGGCCGAGGGCCGCGAAACTGTCAAAGACGATCTTCGAGAGCGCATCGAAATCGTTGATGATCCAGGCAAAGAACCCGATATAAAGCGTCTTCTTCACCAGACGCTGGATGATGTCCTCATCCGCCGCCCACGCCCAGAACAGGCCAGCCAGCGCAATGTCCAGCACCGACAGAGTGCCCGCCAGCGAGATCACATTCCCCTTCACGAGACCGAAGCCGGTATCGATGGTGGTGGTGAAGGTGTTCAGGAAGCTATCGATAACGCCGACGTCATTGGTCGCCATGGCCGTCAGTTCCCGCTGCTGCCGAACATGGAAATGGCGGTCGGGCTATAGGCATTATATTGGGAAAAATGCCGGTACTGCGACGCACTTTCCGCCTCGGTGGCCGCCTGCCGTGCCCGCTCCAGATCGGCGGCCCTGCCATTCGCGGACAACACGGCGATGACGTCCGAGAGCTGGCGGGATTGCAGGGCGAGAAGCTGGTTTCCCGCCTGTGCCGCCTGTAGCGCCCCGGCTGAACTCTGGCTCGCCGAGACCAGTTGCGTCATGGCCGAGCTGTCGCTGGGGATGTTTCCTACCACCCGAGCCTGAAGCTTCAGGGCGTCCTCGAACCCGCCGACGGAATTCTGCCACCGTGTCTGTGCCTGGCTGAACAGGGCGCTGTCCGACATCGAGGAGGAGATCGACGTATAGGCCTGCTGGTATTGCTGCTCGACCAAGGTCACCGAATAAGCGATGTTCTGCGCCTGCGCGAGCAAGGCTGTCGTCTGGGAAATCGTCGATTGCAGCGTCGACAATGTCGACAGGGGCAGCAGGGCGAGGTTCTTCGCCTGGTTGACCAGCATCTGCGCCTGATTGGCGAGAGACGTGATCTGGTTGTCGATCTGCTGCAATTCCCGCGCCGCGATCAGCACGGTCTGGACATGCGCAGCCCCATCGTAGACCGCCCATTGCGCGTGGGCGGGCACGATTGGCGCGATAAACCCTAGGGCGGCTCCAAGGACCGCCACACGTCCGGGACGGAAATATTTTACCCGGATATGGAAAAGTTTTTCCATCATGACACGTCCCCTTCCCGCAGAGGGTCCGCAGCCCATGACACGCCACGCACGTCGAACCAGGCCGGGAGAAAGCCGTCTGGCCCGTGTTCCGCCAGCACACTGTCGATCAACCGGTGATCGTCCTTGCCGGATGCCGCGCACAGCGCCAGGGCAACAGGACCGAGCCCCAGTTCGAACAGGCGATTGCCGCGTTGCGTCTGACAGTAATACTCCCGCTTCGATGCCGCGCGGGCGATGATGGCGATCTGCTGGTCGTTCAGGCCGAAATCCCGATAGAGCGCCATGATCTGAGGCTCGATCGCCCGCTCGTTCGGCAGAAAGATGCGCGTGGGGCAGCTTTCCACTACGGCCGGGGCGATCGGAGAATTGGCGATGTCCGACAGGGACTGCGTGGCGAAGATGACGCTGGCGTTCTTCTTGCGCAGGGTTTTCAGCCACTCCCGGAGCTGGCCGGCGAAATCGCCGTCATCCAGCACCAGCCAGCCCTCGTCGATCACCAGCAGGGTCGGCCGGCCATCCAGACGGCCCTCAATGCGGTGAAACAGATAGGACAACACGGGAGACGCTGCGCCGGAACCGATCAGACCTTCCGTCTCGAAGACCACGACATCATCATCTCCCAGACGTTCGGTGTCAGCGTCGAGCAGGCGACCATAGGGGCCACCGAGACAGTAGGGCGCCATCGCCTGCTTCAGCGCATTCGACTGGAGCAGTGCGACCATGCCGGACAGGGTCCGTTCATGAACGGGTGACGACGCCAGGGAATTCAGGGCTGACCAGAGGTGAGACTTCACCTCCGGGGTGAGCGTTACGCTCTCACCGACAAGGATCTGCCCCAGCCATTCACTGGCCCATTTGCGCTCGTCGAGATCGTCAATCTGTGCCAGCGGCTGAAGCGATACACTGCCACCCTGTTCTCCCGACAGATCATCATCGGTTAAGCCGCCACCGAGATCGTGCCAGTCGCCTCCCATTGCCAATGTTGCAGCGCGCATCGACCCGCCAAAATCGAAGGCGAAAATCTGCGATCCCGCATAGCGCCGGAACTGCAACGCCATCAGCGCCAGCAGGACAGATTTGCCAGCACCCGTTGGTCCCGCGATCAGCGTATGACCCACATCGCCGACATGAAGGGAAAACCGGAACGGTGTGGCACCCGCCGTCCTGCCATAGAACAGCGGCGCTGCCCTGAAATGCCCATCCTGTTCCGGCCCAGCCCACACGGCAGAGAGCGGAATCATATGCGCCAGATTCAGGGTCGAGACCGGGGGCTGGCGGACATTGGCGTAGACATGACCTGGCAACGATCCCAGCCACGCCTCAACCGCGTTGAGGCTTTCCGCCATGCAGGTGAAGTCGCGCCCCTGGATGATCTTTTCGACCAGCCGGAGCTTTTCCGCCGCTATGCTGGCGCTGCCATCCCACACCGTCATCGTGGCCGTGATGTAAGCCTGCCCGACATCATCCGCGCCCAGCGACTGCAAGGCGAGGTCGGCATCAGCCGCCTTGTTGGCGGCATCATTGTCCACGAGGACCGAGGCCTCGTTGGTCATCACTTCCCGGACAATGGCCGCAATACTCTTGCGCTTTGCAAACCATTGCCGACGGATTTTCGTCAGCACCTTCGTGGCGTCCGTCTTGTCCAGCAGGATCGCACGGGTGGACCAGCGATAGGGCATGGCCAGTCGATTCAGTTCGTCGAGGATTCCGGGAAAGGTGCGGCTGGGGAAACCCGTTATGGTCAGGGTTTTCAGATACGCATCGCCGAGCTTCGGTTCCAGACCGCCAGAGAGCGGCTGGTCCACCAGCAAGGCGTCCAGATGCATGGGAATTTCTGGCACCCTGACCCGCTGGTTCCGGGCCGAGATCGTGCTGTGCAGATAAGTCAGGGTTTCGCCGTCATCGAGCCATGCCGCCTCGGGCATGAACCCGTCCAGCAGGGCCAGCATCCGATCCGTGCGGTCCACGAATGCATGGAGCACGCCATGCGGGTCCGGCCCGTCACGCTCCCGGCCCTCATAAAGAAAACGCTCGGCACGGCCTGACGATTCCGCCGGTGGTAGCCAGACCAGGGTCAGGAAATACCGGCTCTCGAAATGCGCCCCTTCATCCTCGAACTGCTCCCGGCGTTCGAGATCGACCATCTGGCTGGCCGCGTCGGGGAAATCGCTCTCGGGATAGAGCGTCGCCGGCATCCGCTGTGCTTCCACGAACACGGCCCAGCCCGAGCCCAGACGGCGCAGGGCATTGTTCAGTCGGCCGGTGACCCCAACCAGTTCCGCTGGCGTGGCACTGTCCAGATCGGGACCACGGATACGGGCCGTCCGCTGGAAGGAACCGTCCTTGTTCAGGACAACGCCTTTTCCGACCAGCGCGGCCCATGGGAGAAAATCCGACAGGAGGGCAGCACGGTTGCGATATTCCCCAAGGGACATCATGGCCGATCCTCCTTAAGCCCGGAGCCAGGCGGGATAGCGGAGATGCCGCCGTCCGACCTCAATGAACAGCGGATCGCGCTTCGCCCCCCAGACCGCGAGCCCGTGGCCCACGATCCAGAAGGCGCCTCCGATCAGCCACAGGCGCAGACCCAGCGCGATCGCTGCCGCCAGCGTGCCATTGGCGATGGCGACGGCACGGGGCGCGCCACCCAGCAGGATCGGGTCGGTCAGCGACCGATGCACCGGAACATGGAACCCCGGCACCGCGTCATCGTCATATCCCGCCATCAGATCAGTGCCCCGCCGGAGAAGGAGAAGAACGACAGGAAGAAGCTGGACGCCGCAAAAGCGATGCTGAGTCCAAAGACGATCTGGATCAGGCGACGGAACCCGCCGGATGTTTCCCCGAAGGCCAGGGTCAGACCGGTCACGGTGATGATGATGACCGAAATGATCTTGGCCACCGGCCCCTGCACGGATTCCAGAATCTCGTTCAGGGGCGTCTCCCACGGCATGCTGGATCCCGACGCCCAGGCCGATGACGCGAAAGCAAGCGACAGCAGTATCGAGGTTCCGAACACACGGAGATCCGGCACATACCGGTCAGGACGTGCGACAGCGCACACGATGGCGCGCAAACATGAAGGCGGCATCATGATAATTCTCCATTGGCAGAGAATGATGTTTCGGGTGAAGAGAGACTGGCCGGACGGATGAGATAGGCTCCAGTCGTGGGATCGAGACCGTTAATTTCCGCCAGTTCGGACAGGCGGCGTGCCGTGCCACGTCCAGACAGCACGGCAATGACGTCGATGGTTTCGGCGATCATGGCGCGTGGCACCGTGACCACCGCTTCCTGGATCAGTTGTTCCAGCCGATACAGGGCGGCCAGGACCGATCCGGCATGCAGCGTGCCGATGCCACCCGGATGGCCGGTGCCCCATGCCTTGACCAGATCAAGGGCTTCGGCCCCGCGCACCTCACCGATGGGAATACGGTCGGGACGCAGGCGAAGGCCGGAACGAACAAGATCCGACAGCGTGATGACACCTTCACGGGTCCGCAGGGCAATGAGATTGGGCGCCGTGCATTGCAGTTCGCGCGTATCCTCGATCAGCACGACGCGATCGCCGGTTTTCGCAACCTCGGCCAGCAGGGCATTGACCAGCGTGGTCTTGCCGGTCGATGTCCCGCCGGCGACCAGGATGTTTTTCCGTTCCGAGACCGCATGACGCAGGAAATGTGCCTGCGCATCGGTCATGATCCCGGCTGCGACATAATCGTCGAGGGTGAACACGGCCACGGCGGGTTTGCGGATGGCGAAACTGGGCGCCGTGACCACAGGCGGAAGCAATCCCTCAAACCGTTCGCCGGTTGGCAACTCGGCCGAGACACGGGGTGCAGCCTCATGCACCTCCGCCCCGACATGGTGGGCCACCAGGCGCACGATGCGCTCGGCATCGGCTGGCGTAATCCTGTCGCCCGTATCGCCAAGCCCCACGGACAGCCGATCGATCCACAGCCGCCCGTCCGGATTGAGCATCACCTCGACCACAGCGGGATCAGCGAGATGCCGGGCAATCGCCGGCCCCATCGCCGTGCGCAGCATGGACATGCCGCGCTGTCGGGCACCATTTTCAATCGGTGTAACCGCCATGGGAATCCCCGTCCGTTTGGGTCATCCGGCTTTTCCGGACGACGACGGGGATCATTAGAGAGTGCTGTTTTCTCCCGTTTTCAACAGCGTTTTCCTGCGATCGTACAGGATCGTAACGGATGCGGTTTTTACTTGCTGGCTGCGGACATCATGATTCTGATGTGGGAGGTACATCCTCCGGGATCTCATGCCGGAAAAATGGCCCCCGGCTAAGTCGTCGCCCAAGGGCTGCCACGAACGCCTCGTAGCGTTCCGCCCCTTGTGCCCGTGCCGCAGCGGCCGCTGGTTCCGGCAAGGCCGGGCTGACCGTCATCCAGTAGCGGATGAACAGGGCCAGCGTCTCAAGGCTGATCCCGAGATCGCGTTCCATACGGGCGACCTGCCGGTCGAGGCGGTCCAGCCTGCGGCTCATCGCCGCTTCCCGCCGTTCATCGGCATCGGGCGACAGGAAGGATGCGACGGCTGCTTCCGCCACGAGAGACAGGGAAAGATCGCGCCGTGCCGCATGGACGGTCAGGGCGTCCAGCAGTTTCGGTTCCAGATAGACCGACAGTCGCGCTTTCTTTGGGGATGTCCTCATATTGCGCCCTCACAACCCGAGATCGTTGCCACGGTCGAGCCCGGCCTGCCGGCCGATCCGCGTCAGGTCGGCACGATCCCGTGCTTCCGGATCCGGTGGCAGTTCCTCGCTAAACAGGTCCGGTGCGGTGCGCGCCCTGTGCTTGCCGGCATCCGCCGGGTCATGCTCGCGCGACCATTTCCGCCCCGTGCCGAGCGATTCATCGCTGTCGGCATCGTCAGACTTGTCGGGTGCTATTGACGGTGCCGTCTCCTCCGGTGGCGGGGTGACAGGAGACGGACGACCACTCCAGTCATCAGGCCGGACGGGCCGTGGCAACTGTGCCGGATCGGGCGGCGGCATGACGCGCTCGACGAAGCGGCGATCCCGGAAATACCGCGCCTTGCGCGCGCGGACGGGCGGACAGCCCGCTACCATGATGACCTCATCCCGCGTTGGAAGCTGCATAACCTCGCCCACCGTCATCAGGGGCCGCGCGCTCTCCTGACGCGAAACCATGAGATGCCCGAGCCAGGGCGACAGCCGGTGCCCGGCATAGTTCTTCTGCGACCGGATCTCGGTCGCCACGCCCAGTCCATCGGACACCCGCTTCGCGGTGCGTTCATCGTTCGTGGCGAAACTGACCCTGACGTGACAATTGTCCAGGATGCTGTTGTTCTGGCCGTATGCCTTGTCGATCTGGTTGAGGGATTGCGCGATCAGGAACGCCTTGATCCCATAGCCCGCCATAAAGGCCAGCGCGCTCTCGAAGAAGTCCAGGCGGCCAAGAGCAGGAAACTCGTCGAGCATCAGCAGCAGGCGACGACGCCCCTCCCGGCCGGACAGATCCTCCGTCAGACGGCGTCCGATCTGGTTGAGGATCAGGCGGATCAGCGGTTTGGTGCGGCTGATATCCGACGGCGGAATGACGAAATACAGGGAGACGGGCCGTTCGCCGTCCAGCAGATCGCCGATCCGCCATTCGCAGCGACTGGTCACGGTGGCCACCACCGGATCGCGGTAGAGGCCGAGAAACGACATGGCGGTGGACAACACGCCGGAGCGCTCGTTATCCGACTTGTTCAGCAATTCCCGCGCCGCCGAGGCCACAACGGGGTGTGGCCCCGCTTTCCCGAGATGCGGTGTCCGCATCATGGCGGACAGGGTCGCCTCGATCGACCGCTTCGGGTCGGAGAGGAATTTCGCTACGCCGGCGAGGGTCTTATCATCCTCGGCGTAGAGCACATGCAGGATCGCGCCGACCAGCAGGGCATGGGAGGTTTTCTCCCAATGGTTGCGCCGCTCCAGCGATCCCTCGGGATCGACCAGGATGTCGGCGATGTTCTGCACGTCACGGACTTCCGACGCCCCACGTCGCACCTCCAGCAGCGGGTTGTAGGCCGAGGACGCCGAATTGGTGGGATCGAACAGCAGCACCCGCCCGAAGCGATTCCGGAAACCGGCGGTGATCTGCCAGTTCTCACCCTTGATATCATGGATGATGGCCGAACCCGGCCAGGTCAGGAGCGTGGGGATCACCATGCCCACGCCTTTGCCCGTGCGCGTCGGCGCGAAAGTCAGGACATGCTCGGGGCCATCATGTCGGAGATAGCTCCGGCGGTATTTCCCCAGCACCACGCCATCCTCGCCCAGCAGTCCAGCCGCGCGGATTTCCGCGTCCTCGGCCCAGCGGGCGGAGCCATAGGTCGCGGCCCGCTTCGCCTCGCGGGCACGATGGACGGACAGCGCCACGGCTGCGGCAAAGGCCAGCACCCCGCCGGAACCCGCGATCCAGGCACCGCGTGCGAAGACCGCCGGCGCGTAGGCGTCGAACTCGTACCACCACCAGAAGAACAGTGGTGGGGCATAGACCGGCCAGCGATGCAGGACCATAAACCACGGGCGACCGAGTTCCGGCTGGAACGCCAGTTCCCAGGCCGCCCATTGTGTCGCCGTCCACCAGGACAGCACGATCATGGACAGGACCACGAGCGCCTGCCCCCACTGGATACGTGTTCCCGGCTGGTCCATCGAGTCCTCCCCTCGTTATGGGAGACAGCGAAGAACCCAGATTTTCCGGGAGGCAAGCATGATCCGCTACCCATCGTACCGGAGGGGGCAGGAGCGAAAAAATACTTGCGCGTTGCGGTCTGACGTCGGCATCCTCATCTCATGCGCACGATATGCGCATAAGGAGTCGGATCATGCCCAGCCGCACCAGCCTCGGTGTTTCCTATGACCGGAGCGCGCCCCGCCGCCCGGTCAACCTGTCGCTCAACACCGATCTGCTGGCGCAGGTCCGGGAAGTGACGCCCAATCTTTCGGCGACGGTCGAGACCCTGCTGGGCGACTACCTGCAATCCGCACGCCAGCAACGCGAGGACGAACAGCGCAAGCTCGACGGCGTGATCGACGCAGTGAACGATCTGCACGCGCGGCACGGCTTCCTGAGCGACGAATTCTCGACGCTCTGATCCGATGTCGCAATTCGCGATCTACCGGAACCCCGGTCGTAACCGGGACATTCCGTTTGTCGTCCAGATCCAGAGCAGCCGTCTGGAGCGCAGCGTGGGCCGCGTCGTCATGCCGCTCGTCAGACGATCGGGCAGCGCCCCGCCGAATCACCCGCTGACGCCGCATTTGCATGTCGAGGGAGAGGAAGTCTTCGCCAACCCGTTCGACCTGGCGACTGTCCCTGCCGCACGGCTTGGAACCGCCGTCGGCGTCCTGGCCGAACGCGATCAGGACATGATCATCAGGGCGCTGGACGAATTGGTCAGTAGGGCATGAGAGACGCGGAACTTCCGCTGTCGCCTTCATGCTGGACCTAAAACTTACTGCGAAGTGCTACGCAAACCGGACATCATTCAACGCAGATTTTTATCCAATATAGCGCACGTTCTCCACGAACAGCCTGAACGCCGCCGACGCGTTCCGTCGGTTCGGATAATAGAGATGGTAACCGGGAAGATCTGGGGTGAATTTCCCCAGAACATGGATCAGATGCCCGGTGCCGATATCCGCCTGCACCATGTCGCGTGGCAGATAAGCCAGCCCATGTCCGTCCAGGGCGGCATCGCGGATCAGGTCGATGGTATTGAGCATCATCTGTCCCTCTAGTCGCACCCGCGTTTCCCGACCGCCCCGCATTAAGCGCCAGCCATTGACGGTCTGCGATGTCGGCAGTCGTAGATTGACCGCCTTATGCTCGACAAGCTGCGCTGGAGACGTTGGCGCGGGATGGGTGCGGAAATAATCTGGTGACCCGACAATGGCCATGGGGATGTCCGGACTGATCCGAACGGCGATCATGTCTTTCGCAATCTCACCGCCTAAGCGGATGCCGGCGTCGAAGCGATCCGCCACCACGTCTGCCAGTCCGTAATCAATGGTCACGTCCACGCGGATATCGGGATTGTCCCGCAGAAGCTGCTTCACGCCGGGAAGAAGGATGGTTTTCGCCGCATGTTCCACGGTCGTCACCCGGATGGTGCCCGATGGACGGTCCCGCAAATCACCCAGAGAGGCGACCGCCGCGTCCAGATCATGCAGCATGGGGCCGAGTGTCGCGAGCAGCCGCTCGCCCGCTTCCGTCGGTGCCACGCTGCGGGTCGTGCGTGACAGCAGGCGCATGCCCAGCCGTTCTTCCGTGCGTCGCACGATCTGGCTCAGGCCGGACTGTGCGATGCCAAGACGACGGGCCGCTTTGGTGAAGCTGCCTTCCTCGGCCACCACGACGAAAGCTGCCAGATCGGCGATTTCATCCCGCCTCATTGATCACTCCAGTGATAGGGCCATGACAGATTATCCATCTAATCCGCGCAATGGGTTTGTCCTACCATGCTTTCATCAACAGGAGACAGACCATGACAAAGATCAGTTTCACGAACACCAACAACCCGGCCATTAGCCTGTCGGCGGTGATCAATTTCCCCAATGGCTTTGACGAGGCGAAAAAATGGCCCGCCATTGTCGTCTCCCATCCAGGCGGCGGCGTAAAGGAGCAGACGGCTGGCACCTACGCGCAGAAACTCGCGGAACAGGGCTTTGTCACCATTGCGTTCGACCGGTCCTGTCAGGGGGAAAGCGGCGGTGAGCCACGCCAGCTTGAAAACCCCTACGTCAGCACCGAAGACGTCAGCGCCGTTATCGACCATCTGACGACACTGCCCTACATCGACCAGAACCGCATCGGCGCCATGGGCATCTGTGCGGGTGCGGGCTACACGGCCAATGCCGCCATTCAGGATCGTCGCATCAAGGCAATCGGCACCGTCAGCGCAGTCAATATCGGCTCCATGTTCCGTAATGGCTGGGACAATTCGGTGCGCTCGATCGACGCACTCCCGCTGATCGAAGCCGGGTCCAATGCCCGCACCACAGATGCCGCAGGCAACGGTTACGCCACCATGCCACTCGCGCCACTGACGGAGAAAGATGCGCCGAACGAAGAACTGCGTCAGGCCTGGGAGTATTATCATACGCCCCGCGCCGAGTGTGCGACCGCGCCCGGCTTTGCCACGCTGCGGAGCCTGAACCAGATCGTCACCTACGACGCCTATCACATGGCCGAAACCTATCTGACTCAACCGATCCAGATCGTCGTCGGCAGCGACGCGGGCAGCAAGTGGATGAGCGACGACCTGTACGACCGTGCGGCCAGTACGGACAAGTCGGTCCATATCGTGAAGGGCGCCAATCACATGGATCTCTATGATGGGAAAGCCTTCGTGACCGAAGCCGTTTCCGTGCTCGCGCCGTTCTTTCAGGCCAAACTGGCGTAACGAGCCTGCAAAACAAACCGAAGGACATCGAGATGAAGTCTGTCCAGATCCAGAATGCCGATATGGCCTTGCCGATTGCAGCCAATATCCTGCTCCCTTCCGACTTTAATGAAAGCCGGACCTATCCAACCATTGTCAGCGTTCACCCGTTTGGAAGCTGCAAGGAGCAGACCTCGGGGAATGTCTATGGCAAAGCGCTAGCCGAGGCAGGTTTCGTCGTTATTGCCTATGACGCCTCCTATCAGGGTGAAAGCGGCGGTGCGCCGCGCTGGATTGAAAGCCCGACCCAGCGGGTCGAGGACATCAGCCATGTGATCGATTATGCCGTGACGCTGCCTTATGTGGATGCTGACCGTATCGGCGCAATCGGTGTCTGTGGCGGCGGGGCCTATGCCATCAACGCCACGCTGACGGAAAAACGGATCAAGGCTGTTGTCGGTATCACGCCAGTCAATCTCGGCCGCCTGTTCCGGGAGGGGTTCAGTGGTTTCAATCCACTCGGCACATTGGAGGCCATGGCGGCGCAACGCACGAAAGAGGCGCGTGGCGACGAGTTGCAGGTCAATGAACTGCTGCCACCGAGCGTCGAGGCTGCCCGTGCGAATGGTCTGACGGACCGGGATGTTCTGGAAGCCACGGATTACTACAAGACACCGCGCGGCCAGAAGCCGGGAGGGTGGACGCGGATGCTGTTCAGCCATGCCCAGAAAACCCTGTCATGGGACGCGTTTGCCTTTGCTGAAACCCTGCTGACCCAGCCCGTCATGGTTGTAGTGGGAGAAAAGGTCGGCGCGTTTGGCGCCTATCGCGATGGTACGGAGATTTATGGCCGTGCCATCGCGTCAAAAGATCGGCAGATCGTGTCCCTGGAAAACAGCTCGCATTATGACCTGTATGACAAACCGGAAGCCGTTGGTCCGGCGCTGGAAAAACTGGTGCCGTTTTTCAGAGTGCACCTTGGAAATAGCGCTTCAGCATAAGAACTTTGTTTTGTCCGCTTTCATCGTCGCCTGCGTTGTGAGCGGACATTCCGTTTCCCCCCCTTCCCGGTCATAGACCCAGCCCCCGTTTGCGCGCGAACGTCCAGTCGATCCCCCCATCGCCGCGCATGACGCCCGACACCTCCCGGCCGCGCTGCTTTTCCAGCGATGGCGACCACGGCACCAGCTCGAAACCCAGCCCGTCGTCGATCATGGCGAACCGGCCCGACGCCAGGTTGAAGCGCTGACGATAGGTGCCGGTGACGGGATCGCCCTCCCCGCTCCGCCGGAACGGCGTCCCTGACTTCCCGGCAAGGCTCCGGCCCAGCGCGTCCAGCTCCCGCTCGCGCAGCGTAGCGATCATGTTCCTGGCATAACGGACGCTCCCGCCGTCGCGACTGGCCAGCCCCTGCTCCACCAGATGATCTGTCCGCTTTTTCATCGCTTCTTTCACTTCCGCGCCGAACCCGGTGGACGCCAGCGCAAGAGGCTCCCGTGCGATGGCCTGCCGATCGAGCCAGGTCGCGCCCTCCGCTGTCAACTGGCGCTCCAGCGTGACGTCCGAGCGCACGGCCAGCGCGACACGGTCACGTCCCTGTTTGTCGGTAAAATGCCGCAGTTCGACGATGGAACCGACCGGCCCATCGCCAGCAGCTTCGAGGTTCGGCAGGCGGACATGGTGCGTGCGTCCATCAATCCCGTCGATCACCGCATAGGCCGTACCACGCAGCTCATCATCAAGGCCGCGATCGACCAGCCGACCGATAACGGGATCGGTGGTGTCCTCCCCCGCGAGCACCCACGACGACGCGGCGCGGTCGATCTTCTGTTCCGCCAGCCCCCGGTGGATCCGTTTGATGATGTCGTTGCGCTCGCTGATCTCCCGCAGGGTCGCCTCGGCGTTCTCGTCCATCCGCCAGCGATCCGGCCCGACCTGATGCGCCAGCCCCATCGTTTCCAGGCGGCGCAGGCGCCCCAGTTTCACCGCCGCGAAGGCATCCGGCGTTTCGCCCGGCACGCGTCCGAGATCAATGACACCATCCTGCCCCGCGTCCCTCTGAAGCTGGCGGTCAAGCTGGGTCCAGCGGTCGGCGTTCACCTGCCGCTCGACCGCCTGATGGATATCATGATCGGTGCGTGGTCCGAGTTCCAGCGTCACCAGATCCTGGGCACGGGCACGCATGCCTTCGCGGATATAATCGCGCGCGATCACCAGGTCGGTGCCATCTTCCGCGACGCCCCGGACAATGACATGCAGATGGGGATGCGCGGTGTTCCAGTGATCGACAGCGGCCCACTCCAGTTTCGTACCGAGATCGGATTCCATCTGCCCCATCAGATCACAGGCGAAGGCCCGCAGGTCCGACATCTCCGGCGCATCCTCTGGCGAGACGATGAAGCGGAAATGGTGGCGGTCCCCAGCGCATCGCTCCGCGAAGTCCGAGGCACGGATATCGTCGCTGTCCTTCCCGAACAGGCGCGCATCCTCGCCGTCCCGCGTCACGCCCTCCCGACGGAGATAGCGGAGATGTGCCGCCAGTGGTGTGGCGCGCGGTGCGTGCCGCACAACACGGGCCTTGATCACGACGCCCCGCGAACGGCTGGTGAGCAGGCGATTGGCGGCATGAGCGGCGGCCCTCCCTCGCCCGAAACTGGAGCGACGCCCAGCACTGATTTTCCCCGCGCGGGACACCCTGCCACCGGCCCGCTGCACGGACGCCAGCACCTGTGTCACGAAGGGTCGCGCCTGCCGGGCGCGGGTGGAGCGGATGCGCCCTGGCCGGATCCGGAATTCTTCATCTCTGTTCATGAAAAATGCCCTGCACCGCGCGAAAGATCGCGTCGGATCAAAGAGATAACGCCTCGACGCGAGGTGTGGAATTTCCACGCGCCTCGCGACAAGACCTCAAAAACCCCGGAAAACAGCCACCCCGACCGAGCCGCGATGTGCGGCCTTTTATCCAGCCCTCCCTTTTCTGTTGGCTTTCCGGGGTTCTCACGCCTCACTGGACCTGATCCGATCCCCTCAACGGGACCATGTCGGACCTATCCCCGGCATGCCCTGCGAAAAGGTTCTCGGGAGCAGAAACATGACGCACCATGGTGCCCCGAAACGCATCGGGCTGGCCTGAAACGAAGAGCGCGGCCGTCACCCAGGAGCGAGCTGGAAAGGACAAAAAGGAAACGGGCAGATGAATGCCAGACGATCGGTTTTTCATCAGCCGTGTGACGAATTCCACGTAGGAAATCGTCTCGCCTGGCAGTGGCCGACCGGTCGCCAGATGATCGTCATAACGACCAGGGCCGGCGTTATAGGCAGCAAGGAATCCTGTATCGCCATAACGGTCGTGCAGCCATCGCAGATAGGCTGCCCCTGCCACGATATTGTCGTGCGGATCGAAGGGATCTGCACCCAGATTGAGCGTGCGCCGGACATCTTTCCAGGTGCCGGGCATGAGTTGCATCAACCCCATCGCACCAGCACCGGATACCGCATGCGGATCACCAGCACTTTCAGCATGCAGGACCGCCCGCACCCACATCGCGGGGATCGCGTTCCGTTCCGCCGCCTGCCGCACCAGATCGTCCCAATCCTGCGCACAGGCGATGGCTGGCGAGAGCGTCAGCGCGAGCACAGCCAGCATGCTGCCGGGCAGGAAAAACCGGCCGCTCATTCCCGACCAACCGGACGTTTTGCGGGGCGATTCCACACCAGTTGCCACTCACGCCCACCGCGTCCGGCCTGAAACAGCGTGGCCCGGACCGGCTGCATGAAGGCGGGATCATCCAGGACCACGGATACATACTCGCCGGCACGTTCCCCGGTGCGTTTCCATCCCGCGCCCAGCTCGGGGCCAGTATCCCCGTCACCCAGGTGAATACGATAATCCGGAGCGTTTTCCGCGCCGCTGTTTTCCGCTGGCACGAAGGTCAGTTCGGCGTCCAGCGACAGGGTGCGCACACGTCCGGCGAAACCGTCCGACGTGCGCGTGAAAAATCCGATCTGGCTCATGAGAGAAGTCCTTTCGGGAGTATGAAAATTTAATGGCTGGCGACCATCATTGGATGGGTGGTTCACCGGGTTTCATGGGCATCATGGGCTGCACCAGAAGCGGCCACTTCCGCATCGGCTCGGGCGGTTCCGGAAGGAGATCGAAAATGCGGCGGAGGCAATTCGGCCTTGCCTGTGCGCACATGCACCGGCACCGCGCGACCGATCACTGTTTCCATCGGCAGGACACCGAAATACCGTCCGTCAAGACTGGTCGGCACGGCAGCGTTCATGACGAACACCTGCCCCGGCCCGAGATGCTGACACCCCTGCCAGACCGGCAGCTTGCGGCCGCGATGGTCGACGGGTTTCGCATCACCGACGGGCTTGCCGTCGATGGTGACATGGATGCCGTTACGACAGGCACTCTGCCCCGCCAGTGCTGCCACAGGCTTGAGCAGCGGCACGCCGAAAGGCAGGTAGCCGCGTGTCGCCAGCAGCGTGGCCTCGTGCTCGGGAAGGCGGATGGCGACGATGTCACCGACACGGATCGGGACGGTGGACTGGATCCGATACAGCCCGACCGGAACGCTGGCCGTTTCGTTCCAGACCCAGCGCGGGGTCGGATGAAACGCCAGCGAGGCGCCCACGCCGAGCACGGCGAAATACGTGGTGAAAAACCAGGCGCGCCGGGTCATAACATGGCCCTCCTGCGCAGCCATGCCTCATGGCGCCCTGGCGTGTAGGGACGTGGCTCATGCGCCGCCGTGAGCCGGTGATGCAGATGGCGCCAGTGATCGGGACAGGCCGTGACAGGATCGATCCCCAGCGCCTCGACGGCGTCGATGGCCTCCAGCACCCGACGCACCTTTGGCCAGCCGCTCTGCCGCAGCAGGCTTTCGCCGCCGGGCCGTACGAACGGCACGGTCTGGCAGGCTTCTTGAGCGCCAACGGCCCGCACGATGTCGATGCAGGACACCACGGTGCCGAAATCGTTCGCGGCCCAGCGGATGAAGGCGAACACGCTGTCCGGCGTGAAGCTCATCAGCCTGCGCCGACGATCCAGAATGCGATCCTCGACAGGGTGCCCGAAACGGATCCAGTGCTCGATACGCTTCTCGATCCACGTCAGTTCGACCGTGGTGAGAACAGCGTCGTCCGGCTTGAAAGAGCGGACGGTCATGGGACACCGACCAGGCGATCCGCGATCGCTTCCCGGGCCTCTTTTTCTGCCCTCATCGGGGCTGCCGGAAGGGGGGCGAAAAGACCGAACTCCCCTACATAATAAGTTATTATATTAGTTATATAAGTTACGGGTCTGATTCCGCTTTTGAAAACAATATGTTGCGCCGATTTTCGCCAATGATCCCACGATAAATCCGCCGCCGTTCCCACGATATGATGCGCCGTTGATCCAACGACATGTTTCACATCGTTATCCACACCCTCGGTGGATTGACTCGTTGGAACAGCGCATAAAACTCCCTGTTTTCCGCCAGAAATGACGCGAAACGCATAACCGGGGATGATCTGGCTGACGACAATGGCGCGGATTTTCGCGATGAAATCGCGACGACGGGTCAGGCTGCCTGAGCGTGCGTGCAACTCCGCCAGATCGAAGCGCCATCCATCCTTCTGCCGTCCGGCATGCCGACGCGCCAGGCGGTAAAGCCACCGCTCGATACCGCCACGAAGGCTGAAATAGGCGGGGTCAACGCTCAGCACGCGCGAGCGATCGCAGGCGGCCTCCATCAGCCAGTCCGGCAGTGTCAGGGCCACGCCATCGTCACGGGATATCCGGACATCACTGATCCAGGTGAACGGTCTTTCCCTCCAGTCAGTGCCCTGGCGGATATTCGTCATGACTGCTGTGGTCGACAGCCGTTCCAATGCACCACGAAGGCGATGATATTCGTGCAGCCCGGAAGCCCAGCCCAGATCCTGAAACAGACGCCATGGTGTGAAGCGCACATGGCGTGACACCCACAATCCATGGTTCAGCGCATCGACAATCTGCCCGGTCAGCCAGATCAGAACATCGACGTCCCAGACGGTCGCCATACCGCCGGCATTTTCAGACCGCACCATGACCGCGATATGTCGCGCCTGGTAATCGATCGGGGTGACGCGCGGCGTTTTTCCCAATGCGAAAAACGGACGCCCCATCAGATCGCGGATGTCACGGGGCCGTGCCGATCCCGTGACCACGAAGCGCCGGTCGGGCTGGCGCCAGTTGTCGGCCGCCGGCATCATCGTCCGGCACTCCGCTGCTGGGCTTTGCGAGCCCTGGCCTGCAATCGGATGATGTAGGCGCGCGGGTCGGACGGCATGGGAATGCCGCCACCGTCACCCGTGGACAGCCGGACGTTCAGATCAGCCCAGGCGCAGAGGTCTTCCACGGCATAGACGATCCGGCCACCAAGCTGGCGGTAGAGCGGGCCGGTACCGCAACTCCGGTGTTTTTCGAGGGTGCGGATGGACAAGCCAACGAAATTGGCTGCGTCCGGGGTGCGCAGATAGCGCGGTGGCAGTGTCGGCTGGACACGCATGGGGTGTTCCTCCCGGTGGAGCGGGCCACTGGCGGGATGCTGCGGCCCATGAGGGGACGCTGCCGGAGAATGGGCTGTGGGAAGGGATGACAAAGTTCAGGCCACCAGACTGTCACCCCCCCTGCTTCAGCCCCTGAAGGAGGGCGATGTGACCGCCGTTCAGGTAGAACCCGGCACCCTCGAGATCGCGATAGAAAGCCCGGTGCCATGAGCTGGCACTCCATTCATTGCGGGACAGGTACAGGATGCGCTCGCCGTAGATGCCCGCCGCGATCCGTCGGACCGCCATGCCCATGCGCCGGCCTTCCGCGATGCAGAGCATGCGGACTTGACGGAGTCTCTGCTGGGGACTCAGGCGCAGGACGGGTGGAATTGGGCCGGGTAATTGACCGTCAACCAGGCGGCCGAAGCGCGCAACGCAGGCCAGACGGATCGCGAGGTGCCTGTCGTCAATGACGAACCAGGTTCCTGGCACGTCGGGCTGCCGATCGGCAACGATGACAAGGCGCAGCGCACCCGCCACACTGTCCAGCACGAGGTGGATGCCATCCGGACCATCATGCCGTGCCCGCGCGTATGGCGCGAGACGGGATAGAATGTCACCCCTGTCGCCACGCACAGCGACCTCCGGCGCAACATCAGGATCCCAGAAAGCGGGGGCAAGCCAGGCGGGGAGATCAGGGTCGACAGGGAAAACGCAACCCCCAGCGACGGGCGAAGGCGCGCCATGCCTCGGCGCCAACCTTGCCCGTCGTCATGGTTGCTGCATGATCGCTCCGGTAGGCCGGATTGTGTCGCAGCCATTCCTGGGCGAGACCGGCAGAGTCGAGCCCGGCGTAGGCGCGACGAAGGGGTGCGGCATCCCACGGCCTGATTGTCGGCACGTCCCCCTCTCCCGATATGTCATGGATTCGACCCAGTATCCGGTGCGGAACAGGAACGGGTAGTCCCAAAGACTCAGGGAGGTGATCCCGACAATCTACGGCCTGATCGGGATTATTTGGAAGAGAGAGGAAGATTCAGGCCACGCGGGCGGGAAATGTTGGTTTTTCCGGCATTACGTGATGCGCTCGGCACATCACTCCGGCGGGAGAGAAACCGTCCGTGTATTATAATACGTAGCGCGATAATACACAAATCGTTCCTATCCTGCGGATGGACATCCGAGGACTTTTCGGCGCGAACGTGAGGCGCCTGCGACGCGCCGCCGGTCTCAGCCAGGAGGCTCTGGCGGAACGGATGGGCGTGGACCGCGCCTATATCAGCTGGATAGAGACCGGGCGCCAGAACGCGACGCTGCTTTCACTGTGGCATGCGTCACAGGCGCTGGACGTGCGGCCGGCGGCGTTACTGGATGAAAGTCATGTTGTCGCTACAGAAGCGGCATTGGCCAGCGGGAAGCCATAACCCGCCGGTGAAGAAAGCCCTTCCCGGCTGAGCCGGGAAGGGCCAGTGTGGGGTAGTCAGTCCCCGTTGCGCGGACGCTGGCGGCTCCAGACCAGGTTGTAGGCGCCACCTTCTTCGAAGAGGCTGGCGAAGATCGGACCGGGAAGGGTCGGATCGTCCAGCTTCACGCTGAGATATTCGCGCCAGTCCGTGGTGTGCTTGATCCAGGCGGCCCCGGCCTCGAGTTTGCTGATCTGGACCCGGAAGTTGGGAACATTGTCGCTGGCCCGGTTGGCTTCGGGCACGAAGCGGACACCCCGGATTTTCTGTGTCAGGGTGACGATTTCGCCTTCGTACCCCTCGCCGACCTTTTTGAAAGAACCGATGATCATTGTCCTGTCCTCCTTGCTGTATCAGGCCGCGACCACCGTGGCCTCGATGGCCATCGACAGCCCGGAGACGACCGGCGGCGCACCTGCTTGCAGGCCGGAGCAACGTGGAGGACGGCGGCCCGGAACTTTCTTGCGCCGCGAGGAATGACGGCGTAGCCGGCAGGGGAAGAAAATTGCGGGCCGCCGTTGCGCCATAGCCGGGCGAGGCGAAGCCAGTCTCAGGGCAGATCGGCCATATCGAGTGGCCATGGTGTGCGGCGCCGTCAGCCCTGTGGAGAGATAGGTCAGTCCGTCGTGTTCCATGGCAAGGGGCGCGGGGTGTCAGGAGATACCCGTTTCTCGACACCATGCAGATCGAACCGTATCCGTCGCCGGGAGAACCCGCCGACAAATATTATGTTCTGTAATTCCTGAGATAAGGACGCGAGAAATTGACGCCAAGGCGTCAACTGCACCGGCGGGAATGACAAGTGTTCCAAGCATTGACGCTCATCCGTCTCTTCTGCGGCTGTTTTGTTTCTTTCTTCAGCAGGGGAAACCCTACGGCGCTCGGCAAAACTTGGACGCCCCGTGCGTGGCGCAGAATACCCGGCACCTTCCAACAGGATCCGTTCGCCATGGAGTGGACTCTTTCCGCTCAACACACGTGCATTGTCTCCCGGCTCGGCATATAGTTGCTTTGGGCAACTATATGCCAGGATGGATGAATATGAAACAGGCGATAGCGGCGATTCGTGATTTCAACCGCTTTTACATGCGATATGTCGGGGCGCTCGATTCACGCTTTCTCGGCAGCGACATGACGCTGACGGAAGCCCGTCTTCTACTGGAAATCGCAAACCGTGAACCCGTTCAGGCCAATGTCCTGCGGGATGTCCTGGCACTGGATCGCGGGTATCTGAGCCGCATGATACGTCGGTTCGAGAATGAAGGATGGATAGCACGCGAACGATCATCGGAAGATGGTCGTTCGCGTCCCATGAAACTGACGACCAAGGGACGTATCGTTTTCGAAAACGTCGATCAAAGACAGCACGATGTCATTGAGGCTACCCTGTTACAGTTGAATGAGACTGAGCAGCAGACACTCGCGCAGGCACTGACTTCAGTTCGGCATTTGTTAACCCGCACGCCCGCCTCATCTCCGTTAGATGTTCTGAATCGCCCCGTCTGGCATGCTCTGACCGGACGGCAAAGCTCACTCTCTGTCGGTAATAGTCATGCATTGTGCTACAAGAGGACGATTACTCCGTTCGGCGCGTCCGCCGGAACTGGAGACGTTGATCTTCGGGCATTTGGGGAATTGCTTTCTCCGGATGAAGAAATCTGGCTCGTGGAAAAAGAAGGCTTTCCCACCCCGCTTGGCCTGAAAGCCGTAAAAGCTGCCGAATGCCTACAGATGGTGGCATCACATGTGTCTGATAGTGAGCACGATTTTACGTTCTTTGATCTAGGGGCGGACGACGCCGTTGAAATGCAAGGGCTCGCGACGCTCACTGTCCCCGGTCCATTTCTGGCGGACACATGGCAGTTGGGTGGTTTTGTCGGTATTCGCGAAGCGGGACGTCTGGTCGCCATGGCTGGGGAGCGCATGAAGCCAGGAAACTTTACGGAGGTCAGCGGTGTATGCACTCACCCTCACTATCGGGGGCGTGGATATGCTGGATTTCTCATGCGTATTGTCGCCCAGCGTATTCTGGATCGAGACGAGACACCTTTCCTCCACACTTACTCCGACAATAAAGCTGCCATAGCATTGTATCAGTCGCTTGGCTTTACACCTCATCAGGTCGTGACGGCCACTGTTCTTCAAAAACAGTAAACAGAGCTGCCGAAATGAAAAATGCGAGCCGGCGATGCCGGCGAGCGCCGCACGCGCCGGGCAGCGGCGCGTCTCCGCCGCCGGTCCATCGGGACCGGCGCGATTTTCCGGCCGTCCGGTGAGGCGAAGAAGGGGGCGGCTTACGCCGCCGCCCTCCTCGCTCCATGCCAGGCCAGCCGACGGGTTGCCGTCGCGGCGTGGTCCGGGTCCAGTTCCATCCCCAGCCAGTCGCGGCCAAGATGCTGCGCCGCCACCAGCGACGAACCCGAACCGGCGAACGGGTCCAGAACCAGACCACCCACCGGGCAGAAGGCTTCCACCAGGGGCAGAAGTGCGGCCACCGGCTTTTGCGTCGGGTGCAACTTGTTTCCGGAATAGGGCATGTCGATCACATCCGGGATGGGCTTTGCGGGCGGTGTGACGTTCCCCTTGGCCAGCAGGTAGGCGCTTTCGTGTTCATACCGGAGAAATCGGGAAGAGGAGGAATACGACTTGCGAAAAACGATATGCCCGACCATGCGGAACCCCGCCGCCTTCCAGGCCTCAGCGAAGAGGTCGATACGGTTCCAGCCATAGAACGAAACGGCGAACCCGTCCCATTTCAGGACACGGTGCATCTGGTTGAAAGCGGGCCGAAGCCAGCGCGCATTGTCGTCGTTGCGCACCTTCCGCCCGTCCCTGCCCTGATAGTTCACCAGGTAAGGCGGGTCTGTCAGGATGAAATCCACCGAGTTACGGGGTAGTGCGCGCATAAGCTGCACACTGTCACCGTTAAGGACGGTATTGCGGAAATCGGTCGCCGTGGTGATGTTGCCGGTCATGGTCTTTGCCCTTTGTTCCGCGAGGAACAGCCCCCGCTGTTCCTCTGCCTCGCGGCGAGCAGCGGGGTAGCAACGGCAAGGGCGACCGATGGGGAGGGGTATCGCCAGATCTGCACGGAGCGCAGCGCAGGAAGATCGGGGACACCCCATCGGGCGGCGTCAGCGCGCTGACGCGACCCCTTGCCGACGCGAGGGCGGAGCCATTAGCTTTTTTCCTCTTTTTCCTGGCAACGGCATTTGATTGCGTCCCCTGTGTCGCTGTCATAATCTGTATTCATGGCCCGCACTCCTTCTACAAAGCCTGCCACCCGCAAATCCGCCGCATCCGCGAAAGTCGGCACGACCGTCACGAAAGAGAATCTGAAAGCCCTTGGTGTGGATCGGCTCGCAGACCTTCTGGTCGAACTGTCGGAGCAGGATGCCGTGCTCACCCGAAAGCTGCGCATGGCGCTGACAGCCGCCCATGCGAAAGACAAACTCGGCAAGGAGATCGAGAAAAGGCTGCGAACGATCCAGCGTTCCCGTGGATTCCTGCCCTGGGACCGGATCAAACCCCTCGCCGCGGAACTCGACACACTGCGACGCTCCATTCTCGATGATGTTTCAACGATGGATATCGGGCAGGCGATTTCCGCCATGCGCATTCTCGTGGAACTTGCTCCTTCCGTCTATGAGCGCTCCGATGACAGTTCCGGTTATCTGTCCGATGTGTTCCGCGAGGCGGCCTCCGACCTTGGTACCCTCTGGGGACGACAGGCCGGCCGGGATCCGGCTGTCACCGTCAGGGATCTGCTCACGCTTCTCGATGCGGATGGGTATGGCACGTGTGACCACCTGATCGCGTCGTGCGGTGAAGCTCTGGGGAAGCCGGGCGCGGCCATACTCAGAAGCACGCTTCTTGCACGATTGCACGACCTTCCCGCCTCAAAGGCGAAGGGAGACTATCGTACCGACATCGCACGCATGCAGACCCTCGGTCACCTGAAGGATCTGGCCGATGCAATGGGTGACGTCGATGCCTATATTGACGCGGTTGGCCTGAGTGACCGCCAGTCCGCCTCTATCGGCGATGTTGCACGCCGCCTGCTGGACAAGGAGCGCGCCCATGAGGCGCTCGAATGGCTCGACCGGGAGACCGATGAGACATCCCGGTTCCGCTGGGAAAACGATGACCTTCGGATAGAAGCGTGCGAAGCCGTGGGCGACCGCGACCAGGCCCAGTCCCTGCGATGGAAAGTCTTTCAGGACCGCCTGAGCCTGCCGCACTGGCGGGCATACCAACGCCATCTCAGCGATTACGATGCGATTGATGCTGAAGAACAGACACTCAATTACATCCGTAATTTCCCGGTCAGGAGCGTAGCCCTTTCCACTCTTCTTGAATGGCCAGCACTCGATGCCGCTGCCAATCTCGTGCGGGAACATACGGCGGAACTGGACGGGCGTGATTATGGAACACTGCGTCCGGCTGCGGATCGTCTGTCTGAATCGTATCCCAACGAGGCCACGATTCTTTACCGCCTACTGGTCGAGGCCGTGCTGGATAAGGCGCTTTCCCGCTACTACTCCTATGCAGCAAAGGATCTCGCCTCCTGTCGGCGGCTTGCGCCAATGCTGACAGCGACAAACGGCATGGAAAGCCACGAAGCCTTTGTGATCCGCTTGCAAGCGCAGCATAAGCGCAAGCTGGGATTCTGGTCCTTGGTCGGTAAATAGTTAAAGACCGCAATGGGGGGTGAGCGGAAAGTCCGGTGTCGGAGAGAATCAATAGAAAACAGTCATTAGTGTGTTAGAGGTTCGCAGCAGGCCGCCCGATCGCGACCATTCTAGCGATTTGGTCGCGATCTATATATGCAGACTTCTGGGGTCTACGGGGCCGAGATCGGATTTCGTGAAAAAATCCCCTTCTCCAAGACGATGGATGATGTGCTGATGGCGATCTGACACAACGCAGGCTATCTTGAGGAATGGCTCGTGTACAAAATCCAATCTTATTTTCTGCTTATTTTGGCGTGATGCCAAAGACAATCGCGGCTGCGGGTCTGATTGACCCCTTCCTCGATGTCGACGTGCCGCTCTTTATCGACCCGGTTCTACTCGAAAAATCCAGTAACACCGTGATCTCCACATCGGCCGTTGATCGCTTCCGGCGCCATTTCGAGGTGTTGGTACGGATGCTGACTATCTCGAGCGCAGAGAACGATGCTGCATGGAAGGGGGCCCGTCGTCAGCTTGACCTAAGCGAACCGCCGGAGAACGGACTGGGCTACGGAGGAAGCGGACGCTCGGGAAGCTCGCGCCCTCAGGACATCCGCGAGGCGATCCTGCGCACCAGCAAAGAGATTGTCATGCTTGGTGCGCGAGATCCAGAGATGATCTCGCTGATGGGATTTTTCGAGGAGGATGTCGGGCCAGATACGATCAGTGACCTAACCACGACTGTCATCATGGATGACCTCGCCGCAATCACTGAAGCGTTCTGCCGGGCGAATGGGGTTCCATTGTTCGAAACCAACATAGGCACGAACCATAAGCTGCCCCGTTTCGAGACATCGTCGGGCCGCGCAGTCCCGATCGTGCTGGTACCTGAAGACATTGTGCGTGAACTGCCTATCGCCAACGATTGGTCGGATATCGAGCGTGCCGCGATGGAGAACGCGCGCATCCGCGACCGGGTTAATCAGTTACTTGGCGGCATCATCCGACCAACAGTTGTCGATCGCAAGCATGCACTGCGGAGCGCAGCGCTAGCATCACCGGAGGAGTTCGACTTCTTCCTCGCCGCCGTAAAGGAGAACGTTAGCAACTACGATCCCAACTTAGACGCACTTGGCTACTACCGGCTAAAGGGCATCATCGCGAATGGATTTCCGGGCCTGAAGCAGGCATCGCCCTATAACCTGAAGCTAGGACCGAACGAAATCATGTGCGTCGTCAGGGATACGGTCGCGCAGTTCAAACGGCATGTAGAGGCTGGCAATCTATGGGAGGAGCTTTGGCTCGGCGATAAGCCAAAGAAGGAACGCGCCTCGCAGCTCATCTATTACGCCATCGCCGACGCTTTCTGTAAGGCGAACGACCTAGACATTTCTCCAGAGGCAAACATGGGCGGTGGTCCGATCGACTTCAAATTCTCAAGCGGCTATTCGGCCCGCGTACTGGTCGAGATGAAGCGATCCGGTGGCACGATCGTGCATGGCTATGAAAAGCAGCTCGAGTTCTACAAGGATGCCTCGCAGACCGAATTCGCGCTATTCGTTATTATTGATTATGGCGATCTCGGTATGAAGTTGAACGAAATCCGGCGCATTCAGAAAGCACGTATAGATGCTGGCGAGCGAGCATCTGAGATCATAGTAATTGATGCGAGCCGAAAGGCATCTGCAAGCAAGCGACACTGAATCTCCTACAATCCTCCGAAGCCACCTGCTGATCGGTCCATCGATAGCATTGCGCCCTCGTCGCGATCAAACAACAAATGCCCGCAGGTTCTGGAAGCTATCGTTTACAAGGCTGCCGTTATCAAAGTGCGTCTTCTTAGGCGGCGGCAACTTCGACCGATACCTTGGTTACATTGTAGAGCACCACCGCCCCGCCGACTGCCTGAGCGGGATCGAACAGAGCGAGATTGATGCCATCACTGACCGAACTGCGATAGACTACGCCGTTAAAGCCGCTCTTCTTGATGAATTCACACAGATACTGGCTCGGAATATAGTCGATTGCCGCCCCCGCCGGTTGAACCGGACGAGTCAATTCCTCACCCAGACGTTCGAGGAATGGCAAGTCGGCACGCAGCTGGCCGATCTCGCTCGCATCGGTCAGGATGAAGGGGGAAACGAGTTTACGCGGATTTCGTAAATCCACCGCCTTGATCTCGGGGATTGTGAAATCGGCAACGCAAGCAACTTCGCCGGTATGGGGCCGGATCTCGGCTGCAGCCGTATCGGGCAGCGACCCCAAATAGAGATAGGGGATGCCCGCGGGATTGGCCCTGCCATGTGATGAGCGTCGCTTCGGCGGTGCACCCATCTTCTCGATTGGAAAGACCTCATCCTCGGTGCGGATTCGCGCGCGATACCATTGCCGGGGCAATGGCGGTGCCAGCAGCATGTCGAGCAGCTGGCGGAGACGGTCTAGGTCGACGGCGACGTCGAGAAACCAGCGATTAGCATACATCATTTCGTCACGCAGTTTGTCCCACTGCGCGAGACCTTCACTAATATAGCTTGCCGACGGGACGAAGCCCCTTCGGACGATCTCACCGTCATCGAGAATCTCGCCAAGAAGTTCCTTAGCGTGAGCAATATCCATACGCGGATGGCTGAAGAGTTGCCAATCGTCCTTCATCCATTCGACCAGCGACTTCCCATCTTCATTCGGCTCATAGACATTTACTAACAGTTCGAAATAATTGGCGAGCTTGCCCGGTTCAACGAGCTGGGTGCCAGTGGTCCCACAGAAATCGCATGTCCCATGGCCGGGATCGAGCGACGGGAAGAGCTGATCACGCAGTCCGTGATCGTCGAAGCACTCCGAGCAGCAGAAACGCTGTGCCATGGGGCTCAGCCAATATAGTCGGCAAGCGTTTCGATGTGATGTTTCATCGAGAGCTTTTTGACGTAGCCAAGACCCGGGAAATGGCCCTTAGCATGGAGGTCTCGAAACTCCTTGATCGCTCCGGTCTCGAGGATGTGGGAATTACCGCTGTCCAGTTTCGTGATCAGCTTCGCAAGCGCTTGGGCGAACTTGCCGGCAGGATCGGTCGGCGTGTCCTTCGTATCCGAGACGAAGTGATAGATGTACATGACATCGTCCTTGTCAGGATCGATGAAGGTCAAATGGATCGCGACGGCATAAGCTGGACCTCCGCCCTCGCTGTAGACGTCGCCGACAATCAGAAAGTCACCAAAGCCCGACATGCCGAGATCTCCGTAGGTGACATGGAGATCGGAGAACTCCTCCATCGCCGGATAATCGGCATTGCGCAGCCGCTTAAAGCCATCGCGCACGAGGATGCGCATGCTCTGGTCGAAATGTTTCCGATAGAGCAGCTTTGCATGATCTTCGACGAAGACATTGGTGAGGCTGTGGATGCCATTCTCCAGTTTGGCTGCTAGAGCCTTGGGCGCGGTGAAGCCAGCGTGGACAAGCACGGGATGATGATCTGCGTGATGGTTATAGCAGGCCATCACTTCGTCGACGGTCATGTCGCTACGCAGCAGTATGCCAGCGGAGATATTGTCGGCGTCGACAAAGCCGTCTTGAAGGAGGCCGGTGATGCTTGTCCCGTCTTCCTGATGGTCGCCGTGATAGGGGTTCACGATTACGATCGCCCGTCCACCGGCAGAGCAAATCGCGCTCAAGGTCTTTTTGAGGCCGCCGAGCGCCTCGCGCACCGGCTCGATCACAGGCACGAAGTTCTTCCTGGCAAGAAGCGCCGCCATCTCGCGGATCGTGATAAGCTCGAACTGCTTTCCGCGAAAATAGGGATGGTACATGCGGCAGTCAGCTCCAGGCCATGGTCGCGTGCAGCGGGGTCGAAGTGGCGTCGACTAGCCGCGGGTGGTCAGCACGGCGCACCGATACAGATAGCGCCGCAGCTTGTAGAGACTCCGGTAGACGATCGACCAGGTCGCCGAGCGGTGCGAGATCGCGCGTCCGCTTGAGCGTCCGCACCATCTCGGCATGAAGCGCAACCGGGTCAAGCGCAGCGAAAAGGTCGCGCATCGCGGCATGCCGCTGCGTGTTGGAAACCTGCGGCACCGTTACGCCCATCGCCCGCAGGATCGCCGCACCTTCGGCCATCCGTAGTGATTCAAAGACGGTTACCGGACAGATGCGCGCCGGGCAGTCGACCGCGTCGCGCACCGTTGTGATCTGGTAGCGCTTGGAGAGACACATCACCCCGACATCGTTCGGCACCGTTGCCAGCACGTTCTCGATATGACCTTTGCTCGCGATCACGTTCACTTTGGCAAAGACACGCTTATAGTTCTCTACTTGGTTGGCGAGCCGCGCGAGCGAATCCCGCTCCGACTTGATTTCATAGACGGTCGCAGTGCCATTCAGGATGACGAGATCCGCCTTGCAGCTGCCGGCACGAAACTCATTGAGCATTGAGGCCGTGCGGAGCGAGTGCGTGCCCATCAGCACTTTGTGGCTGATCGCCGCGCGATAGATGTATTCGTCGCGGTGCCCCGCGACCTTCAGAATCTCAAATGCTGAGTCAAAAGCGTCGCCGACAGTCGCGTGCGGGTCGGCGCTCTCGATTAAATCGGTCTGCTCAAGCAACCGACGGAACAAGCCGGATCGACCTTTCTTCGCCATTTCACGAAAAACGGTGGCAGAGAAAAGGCGAGTTAAAACAGAAAGTTGTACTGCGCTGTAGATACTGCTTCCCCCGCTGGAACCGCCCATTGATCGTGCATACTCTACACAATCATAGTCCAAGACACTCCGACATGGAATCGGGGTTCTGCCACATCGAGATAACGCTGGCGAGAGCGTCATTGGGAATGCTCCTGATCGATTCGAGTCGCCATATTTCGGCTTTGGTTAGGTTGCTCGCAAGCCGTTGGTCTGCTATTGGCTTCGCCCTTTCCGTGATGAGCCGAATCGCTCATGTCTCCTATGCGAGAGGTCACTCGCAGGCTCGTATGGCCAAGATGAGGGCGGAAGCCGACATGGAGGCATCGCTCCGTCATGCAAAACTACCCATCAGCCACTCCCTGAGCTTCGACCACCGCCGTCTGCCGCCCTGGTTCCGCACGGCGATGGCCAACGCCTTCTTCTGTCCCACGAGCACGACGAGCATCCGCCCCCGTGTGACGCCGGTATAGAGCAGGTTCCGCGCCAGCATGGCGTAATGCTGCGTCACCAGCGGGATGACCACCGCCGGATATTCCGATCCCTGGCTCTTGTGAATGGTCGTCGCGTAGGCCAGCACCAGCTCGTCCAGTTCTCCAAAACCGTAAACGATCTCCCGTCCATCGAATGAAACGGTCAGTTCGCCTTCTTCGATATCGATCCTGTCGATAACGCCAAGATCCCCGTTGAAGACATCTCGGTCATAATCGTTGGCGATCTGCATCACCTTGTCGCCCGGACCATAGGTCCAGCCGAACCGCTCGACCTTCACCTCGGCCGGCGGGTTCAGCGCCTGCTGCAATTCGATATTCAGCGACCGCGCCCCAAGCCCGCCCCGGTTCATCGGACACAGCACTTGCACGTCGCGAACCGGGTCCAGCCCGAACCGTGCTGGGATGCGATCCTTCACAACCGCCAGCAGCCTGCGCAGCCCGATCTCCGGTTCGCCAGCCTCGACAAAGTAGAAATCCGATCCCTCTTCCGCACTCAGTTCGGGCATCCTGCCCTCGTTGATCCGGTGCGCGTTGGTGATGATCCGGCTCTGCGCCGCTTGGCGGAACACCTCGGTCAGCCGCACCACAGGGACAGCACCGGAGCCAATGATGTCGGCGAGCACCTGTCCCGGTCCGACGGACGGCAACTGGTCCACGTCGCCGACGATCAGCAGAGCCGCGCTGTCAGGCAACGCGCGTAGCAGGGAGCGCATCAGCAGCACGTCGACCATGCTGGCCTCGTCCACGACCAGCAGATCGCAGGTCAGCGGGTTGGTGTCGTCCCGATTGAAACTGCCGGTCGCCGGGTCTGTCTCCAATAGGCGATGGATCGTCTTGCCTTCCAGCCCCGTGCTTTCCGACAGGCGCTTCGCCGCGCGGCCGGTCGGCGCACAAAGCTGCACGTCGATGCCCTTGGCCGTCACGATTTTCAGGATGGCGTTGACCAATGTGGTCTTGCCTACGCCGGGACCACCCGTGATCACCAGCACCTTGCTGCGCAGGGCGAGGCGCACCGCCTCCTGTTGGCTGGGGGCCAGAGCAAGCCCGGTCTTCCTTTCCACCCAGGTCATGGCCTTTGCAGCGTCGATCTCTGGCCAGGGCGGACGGCCGACGGCGCAGGCGCGCAACCGCTCGGCGATACTCTGCTCCGCGCGATACAGGCCAGCCAGGAAGATGCACCCCGTCTCGCCCACGCTGTCGGCAATAACGTCACCGGCTTCCAGTTCCAGCGCGAGGGCCATCTCGATCAGAGGTGCCGCGACTTCCAGCAATTCAGCCGTGCTGGTCAGCAGTTCTCCGACCGGAAGGCCGCAATGCCCTTCATCCATCGCCTCGCCGAGCGCGTAGGAGATCCCTGCCCGCACCCGGATCATGGCGTCAGGCGCGATCCCCATTTTCCGGGCGATCTGGTCGGCGGTCTTGAATCCGATCCCCCGGATGTCCTTCGCCAGGCGATACGGATTTTCGCTAATCAGTTTGACCGCGTCCTGCCCGTAGGTCTTGAAAATGCGCACCGCCCGCGAGGTGCCGACGCCGTTGCTGTGCAGAAACAGCATGATCTCGCGGATCACTTTCTGATCCGCCCAGCCGGCGACGATCCGTTCGGCGCGCTTGGGGCCGATACCCGTCACTTCCCGCAGGCGATGCGGTTCCTGTTCGATCAGGTCGAACACCGCCTCGCCGAATGCTTTCACCAGCTTCTTCGCATAGACGGGGCCGATGCCCCGGATCATGCCGGAGCCCAGGTAGCGTTCAATGCCCTCGACCGTGGTCGGCGGGCTGGCCTTGAGAAATTCCGCCTTGAACTGAAGCCCGTGGCTGTGGTCGTTGAACCAGCGCCCCGATATCTGCACGAACTCGCCTGCCGAAATCATCGCGGCATGGCCGACAACGGTGACCAGATCGCGCTGTCCGCGCACCTTCACCCGCAGGACACAGAAGCCATTCTCAGCGTTGTGGAACGTCACCCGCTCCACGAGGCCAGCCAGCGCTTCCGTGGGCGAAGAGTCGATGGCGCGCCCGCTCATCCGACCTGCCGGAGGAAAGGCACTCCCGTATCGTTCATGACTCGCCCTCCCCTCTCGCGCCGCCGTCATACGCCAGTATTTGTACGACGCACCTCTAACCGGGACTACCCATAACTACGATTCCGTACGCTGGAGCACTCAGGATTACGCTTTCGCACATTGCGTATTTCCATTGAAATAACAGTCATCTGTCCGGATCGTGTGTCTGTTTTCCTTGCCATATGGTCGGAAGAGAGCGACGATGACGGACAGACCCAGCCAGTCCATTGCCCCGGCGTATCGGCCGCCAGAGCCCGAGTTGCGGCTCATCCTGCGACCCAATGCCCCGGACCCACGCCTTGTGGCGCTGGTTCGCCTCATGGCCCGTCGCGCGGCGCGGGACTGGTTCCGGTCGCAGCAACAGGAGCAGCGCCGCAGCTCCGGACCTTAAGGGAAAGCCCGTCATGAAGGTCGCGCTCTACGCCCGCTATTCGTCCGACAACCAGCGCGACGCCTCGATCGCCGACCAGCTTCGCGTCTGTCGCACCCACGTGGAGAAACAGGGCTGGACCATCGTCGAGGAGTATACCGATCACGCCATTTCCGGCGCCTCCCTGATGCGGCCCGGTATCCAAGCGCTGATCGCGGACGCACAGCGCGGACGGTTCCAGATCGTGCTGGCCGAGGCGATGGACCGCCTTTCCCGCGACCAAGAGGACATCGCCGGCGTCTTCAAGCGCATGAACTATGCCGGCGTGCGGATCGTCACTCTTTCCGAGGGCGAGGTTTCCCACCTTCATGTCGGCCTCAAGGGCACGATGAACGCCCTATTCCTGAAAGACCTGGCCGAGAAGACCCATCGCGGCCTGCGCGGCCGGGTCGAACAGGGCAAGTCCGGCGGCGGCAACGCCTACGGGTATGACGTGGTGCGCAGACTGGACGCCAATGGCGAGCCCATCCGGGGCGACCGGACCATCAATCCAGCGGAAGCCGAAGTGGTCCGTCGTATCTTTCGTGACTTCGCGGCCGGACTGGGGCCACGCGCCATTGCCTTCCGTCTCAACGAGGAAGGCATATCCGCACCGGGCAGCGGTGCCTGGGGATTTTCCACCATCAATGGCAACCGGGCGCGCGGCACGGGTATCCTCAACAATGAGATGTATGTCGGAAAATTGGTCTGGAACCGCCAACGCTTCATCAAGGATCCCGACACCGGCAAGCGGCAGGCCCGACCCAATCCGGACTCCGAATGGGTGATCCAGGAGGTGCCGGAACTGCGGATCGTCGACCAGGAACTATGGGACGCTGTCAAGGCGCAGCAGGCCAGCGTCAGCGCCAGCCGCGACACACGCGACACATCCTCGCCTGATCATTTCCGGGCGAAACGGCGTCCCCGCTACCTGTTCTCCGGCCTCAGCAAATGCGGCTGCTGTGGTGGCGGCTATTCCATGATCTCCGGCACTTTGCTCGGCTGCTCGACAGCCCGCAACAAGGGCATCTGCGAGAACCGGACCAATATGCGTCGCGAGGAACTGGAGCGGCGCGTCCTCGACGCCCTGCGCCACCATCTTATGGATCCGAACCTGTTCGCCGAATTCTGCACGGCATTCACCATCGAGATGAACCGGCTGCGCATGGAGGCGTCGGCCGACATCGGCGCAGCAGAGTCAGAACTGAAGCGGGTCGAGCGCGACATCCAGCGGCTGATGGATCTCTACCTCTCGGAAGCCATCTCAATCGAAACGGTCAAGGAGCGCGGCTCCAAACTCGAGGCCCGCAAGACGGAGCTGACGGAGTTCCTCGCGACTGCCGAGGCACCCCCGCCCCTGCTCCATCCCCAGATGGCGGAGTTCTACCACCGGCAACTAGCGCGCCTGCACGACATGCTGCATTCCGAGCTGGACGAGAAGCGCCAGGAGGCGGCCGAGGTGATCCGCTCACTGATCGAGGCCATCATCCTGACGCCATCTGACAAGGGTCTCCAGATCGATGTCCGGGGCGACCTGGCCGGCATCCTGACGGTTGCGTCAGGCGGACAAACAAAAACCCCAGCCCGTTTCCGGACTGGGGTTCATGATGCGTTCGCATCGCAAGTTCAGTTGGTTGCGGGGGCAGGATTTGAACCTGCGGCCTTCAGGTTATGAGTTAGTTTTTCTTGCCTACTTGTGTCTTCGTCAGACTACGCCAAAATACGACAATCCTTTGTTTTAATTTGCATATTTCTACGAAAAAAGCAAACCTTATACGTCCAGCTACGCTGGAATACGATCCCACCTGTTTCCTGTGTGTTTCCTGCGTTTCCTGTAGGAGGTCGCCAGCATGGCCAAGCTCACTAAAAAAATTGTCGACGCGGCCGAACCGGCTGAGACGGATTATTTCCTGTGGGATGACAACCTTCCTGCCTTCGCGATCCGGGTCTGGCCCTCGAAGCGAAAGGTCTACGTCATCCACTACCGTTCCGGTGGCCGGATGCGTCGTTATACGATCGGCCAGCACGGCAGTCCGTGGACAGCGGACATGGCACGCGAGGAAGCCATCAAGGTTCTCGCTCGCGTCCACCAGGGCGAGAACCCGGCGGATGAGAGGCAGGAAGAGCGCAAGGTTCCGACCGTCAAGCAGTTCGGCAAGACTTTCATGGAGCGCCACGTCGATATTCATCTGAAACCCACGACCCAGGCGGAATATCGCCGTTCGGTCGATCTGTTCATCGTGCCGAAGCTCGGTACGCGTCGGATGACCGATATCACCCGCGCCGACGTCGCCGACTTCCACCATGAGTTCCGGCATATTCCCTATCAGGCGAACCGGACCCTCGGCGTGCTGTCAAAGATGTTCAGTCTGGCGGACCTATGGGGCGTGCGAAGCGACGGCATCAACCCTTGCCGTGGCGTAAGGCGCTACAAAGAGGAGAAGCGGGAGCGTTTTCTGACGCAGGAGGAATATGCCCGGCTCGGGAAAGCACTGGACGGCGCCATGGACGAACCTGAAGCTGCGAATGCGCTACGGCTGCTAGCATTGACCGGCTGCCGGCTGAGCGAAATCCTGAAGCTGAAATGGGAACACGTTCGTCTGCCCGAGCAGGAGCTTCGCCTTCCCGACAGCAAGAGCGGCGCAAAGATCGTCCAGCTTGGACAGGTTTCGGTCGATGTGCTCAAGGCCATCCCTCGGATCAAAGGAAACCCGTATGTGATTACCGGTCGCAAGGATGGCGGCCACCTGACCGATGTGCAGAAGCCATGGCGGCGCATCCGAAAGGCGGCAGGGCTGGAGACACTGCGAATCCATGATCTGCGCCATTCCTTTGCATCCGACGCTCTGGAACTGGGCGAGGATCTCACGATGATCGGCCGGATGCTCGGTCACAGCGACATCAACACTACCGCGCGCTACGCCCACCTTAAAAAGGTGTCCGTAAAAACAGCTACAGAAAGGGTCGCGGGGCGTATCGCATCGGTCCTGTCCCTTTACGGACCTCGCTGAAAGTACTGGCCTTTCACCGCCATTGCCTCGATCACATCGCTGCACGCCACCTTGCAGATTTGCAGCTGCTGACCTCAAGCAATTCGACGGCAGATGACCTGAGAAATAATTAACATTCTCGATTTCTGCCGATTGCATCGGGCCCTATCTTCGTTGTCCAGTTGGGATTCCGTAATCTACTGATGGCAAACGCAAATGAGCGGCCTCCGCCTCAGCTTGTTCGTCAAGCGCGCTGAATCTCTTTCCGCGAACCGACCGTGGAAGATGCGCGCTCCCATCCCTGATCGGCTCGACAGAAATAATCGTCCGTTCTGAACATAACGACGCCCAAGCATTTGAGTAATGGCATCAGGCGGACCCATACATCATTGACGCCAGTCGCCAGTATGGACAACTCCCCCGCTTTAGCCTCCGCCGGCCCTCCGAGAATAATGGCGTCGACATATGTCTGTCCGCATTGCCCATGGCCCTCCCGCAGACGACGCGCCTGGGGGCAGGAGATTGTGCCGCAGCTGACGTGAATCGCGCGGGGTGACAGCCCGGTTGCGATGCCATCTTCACCGAAGATCATGTCCTCAAGCGTTACGTCATCGGCCATCATCGAAAAAACGACGTCCACCTCCCACGCGACGGAAGCTGGTGTTTCAACAAAAGTTGCACCACGGGCAACAAGGTTCTCTGTTCTTGCCGATACGCAGTCATAGACAACGAGGCGATGTCCGGCCGCGAGAAGGCGCTCCGCCATAAGCTGCTCCATAGCGCCAACTCCGACAAATCCAACGTTCATTGTCGATCTCCCTGAAGTTCGTGTCGCTTCCGACCGGCGGTCGAAACACGGATGTCGAACCCGATCTTATATGCTTTTGACTATGTTAGATAGGTATGTCATATAGGTCTAGTCGGGCGCCACGATCCGCGCCGGTTAATTTTCCTCGCGCCGTGGCAGCACGCTACAGGAGGACGTTGATGTCTCATCTGACGGAATATCCCTTCAAAATCGCTATCCCTTTGCCAACTGACGCGGACATCGGCGCCGAAATGGCGACCTACCTCCGCGAGAAGGGGCAGAATTACAAAGATGGCCGCATGATGCTGGGCGCCGGATCGCTCGGCGTCCCTATCATCGAGCTGGCCCGCGCGGTATTCCGGGTCGACGGCGTTGATCCGAAACTGCGCGAATTCATCTGCCTGCGTATTTGTAAGCTCCTCGGGGGTGTAAATCCCTGGGGTCCGAATCTGCGCATGCTCGACAATCTGAATGCCAGCACAGCAGAAAAAGAGGGCATTCAGAACGATGGCCCCGTGACGGGTATGGATGAAGAGGCGCAACTCATCATCCAGGCAACCGAAGAATTGACGCTGAAGGGCGCAATCTCCGACCCCGTTCTGGAGGCCATGCGAAATCGTTATTCTGACGAGATATGCCGGAAATATATTGCCGTCATGTGTTGGTATAACTTCTTCAACCGGTATCTTATCTCGACGCGGGTCCCTGCGGAAACCGACGAAGAAGTCATCGAAAAAGTGGGCGACAAGACAATGCCCGCCTAAGCGCGGCCGGAATGTTGCGCTCCAGGAAAATAGCCCGGTGGATGTTCAGCAGCCATGCAAGCCGGGCGAAAATCATCTTCACAATACGGAGAATATAATTATGCCAGTCACAGTCCTGGATAAAATCCCTGCCCTCATCATCGTCGATCTTCAGAAAGGTCTCGCCGGCCTCCCGACGGCTCATCCGTTTGGTAGTGTCGTCGACAATTCACGACGCCTTGCCGAGGCATTCCGTAAAAAGGGACTGCCCGTCGTCCTGGTGAACGTGGCCGGCGGCGCTCCCGGTCGGGCCGACGTCCACCAGAATCAGCCCTCTGGCGCCTCGGCGGCGCGCCCGGCCGACTGGGCCGAACTGCTGGAAGAACTCGACCGGCAGCCGGACGATATTCTCGTCACCAAAAATACCTGGGGCGCTTTTCAGGGGACCGACCTCGCCGAGGCTCTGGCCGCACGTCACGTCACGCAGGTCGTCATCACCGGCGTCGCCACAAGCATCGGCGTGGAATCGACGGCCCGGTCGGCACACGAGCACGGGCTGCACGTCGTTCTCGCCACCGACGCCATGACCGATACCAACGCTGCGGCCCACGAACACAGCACCAGCCGGATTTTTCCGCGCCTGGGCGAGACGGCCACGACCGACGAGATCCTTGCCAAGCTCGCTGCACACGCCTGACAGCGCGCAATCACCCCGCCACGATTGAGGAGAAACCGTCGTGCAGATCGTCGCCATCGCAGAAGCGCCTACCACCCGCCAGGGCCGGGACAGCTCACTTCGTACCGGCGGCACCGTTCGCCAGACGCTGCTCAGCGACAGTACTGCTGACGGGCTGAACTTCCGGTTTATCCGCAGTCAATATCAGGGCGGAGACTCGGCGTTTGAGTCCCCGAAGCACCGTCACGCCTTTCAGCAGATCCGCTTCACCGAAGCCGGCTCGGTCAATTACGCTCCTGGCCACGATATTTCTCAAGGGGACATCGCGTATTTCCCGCGTGGGGCCTACTACGGCCCCCAACGCAAGGACCACGGCGCGGGCCTCCTGCTTCAGTTCGGTTTTCATGGCGAACACCAGTCCGGACCGGAATGGACACAGCACCGCGCCGCCGCTCTGGAACGTCTGAACGCAAGGGGGCGCTTTGAGGGCGGCATCTACTACGAGCAGGACGAGGCCACCGGCGGCGAAACCAAGCGCGACGCGAATCAGGCTCTTTACGAGGAACAGTATTTTGCCCGGACGGGGCGAAAGTTCTCCATCCCGCCGCCAGGCTATGCAGAGCCGATCCTCTTGCACCCTGCGGCATTCGACTATTATCCGACCGCCGCAGGCGTCCGTGTCAAACAGCTTGGGCATTTCTTCGACCATCCCGGCCCGAACGCCGACATCCGGATCGGCATGATCGAATTGGCCGACGGCGCATCCTATGAGTTCGCTTCCGAGCGCGCTCAAATCGCATGGACACGCGATGCCGGGCTCCGGGTCGACGGCACGACGCACGGCAAGCTCACCTGCCTCTACAGCCCACGCGATGAAACGGTGACGGCCAGCGCCGCCACCACGACCGCGGAGCGGCAGGTCATCGAGCTGTATGTGCTGGAATTGCCGCGCCTCGACTGACCGGGACACATCACTCAACAACGGAGCACGCTCGCTCGCACGTCTATGATCACGCATTCACAACAAATAACAACGTACGGCCGGTTCCCACGCCGGTTTCTCGCGCCCCTCATGCTCGGGGCAATCCTCAATCCCATCAACTCTTCCATCATCGCGGTCGCCCTCGTGCCCATCGGGGCAGCGTTCGGCGCGCGCCCGGCTCAGACCGCCTGGCTTGTGTCGGCGCTCTATATGGCCACCGCGATCGGCCAGCCGCTCGTCGGCCGGTTCGTGGACGTCTTCGGTCCCAAGCGCCTTTTCCTGCTGGGCGCCTTCCTGACCGTGATCGCAGGCATAATCGGCACCGTGGCCCCCACTCTATGGGTGCTCGTCGTCGCGCGTGTCATCCTCGGACTCGGAACCTGTGCCGGCTATCCCTCCGCCATGTCGCTGATCCGCAAAGTGGCAAATCACGACCATCTCGAGAGTCCGGCTGGCGTCCTGACCGCCTTGTCAGTCACAGTGCAGACGATCGCGGCCATCGGTCCGACCTTGGGCGGCCTCCTCATCGCTCTCGGCGGCTGGCGCCTCACCATGGCCATCAACATCCCTCTTGGTATGGCCGCGCTCCTGCTGGGCTGGATGATGCTTCCGGCCTATGGCGCCGGCACACAGCAAGATGAACGTGAAGCCCTCCGCAGCTTCGATTGGGCCGGCACCGCACTGTTCGCAGTAGCGCTGCTTGGCCTGCTGCTGTTCCTCATGGCACCTGGCACCTCCACCCTGTGGAGCTTGGCGATGGCCGCTTCTGCCGGCGCCGCGTTTGCCTTCCACGAGCTTCGCGTGACGGCACCTTTCATCGATCTCAGGCTTTTATGGGGCAACCTGCCACTCCTCGCGACGTACGCCCGCGCCCTGGCCGCCTCAACGACGTCCTATGCCTTCATCTACGGCTTCAGCCAATGGATGGAGGAAGGTCGCGGCCTGAGTGCCTCGAAGACAGGACTTCTACTGCTGCCGACTTTCGGCGTCGGCATCCTGGTTTCCACTCTATGGGGACGTACTCCACAGGTGCGGGGCAAGCTCGTTGTCGGCGGAACCTTGCAGGCCGTCGTCGGAAGCGGCTTGCTGCTGACCTCGCCGGGATCACCGATCTGGTTTCTTGCGGCCGTCACCGCCCTGCTGGGTATCCCGCAGGGGCTGCTGAGCCTCTCCAACCAGAATGCACTCTATCACCAGGCGCATCCTGAGAGCCTCGGCGCCTCCTCAGGCCTGTTACGCACCTTTCAATATTTTGGTGCGATCATCGCGTCCGCGGCAACGGGCATGGCTTTCGGGCATCGCGCCGATACGACCGGCATGCACGAGCTCGCGGCTTTTATCATCATCGTCTCGACCCTCGCCCTGCTCGTCACTCTGCTCGATCGCTCGCTGGCTCTCGCCCCAGGCGCAGGGAAGTCCAGGTGAAGAGGTCATTATTGATTGCGCCTCACGACATAGCTATTTAAGATAAGAAGAATGAAGGACGAAGACCTGCATCGATTGCTCGGGCAGTTGCGCACCCTGCAGCGCCGCCAGCGTCGTGAACGCCCTCCAGTCGAGGGGCTCTCGCAGTCCGCTGTGCGCGTGCTGGGCGTGGTGGCGCGAAGCGAGTGTGGGTCGCAACCCACTCAGATCGGTCGCGAACTGGTCATGACCTCATCCAATGTGGCCGGCGCACTCTCCGAGTTGACTGAGCGGGGTTTTGTTGAGCGGACGGCTGATAGGGTAGATACGCGCCGCGTCAACATCACTCTCACCCCAGCCGGTGAGCGGCTGGTCGCTAGAGATCGCGCATTGCGCGACGACTGGCTTGCTGAAGCGATCCAGAATCTGCTTACGAATAAAGAGGAAGCTACGCTCATCGCCGCCGGATATATTCTCGAGCGCCTCGCCAATTATTTCCCGACACCACCCAGAGAAAATTAACCTACAATACGGATTATTTATTTTCGGCATTTCTTTGGGCACTCGGCGAATTTTTATTTCAGAGTCGTTGCACAGCGGTTTCATATCCCTTTTTATAGGCTGATGACATGACATTCATTCGGCCTCCGCTGGAAGTCTGGCAACTGATCTGCGCGATCACGGCCGCCGAGCGGGGCAGCATCCGGCGCGCGGCGGAGGATCTCGGCACGCGCCCGGCACGCATCCGACGGCACCTGCTGCGGATCGAAGATGTAACCGGCTTGTCACTCTTTCACCGCACTCACGCAGGCATCCGGGCAACCCGGGAAGGAGAACGATTCCTCAAGGAGGCGACCCGCCTCCTGCGCGACTTCGACGGACTTTCGAACCGAAAAAACCGAGATTGGACAAGCGTGAGTTCCGTCTTGCGCGCAGGAATCCAGGCCCCTGTCATCACGGGTCGGATGACCACGGTCCTTGCCAAGAGTCGCGCCCGACGACCAGACGTTGAAATCATGCTGGAATCCCGTGGGCGCCGGCGCCTGCTGAGGTCTCTGGACCTGGGTTATATCGACGTGGCCATTTTAGCCGGCGACTTTCAGGCCTACGACTTCGAGACGCGTCACCTGTGGACCGAACGCCTGGCAATCGCGCTGCCCGAGAGGCATCGTTTCGCCGGATGCCGCGCGCTCGCTTGGGCCGATGTACGAGGCGAGACGTTCGTGACCGGCAGTGATGGGCGCGGGCAGGCATTTGAGAGAATTCTGCGCCGCGGTTTGGGCGACCAGACCGACACGCCGCGTGTCATCCGCCAGAAAGTGCCGCAAGCCGACATACTCGGCTTCGTTCGGGCGGGTGTCGCGCTCTGCCTAACGACGGACGCGTGGCGGGAGATGCGGGTTCCCGGCGTGCAATTCGTGACGCTGACGGGCGGCAATGCCGTTACGCATCTGGATTACACGGCGGCCTGGCGACAGGGTCAGCGCAATGATGCGCTCGATCTGTTCATCGAGAGCGCCAGCACCTTCGCGGCTACAGGATCGATCTCTTGAGACCTGCCCGTTTCTGCTTGAGAAAGACGTGGGCCGCTTCATGCACCTCCGCCCCGACATGGTGCGCGACCAGACGCACGATGCGCTCGGCGTCGGCGGGTGTGATCTGCTCACCCGTGTCGGACAGCCCCTCGGACAGACGGTCGATCCACAGCCGCCCGTCGGGGTTGAGCATCACCTCGACCACAGCGGGATCAGCGAGATGCCGGGCAATCGCCGGTCCCATCGCCGTGCGCAGCATGGACATGCCGCGCGTCCAGCCACTGGTGTTGATTGCTGTGACCGGCATGCCCGTCCCCGTCCGTTCGGATCGTCCGGCGCTTCCGGACGACGACGGGGATGATTAGAAAGGGGCGGATTTATTGGCCCGCAACAGGCAATTTCCGTTTGTCGAAGACGAACGCAGACCTGCGAAAACAAACGAAAACCGGCGTAGGCGGGCGCGGCCCTTTCGGGACAGAAAGGGCGCGTGTCACGGCAGCGCCGTTACGAGTCCGTTTCCGGCCGGAGATCTCCATGCAGCCGTTGTCCGGTACTGAGCCGGCGTCCCAGCATCTCGAGAAACCGCTCATACCGTTCGGCGGCCTGCGCCTGCGCAGCAGCGGACAGCGGTTCGGGCAACGGCGGGTTGCTCACCATCCAGAAACGGATGAACATTGCCAGCGTCTCCACCCCGATACCGACATCGCGTTCCAGGCGTCCCAGACGCCGTTCCATCCGGTCGAGCCGCCGCCCTGTCGCGGCCTCGCCCGCTGCGTCGTCTTCCGGCGTAAAGAAGGCCGCCAGGGCGGTTTCGACGACCAGCGACCCTGACTGGCGTCGTCGCGTCGCCATCTCCCCGATCGCACGCGACAGGACCGGATCGAGATAGACGGTCATCTGCCGCTTTTTCCGCCGTGCGCTCATGGTCCGTCCAGATCCATACCGTCATCGTGGTCGAGCGCCGTCAGACGCGCGATGCGACCGAGATCCTCGAACTCCCGCGCGCGGTGTCGTCGCCTGTCATCGCCTGCGGGCGGCTCGTGCTCCGGCCTCCGATCGGCGGCAGCCCTCCGCCGCATCCGTTCCTCATCCGCCATTTCGGGAAGCCGCTCCTGCCGAAACCCCGGGGCGGTTGTCGTGACGTCTTCGTCCCCGTCTTCCCGTGGTGGTGGGGATGACGCAGCCATGTCCGCCTCACCTTCGGGTGCGGGGCATGGCGGCCGGGGTTGGCCGGTCCAGTCGTCCGGGTCCGCCTCGGGCCGGGCACGGCCGGGGCCAGGTGGCGGCAGGATGCGCACGGTGAGACGGCGATCGCGGTAATACCGGACCTTGCGCGCGCGGATCGGCGGACACCCGGTCACCATGACGACCTCGTCGCGTTCCGGGAGCTGCATGACCTCGCCCACCGTCAGGAGCGGGCGCGCACTTTCCTGACGCGAGACCATGAGGTGTCCGAGCCACGGGGACAGCCGATGGCCGGCATAGTTCTTCTGCGAGCGAACCTCGGTCGCCATGCCGAGCCCATCGGACACGCGCCTGGCGGTCCGTTCGTCATTGGTCGCGAAACTGACCCGGACATGGCAGTTGTCCAGAATGCTGTTGTTCTGCCCGTAGGCTTTTTCGCTCTGGTTCAGCGACTGCGCGATCAGAAAGGCGCGGATGCCATATCCCGCCATGAAAGCCAACGCGCTCTCGAAGAAATCCAGCCGCCCGAGGGCGGGAAATTCATCGAGCATGAACAACAGGCGTGGCCGTCGGCTGGCGGCCTGCAGATCCTCGGTCAGCCGCCGCCCGATCTGATTGAGCACCAGCCGGATCAACGGCTTGGTGCGGCTGATATCCGACGGTGGCACAGTGAGGTAGAGCGTGACCGGCCGCTCTCCCGCGAGCAGGTCGCCGATCCGCCAGCCGCAACGCCCGGTTACCCGCGCCACGACAGGATCACGATAGAGGCCGAGAAACGACATGGCGGTCGACAACACGCCCGAACGCTCGTTGGGAGATTTATTGAGCAGTTCCCGCGCGGCGGACGCGACGACGGGATGCGGTCCCGCCTCCCCGAGATGGCTGGTTCGCATCATCGCCGAGAGCGTGGAGGCTATCGGTCGCTTCGGGTCGGAGAGGAAATTCGCCACCCCGGCCAGCGTTTTGTCGTCCTCGGCATACAGCACATGCAGGATCGCACCGACCAGCAGGGCGTGCGAGGTCTTCTCCCAATGATTGCGCTTCTCCAGGCTGCCCTCCGGGTCCACGAGAATATCGGCGACATTCTGGGCGTCGCGGACCTCCCATGCGCCCCGGCGGATTTCCAGCAGGGGATTATAGCCGTCGGAGTCCGGATTGGTCGGATCGAACAGCACCGCCCGCCCGAAGGTCGCACGGAATCCCGCCGTAAGCTGCCAGTTTTCGCCCTTGATGTCGTGGACGATGGCCGAACCCGGCCAGGTCAGCAGGGTCGGGATGACCAGCCCTACCCCCTTGCCCGACCGGGTGGGCGCGAAGCACAGCACATGATCGGGGCCATCATGACGGAGATAGTCCCGCCTGTACTGCCCGAGCACGACGCCGTCCTCGCCCAGAAGACCGGCGGACCGCATGTCCTCACGTGTCGCCCAGCGGGCGGACCCATAGGTCGCGGCACGCGTCGCCTCGCGGGCACGATAAACGGACAGCGCGACCGCCGCAGCAAAAGCCAGCACTCCGCCGGAGCCCGCGATCCACGCCCCGCGCGCGAAGACTGCCGGCGCGTAGACGTCGAATTCGTACCACCACCAGAAGAACAGCGGCGGGGCATAGACCGGCCAGCGGTGCAGGAGCGTAAACCACGGTCGCCCCAGTTCCGGCTGAAACGCCAGTTCCCAGGCCGTCCATTGTGTTGCCGTCCACCAGGAAACGAGGACAACCGACAGGACGACGGCAACCTGTCTCCATTGAATACGCGCACCCGGCTGGTCCATCACCCTTCCGCCTTGTCTGTGCAGATATCCCACAAGAAGGCGAAGCACTGGCCGCCCTGTTCAATGGCGAAAAGGACGGCAGTCGTGGCCGAGCGAAATCAGGCGTAGAAAAACGAGCGTGAACGTATTTCCGTCCTTCAACTGAAACCAGACCAAGGCGGTAATGCAGTAGCCATACTGCCTATGCGGCAGACGCACGGATCGCGCGAACTACGGCGATTCATACTTCCGCTGTCGCCCTCATGTCAGTCATTCAGTCTGCCAATCTTATTCCCCCAGAGCAGACAGTCCGCCGGCACAGCGAACTGATATCGTTTGCGTTTGAAAGGGACGTCCTCCGGCAGGTATCGGCTTGAAGCGCTGGAATTTCGTCATGCGACCTTTTCCTGCCGGACGCGGATATTAGCGATCCACCTCTCCAACATTTCGATTTCCGTCTTGATGACACTCGGCGCGGGAATACGCGGGTTAATCTCGCCGGGCTGGCTGTGGGGTAGTGCCGAGCATCTGCCAAAGGCCTCTCCATCGTCGTGCAATCATCATCGGCGAGAACCGACAGGGCGCCGGACGATCGCGCACCAAAACACCGACCGCGTGTCGATCTCTGGCGGTCTTCCGCCGTCTCTTGTCCCGCCAAACCACAGATCGTCCCGGTTAATCCCGGCCTCTTTCTAGTTCCAATCCTTCTTTCCCCTGACACAGATCATAAGGAGATTGATGAGCAATCTGGAGCGCATCTTCAGTCTCTTCACAGAGCCTGAATCAGATTTCTCAACTCAAATCATTGAGTCCCAAGCCTAAATTCAATGCGGCCTAGGCATCCGAAGAAATCAAAGAAAATTGCGAGGCGGCCAAGAATCTCGTTGCGAATCCAGCATGAGTATGTTCAGTTGTCTGGACAACTGAACAGGTTGCAGGATTTTTGATGACACCACCTCCTTTGTACCGCCAGATGTCTGACCGTCTCAGAGAACAGATTTCGGTCAGCAGCCCGGGTGAGCGCCTCACCAGTGAACCCGTTCTGGCGGCCAGATGGGGTGTCAGCCGCTTTACGGTGTCCAAAGCCATCGAAGAGCTCGTGGCCGAGGGGCTGGTCGTAAGGAAACAGGGCAGCGGGACTTTCGTGGCCAGTGCGCCCCTGCGCAAGCAGCCCGGCCTGCTCACCAGCTTTACCGAGGCTGTCACGGCCGCGGGTCACGCTGCCTCTCACCAGCTTCTGTCGTTCGATATGTGGCCAGGTCGGGGCATGCCGCCGTTCGAGATCGACGAACCGTCGGTCATCATGGACCGTCTGCGTTATGTGGACGGTGTTCCGGTGGCACGCCACAACTCTGTTGTTCCACTGACTGTGGTCAAACAGACCGGACTGACAGAAGAAATATCCCGGCGCTCCGACTTTTCATTCTATGGCTTTCTGGCGGAGAAAAACTCTCCTGTCGTGAGCGCCAAGGAGCGTCTGAACGCACGGCTGGCGACCGAGGATGAGAGAGACCTTCTCTCCCTTCCGGCTGGTGCCGTCGTGATCGTCATTTATCGACAGTCTTTTAATGAAGCCGGGCAGCTTCTGGACATGGTCGAGGCCATCTACGACGCACGTCGTTATTATTACGAAACAAACCTTCAGCGTAACAATGACCCTCAGAAAAAAGGTCCATCTCATGCTGAAACCGGGAACAATACGGGCTCTTCAGGCGGCCCTGGCCTTGACTTTGATAGGCAGCGCAAGCCTGCCACAAAACGCCGCCGCCCATCCGGAAAATGAGCACAAGGCTGTTCTGATCATTGGTCAGGGCGGTCTGGGCGATCAGTCTTACAACGATCTGGGTCATCGCGGTTTTACGCTAGGACTTGCCCAGACAGGACTGACAGGACGGGTGCTGGAAACGTCCTCGGTTGTGGCGGAAGGGGGCACCATCCTGCGCCAGGCGGCCTCGTCCGGAGCCGGACTGGTGATAGACCTCGAATATTCCCATAGCGGCATTCTTCAGGACGTTGCCCAGGATTTTCCGGACTGCCATTTTGTCATTCTCAATCAGGTCGCGAGTGGCTCTAACGTCACTTCAGTGCTGTTCGAAGAACAGCAGGGATCTTTTCTGGCGGGCGTTCTGGCTGCGGGTGTCGTCAAGCAGGCTCATCTCCCGGGACTGGAACATCATCAGGAACTGGGCGTCATTGGAGGCACCCGCTCCGTTGGCATCGACAAGTTCATCGCGGGCTTCGTACAGGGCGCCCATAGCGTCGATCCGGGGCTTGGTGTTCGAATTTCCTATGCCAACACTTTCAGCGACCCAGCCAAGGGGCTGGAGATGGCCCATGTCATGTATGACAGTGGCGTCGGGATCATTTACGCCGTCGCTGGCACAACCGGCGTAGGCGTCATTCATGCGGCCGCACAGAGCGGCCTGTATGCCATCGGGGTGGACCAGAATGAAGACGGGCTTGCGCCCGGCCATGTCCTGACCAGCATGCTCAAACACACCGAAGTCGCGCTTGACCGCGTTGTCACCGATTACGCGCATGGCAGGCTGGCGGGTGGCTCCGTAGTGCATATGGGGCTGAGCGAAGACGGCGTCGGCCTGACGGAGATGCGTTATACCCGCGCCCTCATTCCCGCAAATGTTCTTCAAAGTGTCACCACAGCCCGTGAGGATATCGTTTCCGGCCGTGTGCATGTCTGGAACGTCGTCACCCAGGGCTATCCGGATTTCATGCGATGACCGGACTTTCTCAGCCCCGCATCACATTGCGCAACATCACGCGCGTCTTCGGCTCACACCGGGCGAATGATGACATCTCGCTAGAGATCGAACGCGGAAGCATCCACGCCTTTCTTGGAGGCAACGGGGCGGGCAAGACAACGCTCATGAAAATGCTTCAGGGGCTGGAGCAGCCTGACAGCGGCGAAATCCTGTTCGACGGCGTTTCAGTCTCGCTCGGTTCTCCGCAGGATGCATTCCGTCATGGCGTCGGAATGATCCAGCAGGAATTCTCGATCATTCCGCAACTCACTCTTCTCGACAACCTCATCCTGGGCGCGGAACCGCGGGGGCGCTGGGGGCAGATCGACCGTCAAAAAGCCCTGCAGGACGCAGAACGTCTGGCATCGCTGGCCGGCGTCTCGATCGACTGGTCCCTACAGGCCGGGGATACGCCGCTGCATGTCCGCCAGATCGTGGAAATCCTTCGCGGACTGTACCGGGGCAGCGATATCCTCATCCTCGACGAACCCAGCGCCGTCCTGCCGCGGGAGCAAGTCCAGAACCTGCTGTCGCTAATGTGCAGTCTGCGCGACAGGGGCCACACCCTCATTTTCATCAGCCACAAACTCGATGAAGTTCTCGCCGTATCCGATCGTATGAGCATCCTGCGTGAAGGACGCCATATCGCAACCCTTCCCCGCGAGGGCGCCACGCATGATCTCCTGATCCGGCATATGACGGGCGAGGCTCCGCGCCCCGTATCCCGTCCCTGCAAAAAAATCGGCAGTCCGGTGCTTGAAGTCGATGCCATGTCCATTCGCGATCCTCGTGGCGTGATGCGGGTCAGGGATGCGTCCCTCAGATTGTGCGAAGGGGAGATCCTGGGGATTGGGGGCCTGCCTGACGCGGGACAGCTGGAGCTTCTCGAATGCCTTGCCGGACTGCGTCTACAGGAGAGTGGCCGTATCCTCCTGAAGAACCAGCCAATCGAACGCAGTACGCCCCACACCAGACGCACCGTAGGGCTGGGCTATCTGAGCGCGGACCGGGCAACAGAGAGCCTGTGCCTGCAGGCATCCCTGCAGGACAACGCCATTGCCGGACGCCACAACGTGATGCCTTTCTCCCGTTGGCAGATGCTGCGACCGGCATCCATCAGCGCGCATGTCCATGCCCTTCTCGACCGCTTCGGGGTGCGCCGGTCGGATGATCTTCTGGCGGCAGGGCATCTGTCTGGCGGCAATCAGCAGCGTCTGGCCATGGCCCGCGAGCTCGATGCCGATCCCTGCGTCCTTCTCGTCGCGCAGCCGACCCGCGGCGTGGATCTGGCCGGCATCCACGTCATTCACAGCCTGCTTGTCAAATTCGCGAAAGACGGGGGCGCAGTCATTCTGATTTCTGAAGAAGAAGCGGAGCTTCAGACGCTCTCCACGCGTCGCATGACGCTACACGACGGCATTCTCGTGTCCGAAGCAGAGGTTGCCGCATGACGGGGCGTCTTTCCTCCCATCTCGGCCCGATCGCGGGAGCCCTCTTCGCCGCGATGGTCGTCATCGGCCTGTGCGGTTTCAACCCGCTCGAAAGCCTGATCCTCATCCTCAGGTCCGCGCTGGGCAGCCCGGCCGCAATCGCCCAGACATGCAACAGCGCAGCCCCTCTGCTCCTGCTTGGTCTTGCGACCGGCATCTGCTTCCGCAGCGGCGTTTTCAATGTGGGACTGGAAGGATGCTTTGTCCTTGGCGGCCTCGCCGCCGCAATCACTGCCGGACATTGCAGCACGCTCTCCGCTCCTCTTGCCATCCTGTTTCCACTTCTCGCGGGGAGTGTCGCGGGGTCGCTCTGGATGCTGGTTCCCGCGTGGCTGGTGGTTTTTCGCAATCTCGACGATGTCGTCACCACGCTCATGGTCAATTTCGTGGCCCTGGATCTGGCGGCATGGCTGGTCGAGCGCTTTTTCCTCGCGCCCGGCTCAGCCAATTCGGCCACGGCGATGATCCCGGTAGTGACCCATCTGCCGGATGTCGGCTTTCCCGGCCTCAACCTGTCTTTCATGATTTCCATCATCTGCGTTGCGCTTTACACGGCATGGTGCAGCAGAGGAACGCTTGGATATGAAACCCGCATCGTCGGGTGGAACAGGCGTTTCGCACGCGCAACCGGTTTTGGGGTCCGGCGGATCCTTGTCTCCGCTATGCTGCTGAGCGGCGGGATCGGCGGTCTGGCGGGGGCGGTCCATACTCTGGGAACAGTCCATCAGTATGTGACGGGCTTTTCTGCCGAATACGGTTTTCTGGGGCTGACTGTCGCCATCCTCGGGGACAACCGGGCTCCGGGTATCTTTCTTGCCTCCCTTCTGCTGGCCATGCTGGTCGTCTCCGGGATCGGTATCCAGCTTATCAGCGATATCCCCGAGGAAGTGACACGTCTGATCGAGGCCTCGTTCATCATTTTCGCCTCGGTCCGCTTTACGGGCTTTGGCCGCCGCCTCCGCAACTGGCGAGAGAGGAGCGCCCGATGAACGCGTTTCTTCAGGGCTGCCTGCTGCAGACGACGCCTCTCCTTCTGACTTCGCTGGGTGGAGCATTCTGCCGGACAGCCGGGCTCGTGAATGTCGGTCTGGACGCTTTCATCCTCGTCGGTGCGCTGGCTGCGGAAGTCACGGGGGCGGCAACGCATTCCGCGTTCCTCGGCACGACCGCAGGGGCACTGGCCGGAGCTTTGGGCTGCTTCCTGATGGGGAGCGTCATCACCGGACTGGGCGCGAACCCGATCGTCACAGGGCTGGGCTTCAACCTGTTCTCCCATGCCCTGTGCCGGCTGCTGGTCAAGACCGCCTTTGGCGTTTCGGGACTTCTTCTGCTGGCATCATGCCCCAAACTTCCGGCGTTTTCCGTCCCGGTGCTGGGCTCCGTCGACATCCTGACGCTGCTCGCCTGGGTCCTGGTTCTGGTCATGACCTGGTTCCTCGACCAGACATGGCTTGGACTGCACGTGACAGCAGCGGGGAGTGAGCCCGCCATGGCCCGGACCGTCGGGATTTCGGCGCCCCGGATGCTGCTGTTCTCGACCGTCGTGGCCGGAGCGCTCTGCGGTCTGGCGGGCGCGGATCTCAGTCTTGGGATCGTCGGAGCCTTCAGCGACGATATCTCGTCCGGCCGGGGTTATGTGGCACTTGCCGCGTTTTACATCGGACGGAACCGCCCCCTTCCGACCGCCCTGACATGTCTTTTCCTGACTGCCCTCGAAGAGCTGGCGACCCGTGCCCAGGTGCTGAACATCCCGGTCTCTCTGGCGCAGGCATTTCCCTACATTTCTGTGCTTGTCCTGATGCTTCTGCAAACCCTCCGGACCAGACACAGACACGGAGGTACCTTGTCGTGACATCCCATCCTGTAACCGCCCTCCTTCTGGTGGACGTCATCAATTCGTTCTTTCGCCCCGGCGATCCGAACTACTATCCGCAGGCCGATCAGGTCCTTGAACCAATCCGCCAGCTTCTCGACAAGGCCCGCGCATCCGGCACGCTTGTCGTTCACACGGCGGAGCGTCATCGAGAAGGCATTTACGATTTCGAATGGGCCAAGCTTCCAGTTCATCACATCGAGGGTGACGACACCATCGACTTCGTGGAGGGTTTCGGTCCCCTCCCCGGTGAGCCGGTCGTCTATAAACGCCGTTACAGCGCATTCTATGCCACGGACATGGCCCTTATGTTGCGGGAACAGAATGTTTCCCGTCTGGTCACCGTGGGCGTCAAGACCAACTGCTGCATCCGCGCTACGGTTCAGGATGCGTTTGCGGGTGGTTTTGAACCCGTTGTTGTCCGGGAAGCGACCAATTCCAACAGACCCCATCTGGAAGAGGCGTCCCTGGAGGATATCTGGCGCTATTTCGGTCAGGTCGTACCGCTGTCAGAGGGGCTGGAGCTCCTGGCATGAAAAACGTTGTCATTCTCGGTTATGCGAGCCTCGATCACGTTATCGCCCTGGACGGACCGGCAGTGCCCGGGCAGACGACACGGATCACGGAGCGCCGGGAAGACTCGTGGAACAGGATGGGCGGTGCGCCGTGGTTCATCGCCCGGATCCTTGAACAGGCCAGCGGCTGCCAGACGGTGCCGGTCACCTGGATCGGGGATGATCGCAGCGGAGAACATTATCTCTCCGCCATGAAAGAGATCGGGGCGTCCACGGCGGGCATCCGGGTTATTCCCGGAGGGCGCACGCCTGTCACGCTCATGGTCTACGAGCCTTCGGGCGAGGCCATCTGCCTCTACGATCCCCTCCCCGCGGCAGGAGACACGCGCCCTTCGCTGGAGGCCGGACACCGGGACCTGATTGCGCAGGCCGACTGGCTCGTTCTCACGATTGCACCTGCGGATGCCACGCTCGCGGCTCTGGAAACCTGCCGGAGCGATGCGAAGGTCGCGTGGGTAGCCAAGAAAGACGCGCACGCCCTGCCGCCCCATCTTCTGGAGCGGATCGTGCAGCGCGCCGACATCATTTTCTGCAGCGAAACCGAAGGGAGCACCATTCGCGACGCCCTGGCCCGTGCGCAGGCAAAACCGGATCTGATCCTGGTCGAAACCTATGGCCGGCGCGGTTCCTCCCTGGAGATCCGGGGCGAACGAACTCTGCTGCAGCCTCCTGCGACCCTGCCCGTGCTGGACCCGTGCGGAGCCGGGGACACTCTCGCTGCGGGAACGCTTTCCTGCCTCATCCGCGACGCCGGATCACCGGAAACCGCGCTGAAGCGGGGCATGCAGGATGCCTATCACCTTCTCAGCCAGAGACAGAATAGCGAGGAAAAGGAATAGATGACGAAAACACCGGAAGAAAAACGGGCCTGGTATATCGGGGCGAAGGAAAGTCAGGTGGCTGATGTCGCCATCCTGATAGGGGATCCCGGGCGGATCGACCGGATTGCGCTGCATCTGGACGATGTCGAACGTATCCCGGTCAACCGTGGCCTTCAGACCATTACCGGCACGCGCAACGGTTGCCGCATTACCGCCAGCGCATTCGGCATGGGCGCTCCGATTGCCGTTGTTGTCATGGAAGAGCTCCGGGCTCTGGGTGTACGCTCCTTCCTGAGGATCGGCACCGCGATGGCGGCAAGCGGGCGGTCTCTGGGGGATTTCGTGCTCGCGGACTCTGCCCTGCGACGGGAAGGAACATCGGACAGCTATGCCCCGCCCGGCTACCCAGCCGTCTCCGATCCGGAGCTGAACGCAATCATCCTCAAGCATCTCGCCCAGCAGGAACGCCCGTACGGAGCCGGCATGTTCGCCAGTTATGACGGCTTTTATTCCCAGATGTTTGATCTTCCCAGCTCGCGGGGCGGCGTGCGTGACGCGCTTCTGAGCGACATCGAGAAGTTCGGACTGATTGGCGCAGATATGGAGACATCGGCCCTGCTGGTCGCTGGTCGCATGCTCGGTGCACGCACATCAAGCCTGTGTGTCGCAACGGTCGATCCCATAACCCAGAAGAAACTCGACATCGAAGACATGGCTGCCGCCGAGAAAGACCTTTTCGAGATCGCAATAGAATCCCTCTCTTCTTCCACTTTGCAGGAAACACGATAATGGCCGACATCGTTGAACAGTACTTCGATCTGCTGATCGCCCGCCTCGGGCATGTCCGCGACACACAAAACACCGCCATTCATGGGGCTGCCAAACTCTGCGCGGACAGTATTGCGGCAGACAAGCTCGTCTTCACGTTCGGAACGGGCCACGGTGCCCTGCCGGCGATCGAGACGTTTCCCAGAACGGGTACGATCTCAGGTTTCCGCCCGATCGTTGAGAGCAGCATGATTTCCTTCCATCGGGTTCTGGGGGACCAGGGTGCCCGGCAGTATCGCTTCATCCATGCCGTGGAAGGTTACGGTAAGGCCATCCTGGATGCGCATCATCTCGATCCTGCTGACACACTGGTCCTGTTTTCCCATTCCGGCATCAATGCCGTCATCCTCGATATGGCTCTGGAGGCAAAGGCAAAGGGGATGAAGGTTATCGGCGTGACGTCCCTTCCCCATTCTTCGAACACGAAGTCCCGCCACTCCAGCGGTCAGCGTTTGTTCGAAGTGGCGGATGTCGTGATCGATACGGGCGTGCCGAAATCCGATGCCTCCCTCAGGATCGATGGCCTGAAGGCGCCAGTCGGGGCGAGTTCGACCAGCATCACCATCGCCATCGCCCATGCGCTCGTCTCCGCGACCGCAGAGGAACTGGTGTCACGCGGGGTCGAGCCGTTCGTGATGATCAATCCGAACACCGAACACAAGGAAGAGGCCACCCGCCAGAACGACCGAAATTACGCCGAACTGTGGAGACGCCTGCGGGCACGAAGCTGACTGTCGCATTCCTGATCGGAAGAAAACCATGAAACGAGAGCTTTTCATTGATGGCATGTGGGTCCCTCCCCTTGAGGGCGGCTACCGCAATGTCATCGACCCCGCGACAAACGAAATCACCGGCGTAACCGCCATCGCGACCATGCCCGACCTGGAAAAGGCCGTGCAGGCAGCCCACAGGGCCTTTCCGGTCTGGGCCGGGATGATGCCGGACAGCCGGGCCGTCATTCTACATCGCGCTGCCAGCCTGATCGACGAGCGCGTCGATCACATCGCAGCTCTCCTCACTCGGGAGCAGGGAAAGCCTCTGCCGGATTCCAGAAAGGAGATCCTGTTCGGGGCCGAGGTCCTTCGGTACTACGCCGAAGAAGGGCGCCGGATGGGTGGCACGCTGCGCCCCTCGATCCGCCCGGATATCCGCTGCATCGTGACAGGTGCTCCGGTTGGCGTCGTCACTGCGATTGTACCCTGGAATTATCCGGTCGATCTTTATGCGTGGAAAATCGCACCCGCACTTGCAGCCGGATGCACCATGGTCGTCAAACCACCGCCGGAAACGCCGCTGGCAATCGCAGCAGTGCTTGACTGTCTGGTGGACGCGGGTCTTCCCCCCGGTGTGCTGAACGATATTCCCGGTGACGGCCCAACCATCGGAGCGGCGCTGGCAGAACATCCCCGGATCTCGCTGATCTCCGCCACAGCCTCCGTACCAGCCGGTCAGGCCATCATGAGGGCAGCCGCAGGCAATCTGAAACGGGTCGCCTTGGAACTGGGCGGACAATGCCCCTTCATCGTTCTTGATGACGCCAATATCGAGGAGGCCGCGGCAGCGGCAGCGCGGCGCAGTTTCTCCAACATGGGCCAGATCTGCATTGCAGTGAACCGTATCTTTGTCTCGCATAAGGTCCACGACCGCTTCATGGATGCCCTGGTCAGCATTACGAGAGGCATCGCGCCCCGCCCCGGGATGGAAAGCGGTGCGGTTTACGGCCCCGCGATGAACGACAGCGTGCGTGTGCGGACGCAAAACCATGTCGATGATGCCGTGCATCTCGGCGCGCGCCTGCTGTGCGGGGGTCATAATCTGACGGGCTCGGAATACGGCAACGGCTTCTTCTACAGCCCCGCTGTTCTTGATGACGTCCCCGTGGAGGCACTGGCCATGACACAGGAAAGTTTCGGTCCCGTCGCTGCCGTTCGGTCTTTCGAAACTGATGCAGAAGCCCTGAAGTTGGCCAATATGCTGCCGTTCGGTCTGGCGGCGTATGTGTACGGACAGGATCTGGATCGTGCCTGGGCCCTGGCGGACCAGATCGAAGCCGGAGGCATTGGCATCAACGTGAACGATGTCAGTGAGCTTCAGGCACCGTTCGGTGGCTGGAAAATGAGTGGGTTCGGGCGGGAGCTGGGCGTCGAAGGCCTGGAAACCTACCGCGAAAGCCGTCACGTCCGGATGAAGGTCCGGCCGCGTACCACCTTCTAGTACAAAGTGAAGAAATTCCCTTTAACTCCTTGTATTTGTTTCGGTTGCGTAATGTTTTTCCTTCGAGGAGATCCGAAAATGCGTTCCACCATCCTGTTCTTTCTTCCCGTCTGTGCCCTCATCCCCCTGACTGCGGCGGAAGCAAAACCCCAGCAGAGCAACAAGACGTCGCATAATACGCCCCATGCCGCCAAGGCTTCACCAAGCTTTCCTCATACACGTCCCACAAAGGCGCAGGCCCTCGCCAAATCGGCACCCGAGCAGATCACCGTGACGGCAGAAAGCACGAATGCCACCAATGGCGTGACGGGTCCGGGGCTTGGAGCAGGACTTATCCGGCGCGAAACCGATGCGAGATCCGTCAGCACAGTCTCATCGGACTTCATCCAGAAACAGTCTCCCGGCACGAGTGCCGTGCAGCTCGTAAAAATGCTGCCTGGCGTCAATATCGGTGGTTCGGATCCAATAGGTCTTTCCGACCAGTCAACGATTTCAATCCGTGGCCTCGGGCAGGACGAAATCGGATATGTCATGGAAGGAATCCCCCTCAACGATAGCGGCATCTATATTCAGGACGCCTCGGAATGGGCTGATTCCGAGAACATCAAGTCAATCTCGATCGCCCAGGGTTCGGCCGGACTGACGGATCCGGTCTACACGTCCGCAGGCGGTGTCATGACCGTGGGCATCCGTGACCCTTCCAAAAAATTCGGCGTTTTCGCAGATGGCGCATACGGAACCTTTACCACGAACCGGGATTTCATCCGCTTGGATACGGGTGAAATCGCCAATAGCGGCGTTGCAGCGTTCGTGTCGTTCTCGGGCGCGTCCAGCCAGAACTCTCATGGGTCGGGCTGGAATCACCGGCGTCACGTCGATTTCAAGATAAAGAAAGAATGGGGCGACAACAGCGTATCCTTGTTCGGCTCCTATAACAGCCGCGATGTTGCGTATTACATGGAGCCGTCCCTCGCCCAGTGGAACAAACTCGGATATTCAGCGAATTACGCAGGCACATTCCAAAGCGGCCAGACAAATTACTGGAAGTCGTTCATCGGCGGCTGGAACGATGTCATGATCAGCGCGCCCTCTCATTTCAGCCTCACCAAAAATCTGACCCTGAGTGTTACGCCCTATTATTACTGGGGAAGCGGCTACTACCCGGGCGGTACGATGATCAACCAGTCCGGAAACTACATCGGGACGCAGTATCATCCGGAAAGCCTGAATCTTGCGGGCGCCGACAGTAACGGCCAGGTCAACGGACTCGCGCAGTATCTGGAGCAGGAATACACAGGCGGCGTAAACAGTACGCTGCAATACAGGATCGGTCGCCACAAACTCACGCTTGGATACTGGTATAATTACCAGACCAACGCCGTGCAGCAGCCATTCGCAACCCTGAACTCGGTTGGTGAAGCTGCAAGCCATACGGGGGGATACAGCATCCGCTATCCGAACGGGCAACTTCTTCTGGCTGGCGACAACTACACGCGCACCCAGATAAACGGCATCTACATCGGCGACAGTTTTTCACTGCTGAACAACAGGCTGACGGTCAACGCGGGCTTCAAGGAAATGATGGTCTCCCGCTCGGGCAACAACTATCTGCCCGGTCCTCAGGGGCATGTCGGACAGAACATGTCCGAACCTCTTCCGCAGTTTTCCATGAGCTACAAGCCAAACGAGTACAATCAGATCTTCATTTCCGCGAGCGGCAACTTCCGTCCTCCCGCGACGAGCAATCTGTATAACAGCTACAGCATCGCAACAGGCGCAATAACCAGCCTGTCGAACACCAAACTCAAGGACGAGTATTCCATTCAAGAGGAAATCGGATACCGGTATCAGAAGGACATCATCGCATCGATCACCTTCTTCAACTACAATTTTACAAACCGACAGATTTCAACGGTTCTGAACGAGAACGGAAGCCTCGTCAGCTCCTACATGAACGCAGGCGGCCAGACCTCCCGCGGGTTTGACGCGGAAATCGGGACACGCCCCTATTATCACGTCAGCCCCTATGCGTCCCTGGAATATCTGAATGCCAGGACCGACAACAACATCGCGTCAGGTACCGATTACCTGAAGACGGCGGGGAAGACCGCAGTCCGCAGCCCCCACTGGCAGGTGGCGGCCGGGTTCTCCTATGACGATGGGATGTTCTTTGCCAATGGCGGCATGAAGTTTGTCTCCAGCCAGTATTCAACCTTCATGAATGACGAGAAAATGCCGTCCTACGTTACGGGCGATATTGCACTTGGCGTCCGGCTCAAGAAGGTCTGGATTGCGAAGGCTCCGGAATTCCGTCTGAATTTCATCAATGTCGGAAATACAAAATACCTTTCCGGCGTAGCGTATCCGGGCCTGAATGCGAAATCTTCCCGGGGTGTGTTCGGATCCACAATCGCAGGCTCCTCTCCATCTTATTTTGTTGGTTCTGGCTTCGCGATGATGGGTTCCGTTCAAACTTCGTTCTGAATTTACAGTATATTGTTAGCTTCTCTGCTTTTCCCACATAGTCGAACAAGAGAGAAGCTAACAAATACCTGCTTAAAGGCGCCTGCGTCTTTTGTATTTCCGCCTGTCGTATTTGATCGGTATTCGGTGAGATTTTCGATCAGGAATACAGGGTTTGATCCCTTTCTCCTCCAGGATCTCCCCGAACCAGTCAGCGTCATGGCCTCGGTCTGCCAGCATCCATTCGACTGATGGAGACTGTCCAGAAGGGCCGTGGCACCGGTATAATCACTGATCTGACCTGCTGTCATGAAGAAGTCCAGTGGACATCCGTTCCGGTCGGTGACGGCATGCATCGACAATCCGACCTCGGCATGGTGGAAGCGATAGGAAGGTGTTGCGCATCGCTGCCTGTTAACGCTGACGGTGTTCTCGGAACCGGAACGTCTGCATGATGGAAAATCACTGCCTGTGTGATTTGCCTGCAGAAATGGAGAGTCGCTGGCTTTCTTTGCCGGGATTTGGTGCCGATGGACCTCGGTGCGGAAACTGGCGGACGGAGAAACGACGGATGACCTGTTCGGATTTCTGACCACCGAGGCCAATTTCAGGAACTGGTAGCTTTATTACCTCCTAAATAATATCCGTTTACGATTCAATCGCAGTCATTTCTCTCTTTGGCATCGTTCATGCATATGTCGGCTATCTGATTATTCCCTTCGAGAGTCGACAGTCTACTTTCCCCCACATAGTCGCCATGCAACGCCCCGTCATCCAGCGGCCGTTCCCGTGCCTAAATCCCGATCCCCATGTCCCGTTTCCGACCGAACGACCAGTCCACGCCACCATCGTCGCGTCCGACGCCCGAGACATGCTGCCCGCGCTGTTTCTCCAGCGACGGCGTCCAGGGCACGAGCTGGAACTGGAGCCCGTCATCAATCATGGCCATCCTCCCCGCTGCCAGCGTGAAACGCTGACGATAGGTGCCCGCAATATACTCGCCCGCAGCCGGCGGGCTGTGGTTCATGCCCGTCTCGCACTCCAGCCGCCGGGCGAGATCGTCCCGTTCCCTCTGCTGCAATGTCGCCAGCATCCCGCGCGGATAGAAAACCTTGTCACCATCCTGCCGGGCGATCCCCTGTTCGACCAGATGCGCCCGACGACGGACCAGCGCGTCCTTCACCTGGACGCCAAACCGGCATCGCCAAGAGCGATCGGATCGCGCGCAATAAGCTGACGATCCAACCACGTCGCGCCCCGCGCCGTCACCTGCTCTTCGATCGCCAGATCCGACCGTACGGCAAGTGCTACGCGTTGCCGGCCATCGCTCCTGAACGCCCGCAGTTCGACGATAGCGCCCGCATGGGCATCCGAAGCCGCGTCGAGCGTCGGCAGGCGGATATGACGCGTGTGCCCGTCCACGCCATCGACGATCGCCCAAGCACTCCCCTTCAGCTCGTCATCAAGACCGCGATCGACCAACCGGCCAACGACCGGACCGCTCGCCTGCTCTCCCGCTACGACCCAGGATGACATCGCCCGATCGATGCCTTTCTCTCTCAGGGCGCGATGGATCCGTTTGATGATGTCGTCGCGCTCGCCCATCTCGCGCAACGTCAACTCGGCCGTCTCGTCAACCCGCCATTGCCCGCCCTCGAGATCATGGGCGAGGCCCATGCGTTCCAGATAACGCAGGCGACCCGTCTTCATCACCGCAAACATATCCGGTTGACGACCTGCTTCGGGGGCGACTGTAACGTTCCCCCGGGCACCGGCATCCTGCTGCAATTGCCGGTCCAGCTGCGTCCAGCGTTCGGCCTCGACCTGACGCTCCACCGATCGTCTGATCTCGTTCTCGGTTCTGGGGCCAAGCTCCAGCGTCACGAGGTTCTGGGCGCGGGCACGCAAGCCTTCGCGAATATAGTCGCGGGACATGACCAGATCCTCTCCCTCCTGGTCCTTGCCGCGCACGATGACATGGAGGTGTGGATTGTCGGTATTCCAGTGCGACACGGCCACCCAGTCCAGCTTCGTGCCGAGATCCTGTTCGGCCTGGCTCATCAGGTCGCGCGCGAACGCCGTGAGATCCGCCATATCGGTGGCGTCTTCGGGACCGATGATGAAGCGGAAATGATGCCGGTCATTGTCACAGCGAGCCGCGAATTCCGACGCAGGAACATCATCGCGCTCCGCTCCGAACAGGCGCGCCGTGTCGCCGTCCTTCGTCACGCCCTCGCGACGGAGATAGGCGAGATGCGCGCGCAGCGACGATTTTCCGCTATGCCGCACGACGCGGGCCTTGACCACGACATGACGCGTACGGCGCGAGAGGACGCGGTTTGCGCGCACGGCGGCGCCCCGTCCCCGCCCGAAGGTCGAGGGACGATTGCCACCATTGCCCCGGCCAGGACGGCCCATGCCACCAGCACGATTGGTCGCGGCCAGCACGCTGCCGATGAAAGATTTCGCGTGCCCCGGCGCACGGGGAGTACGGATACGGCCGGGCCGGACCCGAAAATCCTCATCCCGCGCCATGGTGGCCCTGACCTTGTGCGATCACATTGAAAACAAAGGGAACACAAGGGCCGCCACCTTGGGGTGGTAAAAAGACCTTGTAAAATCCCCTGAAAAACTGCCCTCCCCGACCGCGCCACACCTTGTGGCTTTTATCTTGCTTCACCTTCAAACCACCCCCTCCCGGCCAAAAACGCCCGATTTCCGCCAATCGCCGGGAATGTTCTCCGCGCCCTGAAAGACACCTTCTCATGGCATTTCACCTCTGGAGCGAGTGACGAAGAGGGCATTGTTCGCTGGTGTCCCTATGCTTCGGAAATGCTGTGCATTGACGTCCGGCGATAAGGAAACAGCCGTCACGAACATGGCGCCGGAACGCCAGTCTGGTGCCGCCGACGTGCTGTCGATCTGTCGCGAAATTGCAGCCGATCCGGCGCCATTCAGCAATCGGGCGACAGAGGCAACGTAGGAAACCGTCTCGGCTGGCAAGGGCCGACCGGTCGCCAGATGCTCGTCGTAACGGGCAGGACCGGCATTGTAGGCGGCGAGGAATCCGGCATCGCCATAGCGGTCGTGCAGCCATCGCAGATAGGCTGCTCCAGCCGCGATATTGTCGTGCGGATCGAAGGGATCAGCGCCCAGATTGAGCGCACGCCGGACGTCCTGCCATGTGCTGGGCATAAGCTGCATCAGCCCCATCGCACCAGCGCCGGAAACCGCGTGCGGATCGCCAGCGCTTTCAGCCCGAAGGACCGCCCGCACCCACGCTGGTGGAATCGCGTTTTGCTCCGCCGCCTTCCGCACGAGATCGTCCCAATCCTGCGCGTGGACAGTGGCGAGCGAGAGCGGCAGCACGAGCATGGCCAGCATGCCGACGGACATGAAAAACCGGCGGCTCATTCCCGAGCTCCCGGACGTTTGGACGCGCGGTTCCACACTAGTTGCCATTCACGCCCGCCGCGCCCTGTCTGGAACAAGGTCGCGCGGATTGGCTGCATGAAACTGGGATCGTCCAGGACGACGGAAATGTATTCGCCGGCACGTTCGCCGGTGCGTTTCCATCCCGCGCCTAGTTCTGGTCCGGACTCTCCGTCACCGAGATGGATGCGATAATTCGGCGCATGCTCCGCGCCATTGTTTTCCGCGGGTACGAAGGTCAGTTCGGCATCCAGCGACAGGGTGCGCACACGCCCGGCAAAACCATCCGACGTGCGGGTGAAAAATCCGATCTGGCTCATGGGAAAAATCCTTTCGGAAATGGTAGAGATGATGGAAAATCCGCGTGCCTTACGATTGTCATTCGATCGGCGGTTCGCTCTGTTTCATGGGCATCATGGGTGGCGCCAGGAGCGGTCGCGCCCGGATCGGAGCGCCGGGTTCCGGAAGGGAATCGAAATGCCGCGGTGGTCGCTCCGCGTCACCGGTCCGGACATGCACGGGCACGGCGCGGCCGATCACTGTTTCCATCGGCAGGACGCCGAAATACCGCCCGTCCAGGCTGGTCGCCACGGCGGCGTTCATGACAAAGACCTGCCCCGGCCCAAGATGCTGACAGCCCTGCCAGACAGGCAGCTTGCGGCCCCGATGGTCGACGGTTTTCGCGTCACCGATAGCCTTTCCGTCAACGGTGACATGCACGCCGTTACGGCAGACGTTCTGCCCGGCGAGTGCCGCCACCGGCTTGAGTAGCGGTACGCCAAAGGGCAGGTAGCCGCGTGTCGCCAGCAGCGTCGCCTCGTGCTCAGGCAGGCGAATGGCGACAATATCGCCGACGCGCACCGGGACCGTGGGCTGGATGCGATACAGCCCGACCGGCACACTCGCCGTTTCGTTCCAGACCCAGCGTGGCGTTGGATGGATGTTGACCGTGGCCAGCGTGCCAAGTGCCGCGAGATACGTGGTGAAGAACCAGCCGCGCCGGGTCATGACACACCTCCCGCTGTCCCACGTCCGAGCGCAGCATCCAGCGCCATTTCGACGCGCAGGATGACGTGCCATATGGCTTCAGGGATGTCCGGGACGACGAGGGTGAAGAAGCCGCCACGATGCAGGACCAGCACACGCAGCAGCGCATAGGGCATCGCGATGCCCGTGGGAGGGGAGATGGGCGTCATGCCGCCCTCCCCAATGCTTTTTCCACGACCCTAGGCCGGAAGACATCACATGCCTGTTGCAGTGTTGTCGTAGCCCGACGCAGAATAGCGTAGGTATCTATAATATAGAGTCGCGCGTGCAGGCGTGCGCGCGGCGTACAAGTACTAAGAGTATATATATTAGTTATATAGGTTACGGACGATATTTCTCGTTCAAAAACAATAGCTTGAGAGCCGATTCTGAACTCACCCAACGGTATTTCCGTCACTGGACCAACGGTATCATGCGTAACTGAAGCAACGGTATGACTCACACGGTTATCCACAGAGCCGGTGGATGATACCGTTGGTGTAATCCGCAGCACTGGCAGTTTTCCGCCAGAAATGATGCGAAGCGTGTAGCCGGGAACACTCTGCCGACGGACAATCATGGCGATGCCGGCGGCGAAGCGACGCCGGGGAGACATACTGCCGGAACGGACATGAAGATCGGCCAGGCCGAAGGTCCAGCCCTCTTTCTGCCGACCGGCATGGCGGCGCGCGAGGCGGTAGAGCCAGCGTTCCAGGCCGCCATCCAGCCGGAAATAGGCAGGATCGACGCTCAGGACACGCGCGCAGTCGCACACCCCTTCCATGAACCAGGCGGGAAGCGTCAGCGCGACACCGTCCTCATGGGATATCCGCAGGTCACTGACCCACGTGAAGGCGCGCTCCTGCCAGTCCGGACCGTTGCGCAGGCTGGTCGCGACGCGCGTTCCCGACAGCCGCATCAGCGCGCCGTGAAACCTGCGATACTGGTGCGCGCCGTCAGCCCAGCCGAGATCGGCGAACAGACGCCAGGGTGTGAAACGCACATGGCGCGAGACCCAGAGACCGTGATTGAGGGCATCAACGATCTGGCCCCCCAGCCAGAGCAGGATGTCGGCATCCCGGATCGTGGCCATGCCGCATGTGCCCGACGTGACGGAAATATCCACCTGGCGTGTGCGATAGTGCAGCGGTTCGCTGTGCGATCGCCGCCCGAGCGCGAAAAACGGCTGGCCCATGAGGTCGCGCAGATCGCGGGGGCGGGCGGGACCGGAGATCACGAAACGCCGGTCGGGTTCGCGCCAGTCGCCGGGCGCGGGCATCATCGCCCCGTGGGGATTCGACTGGCCGTTCATGCCCGTTTCCTCCACGCCCGGCTTGCCGCCAGCGCGGCCTCGTAGCTGTCCTCCGAGGTGGACCGGCACGCCGCCCGGTCCACCCATGCCTGGAGGTCATCGGTCGCGTAGAGCACCCGCCCGCCGATCTTGCGGAAGACGGGACCGCTGCCACGGCAGCGGAACGTCTCCAGCGTGCGCGGGGACAGCCCGACCAGCCGGGCGGCCTCGGGCGTCATCACTAGCTTCTTCTCCGGGCGTCCGGTGTGTGTATGGCGCCGATCGTAATGGCGCTGTCGAGCAGTTCCGGCCGCCAGAAAGCCGGTTCCTGCCACCAGCTATGGGCGGGATCGAACGGGAAAGCTCAACCCCCATGGCCAGGCGAAGCCGGCCAGTTCCGCCTCTCGGGAGGCACCTGCGGGAGACAGTGCGCGCATCAACTGCTGACGGCTGGACGCATAAACCGGGTTGCAGCGCAGGAACTCCTGCGCGAGCACCACGCTCTCGGCGCGCCGCAGGTCGACCGCCGCGTCATCATCCCGCCAATCCCATGCGCCATCGATCATGCGACACGTCTCCCCTCATGCTCCGGGAATGCCCCGGATGGAACGGGACGGCATAGGTGCCGGGATCGCATCACGGAGCACGGGAGCAGGCCCACCGGGCCGTGATCCCGCGACGAAAAGCCGGCTGGATCAGCAACAGACATGACGAACGACCGGGATCTGCCGGCAGCAGTGCGGTGATGACAGCGATCTCACCCGGGACCAGCAACGACGCCACGATCGCAGGAACGTGAGGCGAAGATGTGTCAGCCATCCGGGCCGCGTAACCCGGCGACGGGGAAAGCCCTTCCCGGCAGCGTTGTGGCAACGAAACCAGGAACGTCCCCTTTCCGGCCACACTCTCCGCGAGCCGGCCCCGCCGGCCAGCGGCGCGCGGCGGCCGCCGGTCCATCGGGACCGGCGCGATGTTCCGGCCGTCCGGTGAAGAAAGGGGCGGCTTACGCCGCCGCCCTCCCCGCCCCGCGCCTAGCCAGCCGACGGGTCGCCGTGGCGGCATGGTCCGGGTCCAGTTCCATGCCCAGCCAGTCGCGCCCAAGATGCTGTGCCGCGACCAGGGATGAACCCGAACCGGCGAACGGGTCCAACACCAGACCACCCACCGGGCAAAAGGCTTCCACCAGGGGCAGGAGTGCCGCCACCGGCTTTTGCGTCGGATGCAGCTTGTTTCCCGAATAGGGCATGCCGATCACGTCCGGGACGGGCTTTGCGGGCGGCGTCACGTTACCCTTGGCCAGCAGGTAGGCGCTCTCGTGTTCATACCTGAGAAACCGGGAAGAGGATGAATAGGACTTGCGAAAGACGATATGCCCGACCATGCGGAACCCGGCCGCTTTCCAGGCATCGGCGAACAGGTCGATACGGTTCCAGCCGTAAAAGCTGACAGCGAACCCGCCCCATTTCAGGACACGGTGCATCTGGTTGAAGGCAGGCCGGAGCCAGCGCGCATTATCGTCGTTGCGGACTTTCCGGCCGTCTCTGCCCTGATAATTCACCAGATAAGGCGGATCGGTCAGGATGAAATCCACAGCATTGCGGGGGAGTGCGCGCATGAGTTGCACGCTGTCACCGTTGAGGATGGTGTTGCGGAAATCGGCCGCCGAGGTGATGTTGCCGGTCATGGTCTTTGCCCTTTGTTCCGCGAGGAACAGCCCCCGCTGTTCCTCTGCCTCGCGGCGAGCAGCGGGGGTGCAAACGGCGTGACGGCTTCGCGGGGAACCGGCTGCACGGAGCGCAGCGAAGGAAGCCGGGCGGAAGACGTTACGAAGTGCGCCGGGGGCAGTGCCCCAAGTTTTTAATGCTTTGAGCGGTTTCTTCGATGACATTCAGAATTGTCGAACAGGCTTCCCTGCTTCACTGTGCTGGACATCAAAATCAACACCGGACCATTGGACTCGCCATGAAGACATCCGACCTGATCGATCAGATTGCCCAGTCGACCGACCGCTCCAAGACCGAGGTCAGGGAGGTTCTGGACGCCCTGCTGGATGGCATTCTTGCCGCCGCGAAGAAGGGCGAGGACGTGACGCTGACCGGCTTTGGAAAATTCTCCGCCCGTCAGCTCGCCGCTCGGCAGGGCCGCAATCCGGCCACCGGCGAGAGCATCGAGATCCCGGCGTCGCGCAAACTGGCCTTCTCGGCCGGAAAGGGTGCGAAAGACGCGCTGGCGCTCCCGAAGCCCCCTGCGAAGAAAACCCCCGCGAAAGCGCCAGCAGCCAAGAAGGTGGCAGTAAAGGCAGCCCCGCCAAAGGCGGCAGGCCGCAAGCGGACCTAACGAAGCCGGGGCATCTCTTTCCAGTCGGAAAGACATGGCAAACTACAGGCCGTTGCACAGATTGGGGCGTAGGATCCGATGAAGAAGATTGGCTTTCTCTCGTTTGGACACTGGACGCCGTCGCCGCAATCGCAGGCACGTTCGGCGGCCGACGTCCTGCTGCAATCCATCGATCTCGCCGTGGCGGCCGAGGAACTGGGTGCGGACGGCGCCTATTTCCGCGTCCATCACTTCGCACGGCAGCTTGCCTCGCCCTTCCCGCTGCTCGCCGCCGTGGGGGCGAAGACCAGCCGCATCGAGATCGGCACCGGCGTGATCGACATGCGGTATGAAAACCCGTTCTACATGGTCGAGGACGCAAGCTCGGCCGATCTGATCGCTGGGGGTCGGCTGCAACTCGGCATCAGCCGTGGCTCCCCCGAGCAGGTCGTCGATGGCTGGCGGCATTTCGGCTACCAGCCAGCCGAGGGCCAGACCGACGCCGATATGGGGCGACAGCACGCCGAGGTGTTTCTCGAGCTACTCAGGGGAGAAGGCTTCGCCCGACCCAACCCAAACCCGATGTTCCCCAACCCGCATGGCCTGCTGCGACTGGAGCCATTCTCCGAAGGGCTGCGGGACCGCATCTGGTGGGGGTCAGGCTCGGATGCGACTGCCATCTGGGCAGCGAAGATGGGGATGAACCTACAAAGCTCGACGCTGAAGGACGACGAGACCGGCGAGCCGTTTCATGTCCAGCAGGCCCGGCAAATCCGCGCCTATCGCGCGGCGTGGAAGGACGCTGGGCATGCCCGCGCCCCGCGTGTCTCGGTCAGCCGCAGCATCTTCGCACTGGTGAACGATAGGGATCGTGCGTATTTCGGCGGCCGTCAGGACGCCGACCATGTCGGCATGCTCGACGAGACCACGCGCGCGATCTTCGGGCGCAGTTATGCTGCGGAGCCGGACGTGCTGATCGAGCAGCTTCGTGGGGATGAAGCGATCGCCGAGGCCGACACGCTCCTGCTGACCGTGCCGAACCAGCTTGGTGTTGCGTATAACGCCCATGTCATCGAGGCGATCCTCACGCACGTGGCGCCAGTCCTCGGCTGGCGTTGAAGGACGCCATAGACAGCTTGCTGATGTGCGGTAAATACATGGGACTTCGAAAAAGGGGGGAAGGCGGAATATCCGCTATCGGACAAGAAGGGAGGAGGACAGAAGATCGGCTTTGTGTAAGCAAGAAGCGGATATCCACATGGGCGACGTTCGCGAAGGCTTTTACCGCATCCCGGCCGTTCAAATAAGTTGTCCGCCTCTCTGAAAAGCGGCATTTACTCAGAGTTAGCCAAGCACCAATCGATTAATTCGTTGTAGGTGTTCGAATTCCAATTAGTCCGCAAACCCGCCGATTTCTCGCTGTGACCCGAAATTCCCGCCGGTCACCGCACACCACCAACAGAATAGCGAAACGCCGTTTCCACACTATTGCCCAATACTTGCGTGCCCGGGTCGACGGTGCGGCAGCTTTCAGCCATGTCGACCATTCACCACAGCCACCATGACCGTCGGGTTCAGACAGAAGCGGCCGATAGGCGACGCAGGCGGCAGGCCTCGGCATGAATTGTACTTGCGCCAGCAGAATAAGATGGGCAGTTAGAAACGAATGGCAGGCGCTCAGAAGCAGTATCAAAATTCCACTGTTCAGCGATCGTTTCGTGATCTCGGCCGGAAGGAAGTCAGCGACCCCGACAAGCTGGATGCGCTCGGGGCTATGGGGCTTGGCGGGCGTCTCACATGGGATGATTTGCTAGTATTACCTAGGGTTTTGCTGATCTCGGCCGCAGGGGCCGGCAAGACCCATGAATGCCGGGAGACGGCGAGGCGGTTGTTCGCCGATGAAAAGGCTGCGTTCTTTCTCAGCCTCGAAGCTGTTGCGACGACTGAACTATCGCTCCTGTTCGACCGAGAACAGACGATGCGCTATCGGCAGTGGTTGGCCGACGGTCACTCCGAAGCGCATTTCTTTCTCGATTCTGCCGACGAACTCCTGTTGTCTCACGGCAGCTTCCGGCTCGCGTTGCGCAAACTCACGCTCGCGATAGGTGGCCAGCTTCACCGGGCAAAGATTGTCGTCACCAGTCGGCCGATTGCGCTCGATTTTGATGCATTTGCTAGTGAAGTGCCTGTCGTCGAACCAGCACCGCCGCCGGATATTGCTAGAGATCCTGATGCAGAGTTCCGGCGTCTGATTAGCGGCGAGGTACGCAAGCAGCGGTCACAAACGAAAAAAACACCGCTCGACCATGACCCGCAAAGTGGCGTCCGTATCGTCGGGCTCACACCGTTGAGCAACGAGCAGATCAAGCAGATTGCTGAAGTCAAGAAAGTCAAGAACATAGCTGGAATACTAGCGGAGATTGACCATAAACGTGCTTGGGAGTTCGCTCGACGCCCTCAAGAACTGATCGAGATCTGTGCGTATTGGAACGAATATAAGCGTCTGGGGACCCGCTCTGAACAGATCGCCGAAGATATCCGTCACAAACTTCAGGAAACAGGGGAGCGCAAGCGCCACATCCGCCTGCCCGATGCACGAGCCCTTGATGGTGCCGAGCGGCTGGCACTCGCGCAGGTGCTGACTCGCAAGAGAACCATCCGTTTTTCAGACCTGTCGCTTGACGCACACGAGGCAGAAGCAGCGATCGACCCGTCGATCATTCTCCATGACTGGTCGGAAAGCGACCGAGCTGAATTGCTGCAGCGTCCGTTGTTCGGGTTTGCCAGTTATGGACGTGTCCGGTTTCACCACCGGTCAACTTCCGAATTTCTCGCGGCCCAACGACTTCAGCGCCTCAGCGCCGATGGCCAAATGTCAAGGGCAGCGTTGTTTCGACTCCTGTTCGGCGAATGCTATGGTCGGGATCTGGTATTCCCTTCAATGCGCCCAGTCGCGGCTTGGTTGGCGATAACAAACGACGCTGTACGTGACGAGATGGTGCGCCGAGAGCCCGAGGCCTTGATGGATGACGGCGACCCGGAGAGTTTTTCTGTAAATGCGCGCTCCCGTATCCTCGCGGCCTATGTCGAACGCTATGGAGGCGATGGCTGGCGCGGGGTGCGCATTCCCTATCCTCAGGTATTGCGTTTTGCGTCGTCCGATCTGTCGCCTACCGTCCGCAGGCTTTGGCAAGAACGAAGCACCAGCCCAGAAGTCCGCGAACTGCTGATCGATCTCATACAAGCGGCGCGCATCGAAGACTGCTGCGATATTGCAACAGAAGTGGCGAATGATCCCCAGGCGTTGCCGACCGATCGTGTGACGGCTGTTACGGCTCTTGCAGAGATGACAGCACCCGGCGAGCTGTCGAACCTGGTCGCATCACTACTGAGCGAGCCGCACTGGCCATCGCGCGTGAAGGAGGGGGTGATTGACCCACTTTTTCCTAAGCATCTTTCAGCTGAAGAGTTCGTCCGGCTTCTTGGACAGATTAACGTCGACAAACGCAATGTCGGCGGGATCGAATGGACACTGCCAAGGCTGATACCGCTTTGGACGCTTCCTGACGGGGAGGTTACGTTGCTGCGCGACTTGTTAGCGCGCCTGATCGAAGACAGCATCGAGCGCGTCGAACACTGGCCGCATTATGCGAGCAGATATCGGCACCTCACGTCGGCGCTGGCAGCGTTTTGCCTGCGTCAATTCGACAACACCCTTCGGCCTCCCGAGGGATTGGTCGAGGCCGCCGTGATCGCTGCCCGCCTGAAGGACAATGAATTTGGCGATAAAAAGCCTGCAGAAGAAGTGATCGAGTGGCTCCGCCATGCTCCTAGAAGTTGGCGAAAATTCATCTACTTAGCGGAGGGGCACTTTTGCGCTGCCCATGTGCCGGCCCGTAATGACGACGAGTTCGGAATGAACATCGTTTACGGCTCGACCGTTAATCCAATTGACTATGATGATTTCGACTGGTTGTTGGAGGTGGCGGCTGACACCGGACTTGATCAGCGCATCCGAGCCGGGGCTTTCCGCGACGCTCTATATCTGCCTCGTGTCGATGGTCAGATGGTTGAGGACAGGGTCGCAGCGCTGCGCGACGTTGCGAAAGATAATCCGGCTTGGCTCGAAAAGCTGGAGCGATGGCTCGTTCCTGCGAAGCCGGATCAGTCCTATGTGGCGCAGGAAGCAGAGTGGAAGAAGCAGACAGAGGCGCGCGAGGCGGAGGAAGCTGCGGCTGTCCAGACTTGGATCGACTGGCGGCAGGACGTCTTGCGTGATCCTAACGCCTATTTCTCAAAGGCGAGTATTTCCAAGATAGTTTGGGATTTTGCGCAGACTCTTGAAAGTGACCCCAAAGACCTATGTTGGGGTGCCCGTTGGGACAGCACATCAATCTCGGCCCATTTCAACGATGCGATCACCGAACGAGTGCGCGCTGTGTTCTGCGCCTATTGGCGCACTATCGAGGTTCCGCTGCGCAGCGAGCGCGCTGCTGATGAACGAAACACTGTTTGGAACACGTGGATCCATGCGCTCGCAGGGGTTTATGCGGAGGCGGAGCAACCGGGTTGGGCACGTGATCTCGAACGTAAGTATGCCGAGACAGCAACTCGCTTGGCACTTGTCGAGCTCAATGGCTTGCCCCCATGGATAGCGGATCTGGTCACGCATCAGCCTGAGGCCGTTGAGGCCACGCTTGGCAAGGAGCTTTTAGCCGAGCTAGATGATGCCGTTAGTTTTGAATTTCCGAGATTGCTCGGGTTTCTCTTGCAGGCTGACCAGCGTGTCCTTGAGTTCTGCGCACCGCGCGTATGGGCGTGGCTGTCGACAACCAATGCGGCGTTCGACGGTGACCAGCAGCAGGCTCGAATGAATGGGCATCTTGAGGGGGCGATTGATTACCTGCTTCGAAGTTCATTCGACCGATCCTGTCTGATCACTCTGGCGCAGAACCACTTGTCGGATGGCCTTGGCAAGCCTTTCGCGCTGCTCTGGTTGATGCTCTTGCTGAGCACTGCGCCGCAACAGGCTATTGGGTTGCTGGAACAACATATCGGAATGCTTGATCCGCCAACCCGGTATCGCCTGTGCGAAAATTTGTTCGCCATGCTCGGTGACCGACGCAGCGTCCGCTTCTGTCTCGATTTAACTGACCAGGACTTCACCCCCGCCATGCTTCTTTCACTGGTCAGGCTGGCCTATGCCGAAATCCGCCTCTCTGATGATATTGACCGGGCGGGCGGCGGAGTCTTCAGTCCGACTGCGCGCGACGAGGCGCAGGATGGCCGTGGAGCGGTGTTGAGTGCTCTGCTCGCCCACACTGGCGCTGAGGCTTGGGCCATCAAGCAGGCTATGCGCAATGACCCGTTGTTTGCCCGTTTCAAAGACAGGCTTGACCAGATTGCGCGCGAGAAAGCGGCCAGTGAAGCTGAAGGGCCCCCACTGGCCGATCGCGATCTTTCGCAGATCGAGCTTTATGGCGAAGCCCCGCAGGTGGGCTGCAACGGCATGTTCCGGCTGATGATGGATCGGCTTGCCGATTTACAGCACGATATTCGCGCGCACGAGTTTTCCGAGCGATCGATCCTGGTCGGTATCGAAAAGGAAAAGGATATGCAGGTATGGTTCGCCAAGCGCCTGCAGGAACGCGAGAATGGAGCTTATCGTGTCGATCGTGAGGCGCTCGTGGTCAATGACAAGGAAACGGACATTCGTCTCCTCTCGGTGCGCTCGAATGCGAAGGCCGTGATCGAATTGAAACTTGCCAATAATGGGTATTCCGTTGTCGATCTCGAGAAGGCTTTGGAATGCCAGCTAGTCGGGCAGTATATGCAACATGATGATTGCCGGGCGGGTTGCCTACTTGTGACCATGAACGAGCGCCGCACTTGGCGATGCCCGGATACCGGATCCGCGATTGATTTCTCGGCCCTGCTGGGGCGGCTGCACAGCTTTGCAACCAGCCTTGAGGTGCAGTTGAACCATCAGGTGAGGCTAGCAGTCGTTGGAATTGATTTAACAGGCTAATGCTCGCTTTGCCTCAACGGCTCTGCCCGCACCGACCAGATTGCGAAGTTAACCAACTGCGTAAGGATTGTCGGCTTTGAAGGCGGGAGAGGACCGAAGGGTTTTGGTCGCCAAATGTTTAGAAAAGTTGCCATTAACCTGCGCCAGGTTGGCTATGCCAGCATGATGCCAGTCTTCTCCGCACAGTAGACCCGTTCGCGTGCCTGCTCGATAATTCTCCGATTGTAGCGGGCCAACATTGGGCGATTGTTCTTTGTCACTGTCACATTAATTGTGGCCTGGGGCCGCTGCCGCCAGGCGGTTAAGGCATTCGCCACAAACGCAGGCGCAGCGCGACCTTCAACCAGGGTCGCGGCGTCGGCGAAAACGTAGTCTACGAAGGCGGTGGAGCATAGATTGAAGGACATCGCCATGTGAGCGCCGTCTGGAATGGGCTGGCAGTAGCTTCGATCTGATAGCAGGCAGACGCCTTGGTTGTAGGTCCAGACAAAGGCTGCAGCCTGCGTGTCACGCGCCTCAAAAAGCCCCTTGATCATGCCTTCGAACAGGTTCGGCTGGTCGTCCCCGATTTGCATCAACAGAACGAAGATCAGCCGGAGCCACTCAACATAGGCTTCCTGCGATACGTCGATTTGCTGGCATAGATGGGCCTGATGCGGCTTCTGTCCTTTGACGATCCGTCTATAGACGGCGAGCAGTTCCGGATCAGTAGGCTCGTATTGTCCAACACCGGAAAAGCTGTTCAACACCTTCTGGATGCAGAAAGGATTGCGGACGAAGTTCAGCAATTTCGCGGCGAACAGATCGATAAGCTCAGTTTTGATGTCCGCGCTACCCGCTGCCAGCTTCTCGAGCAGGCTTTTGGTGTGGATCGCGACATTCGCTTCGTACTTGTGGAACAGCGCCTCGAGATTCATACGCAGCGGGCCACCTCCCGGCACGTCGAAGCTGAAGAGGTCAAGCATCGATAAGGTCGATGCGATCGTACGCCCACGGGGATTCTCTAGCTCAATCCGGTAAGCCTCTCGATCCTTGATGCGAAACGAGTAAATCCGGGAATTACCGTTGGTGCTGTTTGGATTGCTCGCGTTGAGCCTCTGCTCAACCTGGGATACAAAGTGCTGATTGCGTGTTTCGTTACCGCGCATGGTCTGACGTCTATTTCACTTAAATCGGATCGTAGCACGCGGCCGCCACCGTAATGGCGGTGCCGGGATCGTGCGACAGTATGCATGATTTGCCTCAAAAGTAGTTAAGAACTTTGATACACGCCACTTTGACCAACGGTCGTGAAGGCGCAAACAGGCGGCTTTGGGGGAGAGCGGATTGGCAGCTTTCGGGCAAAGCGAGCGGCTACCAGACATTCGCAGGCGATATCTCCAGGCTAGATGATTTTTATCCTGCGCCTCAATTGGTGGTACGTGATTCATGGATTTTATGCACCGCTCTGCATTTGAGCTGCTGCCGCCTTGAATCCTTCCCACTCCCTCTCACCCCAGTGATGGACTCCACTTGCGAGCCAGTTCGGTGTCTGGTTGAGTACTGCGCCTTGGATAACGGGCGGCCACTCGCCGTGATCTAATTTCGTATTAAACGCCAGACCGTTGAGGGAGAATTGGATCACTTGCTGCTCCCATTGCACGCCTCGGGCGGGGGTCAGCATAAAGGCATCCTTAGGAAGCACGGTCTGGTGGATCGCTGACATAAAGACGTCGGGGGCTTGATACACGTTTCCGCCGAAGGTAACGCGTCGGAAAGCTCTTGCGTCAATTTCGGCCTGCGAGAGTGAGAAATTGCGGATGAATTCAATCGCATAATTTTCGTAATCATGAATCTGTGTTTCATGTTCATCACACAGGAATTGGTCAAATACACCAGATTGGCTTATTGTTTTGCCGGGCCGCTCCGTGTTTCCTATCCAAAAATTTGTCCCTTTGCCCCGTAGATCGCGCCCAAAGGCGGCGGGCAAAAGGTGGGAGCGCACCGTTTTTGTCGAACCGCAAATGACACAGGGTCTACGCATGCCGAAATGATGCATGAGCTGCAGGGCGCGGGCAAGCGGCGCCTGCTAGGTTGTTGAAACCCGTCAGAGGAGCAGAAGAACCGGTGGGAGACGGCGGAGAAGCCGAGAATGATGAAAGTAAGCTTGGCCTGGCGTCGCGCCCCGACGAAGATTTAGCGTGGTGTCGCACGTTTCAAAAACCTTGATTCATGAACGTACGTTAGATGTCATCATCTGCCGAAGCCGAATTATCGGGGTCAAATCGGACCCATTCTGGTGGCGGCCCGCTAGGGAAGGACCATTCGCGACCCGTCTTCTCCTTCAACTTTTCAAGTTGGGTATGAAGCCGACTAACCATTAATTCATCAAGAAGCGCAACGAGAGGTTTCCATTCGCGTGCGCCCCCGACATGAAAGCCCATGCTGACATTGACGTTGATGTCGAACTTTCCCTCTTCGAAACCGACTTCTAGACGCCTCGTTATCGATTCGTGTTCGTCGCTGTGGGCATAGCGTTTATTACGAAGCTCAATGATGTTGTCATGAACGGGGCGAAGCTCGGCTGGTAGCGTTTTTCGTGAAACACCACTGCCGATGCCACCTTGGACAAGACGAGCATATGTAATTACGAAGGCCAATGTAAGCATATCGTTCTCAAGCACCCACTCCGTCGTCGCTTCAAACCCGATGGAGGCGAGCCGCTGCTGAATGTAACGAAGACTAGCCATAGTGGGATATGCATGGACGATACGATTCAAGATGGTCAGATTCTCATCTGCCGCGTCTAAAATGCCCTGCCCTTCTTCTTTGATCGCATGCAGGTGTTTTTCCACTCTTTGGGCAGATACTTCATGGCCTCCTCTGGGAAGATGACGTAATCTTGCGGCTCTGCAGGTTTTTTCACGTCACTTTCCATTGGTTGGCATGATCGAAGCTCAGTCTACCTCGCGCCACGCACGGTGCGGCTCCGTGAATTTTGCATTAAGCTGAGCGTCCGCTTTCGGGAACGCCCGTGCAACCAGTTTATGACCGACTTAGAGGGCGAGTCCCGCCTGTCTGCTCCGAAACCGTGGAGCCGACGGGCGGGTTCGGGGGAAACCGGTCTGTCCGCAAATGGGCAACAGGACAGGCAAAGCGGATCTCGTTGCAAAGCCATGCAGCGAAGCGGTTTTTACGCATTATTGCTCCGACTGCCTGATCCAGCCCTGGCCTGTCGCCAAGTCAAGGGTGACGAGCCAGTGACGCAACACGTCGCGCCCCAGATCGCCGTCCAGAATCAGGTCACGCACCACGGCGCTCCCTGAAGCTTCAAGGCCCAGCCTGGGCCTCACGCGCCAGTCCTGTCGGGCTGTCGTGTTTACATCGAGGCTGACGAGCGGCGCTGCCTTCCTATCGATCAGCGAGGGACCGTAATTACCCGTGTCGATCTCCATCCAGAGCAGTCCCTGTCGCGTGGGAACGCCAAGGTCGACCGTGAGCGCGGCCCCCTCAGCTGCCCTGACCAACCGTATCGGCACCTCGGTAGCGGCACGTCTGATCTCCGCAAGGCTCCGGTGATCCTCTAAAACGACGCGGTTATCGGCGACATCAAGGGTCACGATCTGTCCGGCAAAGAGATCGAGGCCCAGGATACCAGCGAACTTCCGGGCCGACGGCCCCATGAACTTTTCGAGGTCGATGACAACCACCTGCGGCATCGATACGCGAAATGCGCCAACGGTCACGCTTGTCGTGTTGCATCGGGAAAGATCGAGCCGCTCGCCAATCGCCCGAAAGCCGGTGACCTTGCCCCATGGAATGCACCCGATCCGTTTTGCCGTAGCGGGCGTGATGCCAGAGGTGCCGATGCCGCTATCGAACATGAAGAGACCGCTCTGGCCGTCAACCATAGCCAGGGTCGCAGCGATATCTTGGTCGTCTACCTCAAGGGGAATGACCTCCCGCGCCTCTACGGATGCCGCGCCCAGGCCGAAGACGATCAGGACCGCCAGATAAAACTGTTTCATTCTGACGGACATACGTTTCTCATTATTAGCCAAATCACTGTCTGATATTATCTTGCGGGGAGCCGTCATGTACGGGGGAACAAACGGAAGGTCCGCTATGGACTTAAAGCAATCAGAAGCAGACATCTCATCGAGATAGCCCCAACCACTGGTTATGAGAGCCTACGCATCTCCGGCATCACGGGGCCATTATCCATGACGGTAGAGTAACGACACGTGCGGCGCCGTCGTCCAATGCCGTTTCCGCAAGGCGCACGCGGAAATCGCCAGCAGGTACGCGCCAGCAATCATGCGCGGCATCGAAATGGGCGAGAATACGCGGACCAAGCGCAACGGTGGTGGCTTTGCTTTTGCCGGGAGCCAGAATGATGCGTTGCCACCCCGCCAGTCTACGGCCGCCTCCGTCCGGGAGGGTGACATAGATTTGCGGCACCGCGACGCCTTCGCGCTGGCTGGTATTGGTGACGGTGAAGCTGGCTGACAGGGTCTTCGGCCCGGGATGAAGCTGGAGGTTGCTCAGGCGAAATTGTGAGTAAGACAGCCCGAAGCCGAAAGGAAATAGTGGCGTCTGGCGTTGGCTATCGAACCAGCGATAACCGACTTCGCTTCCCTCATCATAGAAGAGTTCCTGATCAGTGTGGAATTGCACGTCAAAGGCGGTTCTCGCATCCACACCGGCAATATCCGGATGGGCCAGTTGCGTTGCGCTTCGCGGAAAGGTCATGGGGAGATGGCCAGACGGATTGGCGCGACCATAGAGCAGGCGCGCGATGGCATGTCCGCCTGCCGCGCCAGGATACCAGGCTTCCATGACGCCTTCGACGTCGTTTATCCACGGCATGTCAACCGGATTGCCTGTTTCGAGGACCACGACGACATGGTGGTTGGCCCTCGCTAGTGCGGCGATCAAATCGTTCTGTCTTTCCGGAAGTGCCATATCGGAAGAGTCGATGGATTCCACCGACCATTTGGTCGCAAAAACCACGACGGCGTCGGCATAGCGTGCTGCATTGCTGGCTCGCGGGATATCTGTCCCGGGCTCGTATGTCACAGAGCCCAACCCGAGCGCCTGCATGGCCTTGAATGGAGACGAGCGAAAATAGACGGGCGCACCGGGCCAGGGAAAATTGGCGTCGTTCATCGGAACCGCGTTTCCGCCGATCGCCGGAACCTGCGCCGATCCACCGCCCGACAGAACGCCGGCATCGGCGTGCCCTCCCACGACCAGAACGTGCATATCTCGACGTAGCGGAAGGATATTATGCACATTCCTCAGCAGGACCGCGCCTTCCTCTTCGTCCTTTTGGGCCACGGCCATGTCATCTGAAACGTCGATGGGTCCGACCACCGGGGGATGTGCGGGCAGGTCAATGTCATACACCGCGTACAGGATGCGTTGCGCCATATCGGCTATTCGATCTTTTGGGACGTCGCCCCTGTGGACAGCTTCCGCCAGCATCTTTCCGAAAAAGAGGCGTGAATCGATCGTATTTCCGGACGACTCCTGGTCGAGACCGGCAAGCGCGGCACGTACGGTCGTGTGATCGGCGCCCCAGTCTGACATGACGAAACCGGGATAATGCCAATCCTGCTTGAGGGTCTTGGTCAGAAGATATGAATTCTCGCAGGCGTAGAGATCATTCACGCGGTTGTAGGAACACATCACCGACCCCGGATGCCCAATCTCGATCGCGATCTCGAAAGCCAGCAGATCGCTTTCTCTCATGGCTTGGGGGCTGATATTGGCGCTCATGGTCATCCGCGAAGTTTCGAGATCGTTCATCGCGAAGTGTTTGACCGTAGAAATAACGTGCTGGGACTGAATGCCCGCGATTGTCGCGCCGACGATACGCCCCGTAAGCAGCGGATCTTCGCCCGCATATTCGAAATTGCGGCCATTGCGCGGATCGCGAGTCAGATCCGCACCGCCCGCCAGCAAAACATTGAAGCCAGCGTGCCAGGCTTCGGAGCCGATCATCCGACCGGCTTCGCGCGCCATGTCTGGATCCCAGGTGGCGGCCGTTGTCAGACCCGCCGGGAGCGAAACAGCAACCCCGTGAGGGCGCACGTGACGTGGATCTCCGACGCCTAATCCTGCATCGGAGTATTCGAGATTGGGTAAGCCGAGGCGCGCGGGAAACCGGAGGAAGGCGGCAGAACCGAGAGCCCCCTCAGGAATGGAAGCTGCACCAAAACCACCGCCGTCCCGGCTGTAGACAACAGCCAGTTGCTCTTCCAGCGACATCGATTTGACAGCTTGGTTGGCCCGCTCGGCCGGAGCCTGGGCAACTGCGATGTGTGACGACAGAAAGACACTGGCGATAACGATGGCAGGAGAAAAACGAGGCCGCATGGGGGATTGCATCGTCAAGTGTCCGTATTATCATCGAATTTACCACAATCAAAAGCGGCTGCCCTATTGTGATTTCGGAACGAATCTGTTGTCAATCGGGCACCTTGCGTCGCTTGAAGCACGCATGGCCAACTATTCTGCGTTTCGGACTGTCCGCTTCGTGGAATGAATCAGCGTGCTTTCGATGACCGAGTTGCGGGCGGAACCCGACATGGAGACACGCCCCCCGCATCCCATCATGCGGTGCTGTCTACCAGCCATTCCCTGAGCTTCGACCACCGCCGTCTGCCGCCCTGATTCCGCACGGCGATGGCCAGCGCCTTCTTCTGCCCGACCAGCACAACGAGCTTCCGCCCCCGTGTCACACCCGTATAGAGCAGGTTCCGCGCCAGCATGGCGTAATGCTGGGTCACCAGCGGGATGACGACGGCCGGGTATTCCGATCCCTGGCTCTTGTGGATGGTCGTGGCGTAGGCGAGCACCAGCTCGTCCAGTTCCCCAAAACCATAAACGACCTCCCGACCATCGAATAAGACCGTCAGTTCGCCCTCTTCCACATCAATCCTGTCGATAACGCCGAGGTCCCCGTTGAAGACATCCCGGTCATAATCGTTGGCGATCTGCATCACCTTGTCGCCCGGCCCATAGGTCCAGCCGAACCGTTCGACCTTCACCTCGCCCGGCGGATTCAGCGCCTGCTGCAGTTCGATATTCAGGGACCGCGCCCCAAGGCCGCCCCGATTCATCGGGCAAAGCACCTGTACGTCGCGAACCGGGTCCAACCCGAACCGCGCCGGGATGCGGTCCTTCACCAGCGCCAGCAGCTTGCGCAGCCCGATCTCCGGGTCGGCCGCTTCGACGAAGTAGAAATCCGATCCCTCTTCCGCACTCAGTTCGGGCATCCTGCCCTCATTGATCCGGTGCGCATTGGTGATGATCCGGCTCTGCGCTGCCTGGCGAAACACCTCCGTCAGCCGCACCACCGGCACGGCGTTGGAGCCGATGATGTCGGCCAGCACCTGCCCCGGTCCGACCGACGGCAACTGGTCCACGTCGCCCACGATCAGCAGGGCTGCGCTATCGGGCAATGCACGCAGCAGGGAGCGCATCAGCAGCACGTCCACCATGCTGGCCTCGTCCACGACCAGCAGATCGCAGATCAGCGGGTTGGTATCGTCCCGCTTGAAACTGCCGGTTGCTGGGTCCGTCTCCAGCAGGCGGTGGATGGTCTTCCCCTCCAGCCCCGTGCTTTCCGACAGGCGTTTCGCCGCGCGGCCCGTCGGCGCGCAGAGCTGCACGTCCGTGCCCTTGGCCGTCACGATCTTCAGGATGGCGTTGACCAGCGTGGTCTTGCCGACACCGGGACCACCGGTGATCACCAGGACCTTGCTGCGCAGGGCCAGGCGCACCGCCTCCTGCTGGCTGGGGGCCAGAGCCAGCCCGGTCTTCCTTTCCACCCAGGTCATGGCCTTGTCAGCATCGATCTCCGGCCAGGGCGGACGACCGACGGCGCAGGCGCGCAGCCGTTCGGCAATACTCTGCTCGGCGCGATAGAGACCAGCCAGAAAGATGCAGTCTGTTTCGCCAACACTGTCAGCGACCACATCTCCCGCTTCCAGTTCCAGCGCGAGGGCCGTCTCGATCAGAGGGGTGGCAACCTCCAGCAGTTCAGCGGTGCTGGTCAGCAATTCCCCGACCGGCAGGCCGCAATGCCCTTCATCCATCGCCTCGCCGAGCGCATAGGAAATCCCTGCCCGTACCCGGATCATGGCGTCGGGCGCGATGCCCATCTTCCTGGCGATCTGATCCGCGGTCTTGAACCCGATCCCGCGAATATCCTTCGCCAGCCGGTACGGGTTCTCGCTGATCAGTTTAACCGCGTCCTGGCCATAGGTCTTGAAGATCCGCACCGCCCGCGAGGTGCCGACGCCGTTGCTATGCAGGAACAGCATGATCTCGCGGATCACCTTCTGATCCGCCCAGCCGGCGACGATCCGTCCGGCCCGCTTCGGGCCAATCCCCATCACCTCCCGTAGACGGCCGGGCTCCTGCTCGATCAGGTCGAACACGGCCTCGCCGAATGCTTTCACCAGCTTCTTCGCATAAACCGGGCCGATGCCCCGGATCATGCCGGAGCCCAGATAGCGCTCAATGCCCTCGACCGTGGTCGGCGGGCTGGCCTTCAGAAACTCCGCCTTGAACTGGAGGCCGTGGGTGTGGTCGTTGAACCAGCGCCCCGACATCTGCACGAACTCGCCTGCCGAGATCATGGCGGCATGGCCGACAACAGTGGCCAGATCGCGCTGTCCGCGCACCTTCACCCGCAGGACGCAGAAGCCGTTCTCGGCGTTGTGAAACGTCACCCGTTCCACCAGTCCCGCCAGCGCCTCGGTCGGCGCGGAAGAAGTCTGCCCGTTCACCCTGCCCTATGCTGGTGATGCCGGAAGCAGACAGGGTCATGATCATCGATCATCCCGACCGCCTGCATCCAGGCGTAAACGATCACCGGCCCGACAAACTTGAATCCCCGCGCTTTCAGGGCCCTCGACATCGCCTGCGAGAGCGGCGACTGCGGCAGCACGGCACCGGTCGTGTTCCGGATCGGCGCGTCCGGCACCATGCCCCACGCGAACCCTGAAAAGTCCTCGCCCCGCTCCTGCATGGCGAGATAGGCAAGCGCGTTACCGATCGTCGCCTCGATCTTGGCCCGGGCACGGATGATCCCGGGATCGGCCATCAGGCGTTCGACATCGTGCTCGTCAAAGCGCGCGACGATGTCGGGATCGAAATTCGCGAACGCCCGACGAAAGCCGTCACGGCGTCGCAGTACGATCAGACCTGCGTCATGAAACATTCCTGATCGGACGTGATAATGCCGGTCAGGATTTCAAGGAACTTATCCGGCGAAAACTCGGCGAAGCCGATACGCATCCCGGAATCCGCCGTCATGATATCGGCAGCAACCGGGTCATCGCACTCGTCCAGAACCGCGAAGGCATCGCCCTGCTTCCAGCCTCGTGGCTGCCCCTGATCCGCGACCAGCATGGCCATGACATCGCAATCGTGGAAATCCGGGATACGGAAGGTTCCTCCCATCTGGAATTCGGCATTGTCTGGCGGCCCGACAATGAAAATCCCTGCGCCCAAACCTTCGTCCGGTATCTCGAATCCCTTCGACCGTGAGGCTACTTTTCCGGTGATGCTGCTTTTGCCTGCCGCCGCGCCCTGCCAAATCCCTTGTCCGACATCATGAACTGCCGGAGCATGGGTGCCACCAGCAGGGCTGGATCCATTGCCTCACCGCTACCGGAAAGAAGTGCTGCGTAGGCAAGCAGGTCGCGATGGATATCGGGAGGTAACGCCACGGTCATTCTGACCGGTTTCTCATCAGGCAGTTCCCTGATTTTCAGGTCCGTCATCGTATATCTCCCTGATCCCGATAGGGTTTGAGCAGCAGGTCGTGCCCGACCAGGACTGTGAATGGCAGCCCCGGCCGGTCGGTCAGCGTGGGCTGGACGTTCAGGCTGCGATCGATCAGCCGGTTGCCGACCATGGAGAAGCCATTGCTGGCGCCGCTGCGGATCGCCTGCATCAGGTTATTCTCATTCCATGACGTGCCCGCTTCCGAACCCACACTGAGCAGGGTCGTGACAAGGGCTGCGCGGAACAGTTGGCCCCAGTGATTGTTCACCTCATCGGACAGGCCTGACTGGCCGATAGCGTTGCCACCGGGGAGCTTTTCCAGCACGAGGCTCTCCCCGTTCGGGTAAATCAACCGGGTCCAGATGATCTGGGTGCGTTGCTGCCCGAAGGAGACGCTGCTGTTATAGGCTCCGAACAGGGTGCTGCCCTGCGGGATCAGGAGATAGCGCCCGGTCGGGCTGTCATAGACGTTCTGGGTGACGTGGCCAGTGATCTGGCCTGGCAGGTCGGAGCTGATTTTCGTGTTCAGCGCACCAGCGATGACAGTGCCCGCCTGAAGGATATAAGGGGACGCAGGCGGCATAATTCGGTCCGGGCTGACCGTCGCACGGTCCGGCTGGCCCGCCAGAAAAGCGCGATTGCCAGCCTGCTGGTCGGTTCCTGCCGATGATGCCTGCGCTCCGGACACTGCCTGTGCCGGGACCACTTGCCCACTCCGCCCCTCCCGCGCCTCGACCTGCGCAAACAGCCGACTGGTCCGCGCTGCTTCCATCTCCTGCTCGCCGCGACGATCCCCCATGCCGGGAACCGGCCCCGCACGTCCCTGCCGCTGCGCATTGAGGATCGGCCCGCCCAAATCACCGGGCAGGGGCGACCCCAGATTCGGCACGCCATTTCCGACATAATCGGACGGCAGTCCGGCCAGCCCGTCGGCCGAGGGACGCACATCGGTGTCCTGCGTAGCGGGCGGGGATGGCGGCCGATGGCTGGCCTGAAGAGCATAGCCCAGCGCGAAGGCCACCGCGACCATCCCGACCCCACCCAGCGACCAGACCACGGTGCGCGACAGACGGACCACGCGCGGCCGATCGGCCCGCAGACGCAGATCGGGCGGTGGCGGTGACGCAGCACCTGCGGGGCTTCCCGCTGTCGGGGCCTGCCCGGTCATATCCGCCGTCCATCGGTGCGCACGATCCGCACACGCTGCTCGGAATGCTTGTCACCCAGGCGCAGTTCGGCGGCGGCAAACAGGCGGTCGACGATCATCCAGTTCTGCCGGACCCGATAATTGACCAGTTCCGGGCCACCATCCGCCCCCAGCACGAAAAGTGGCGGCAGTTCCCCCTGCCCTATGCCGGCTGGAAAGGCGATGTAGACCTTGTGGCCGTCATCGAACGCCCGGCCGGGCAGCCAGGGCGGCGTGCCACCTTTCACCGGCTGGATGGCATAACGGAAATTCAGCGCGTTCAGATCCAGCCCCGCATCAACAGGGTCAGCATCATCGGCCGCACTGTCCTGCCGGTGCAGGGCAATCAGATCGTCTTCTGGATAGTCCCAGGACACAGACGCCATATAGGTCGCGGGCGTCGATCTCAGTTCGGCGAGGTAGGTCCGCCGGTCGGTGTTGACGATCAGGTTGGTGGTCAGGTCCGGCCGCGTTGGCTTGACCAGGATATGAATCCGCTTCGTGGCCCCCGCCCCGCTCTCGGTATCGCCGATAATCCAGCGTACCGTATCGCCGGCGGCGACCGGTCCGGTGCCGACCAGCTTTTCGCCCTGCTGGAGCATGATGTCGGTAATCTCGCCGGGTGAGGCATAGACCTGATAGAGGGCGCCCGGATAATAAGGATAGACCTGCACCGCATTGATGAACCCGGCTCGCGTGGGCTGAATGCGCGCTGCCAGATTGGCCTGCGTCACACGAGTTGTGGGGTCCGAGACTTCAGGGGCCGGATGGACCGCGCGTCGTGAGGGCACCGGCTTGAGCTGGCCCGGCAGGGGAAGCAGTTTCGGGACTTCGACCACCTGAACCGGTTTCGGTGGGTCCGGCAGGCGCGTGGCCTGAACAGCGTCATCGTAACGGATGACGGGCGGATGATAATGCTGCGCGCATCCGGCCAGGGGCAGGATCAGCAACGGCAGGGCGCGCGTGAGCGTGCGGATCATTGTCCGAGTTCCTTCGACCAGTTGATGGCGGAGACGTAGATTCCGAGGGGATTTTTCCGCAGATGATCGGCATCACGGGGCGTCCGCAGCACGACAGACACGATGGCGGTCCATCGCTCGGTGCCCACAAAGGCCCCGTCGCGGTAATGGCGCTCGGTCCAGGCGACACGGAAACTGCCGGAAGAGGCCCGGATCACCGAGGCGATGTCCACCTCGACCTGCTCGCGGCCGATCCGCGAAAACGGGTCGTTCAGGCGGGCGTAATCGTTCAGGGCAACCGCGCCGGAAACGCTGGTGAAATCATAGGCACGAAGCCAGTTGTGCCGGACCACCACAGCGTCCGACGACAGGGAACGCACGTCGTGAACGAACTGCGCCAGATACCAGGCGATCTGCGGATCGGTGGGCGTATAACCCGCCGTTGCTGGCGCCACGATCTGCGCCTGCCCCAGACGGTCCACCTGCACGACCCATGGCGTGATGGTGCCGCGCGCGGACTGCCAGACCAGCCCGGCCCCAAGGCCTGCGGACAGGAACAACGAACCAAAGGCCATCAGCCGCCAGCTACGGGCCTGGATACGGGCAGAGCCGATCCGTTCATCCCACGCCTGCGCGGCTTTTTGATACGGGGTCACGGGTTCGGGCGTGGTCCCGTAGCGTGTGGTCGAGCGACGGAACATCATCCTCATTCCTTTTCCGACAGATCGATGCTGGAACTGCCGCCGCCGCCATCGGCCGAGCGGATGACATGAGCCGCCTCGGCGGCATGGGTTGCGGCCTTGCGGCGCTTCATGTTCCCCGCCCAGCGCGGTGGCTCGCCGCTGGGCGGGGAACCAGGGTGATCGCCATCTCCCGATGGGCCGTTACCCGAAGGACTGCCACCTCCGGGATTGCCATCCCCACCTGACCCCAATGGCCCCGTACCGGAACCACCGCCGCTTCCGCCGCCGCCATTCCCACTACCCATCCCGCGCGCGGCCCAGCGGCCACCGGCGGCATAGCTTTCCTTCAATGATGAGCCTGCCGCGCTGGCCTTGCCCTTCGCCGCGTTCATGGCAGCACCACCGACCGCCCGGCCCATGCCGCCGATCCCGGCCGCCACACCTCCGGCGCCGCCGGCTCCTTCTGCCCCGGCGCTGTAGGCCGTCGTGGCAGCCCCCGCGATCGTAGCCCCTCCCCGTGCGGCAGCAGCCGTCGCGCCGAGGGCGGCCCCGGTGCCAGATGCGATCGCAGCGGGTGCGGCCACGGCAGCAGCGCCCATGGCGCCGACCGCCATACCCGTGCCGACAGCGGCGCCCGCGCCAAGCTGGGGGGCGCCGGAGATCAGCCCATTGGCAATGCTGCCGCCATAAATGGACAGGCCCACGATCGATATCGAGGCCAGCACGACAGAGACCGCCTGACCGATGGTTGGTACGGCATCACCATACGAGGTGTTGAACTGCCGGAAGAGCACCGAGGCGATGGCGGAGATCACCGCCAGCACCATCACCTTCACGCCCGATGACACGACATTGCCCAGCACCTTCTCCGCCAGGAAGGCCGTCCGGTTGAACAGGGCAAAGGGGATCAGCACGAAACCGGCGAGGCTGGTCAGCTTGAACTCGATCAGCGCCACGAAAAGCTGCACGGCGAGAATGAAGAACGCCGCCAGCACGATCAGCCATGACAGGCACAGCACAAAAATCTGGATGAAGTTTTTGAAAAACGCGACGGGACCGAGAAGATTATGAACGGACTCCAGCAGCGGCTGGGCCGCATCGAACCCGGTCGCGGCCAGCCGTCCGGGACGGAGGAAGTCCGACAATGTCAGATTGCCACCCCCGGCCTTCAGGCCCATAGCGGCGAAACTGTCAAACACCACCTTCGCAAGATGGTCAAAATTGTTGATCAGGAACGCAAAGAAGCCAATATACAGCGTCTTCTTCACCAGACGCTGGATGATGTCCTCATCCGCCGCCCAGGCCCAGAACAGACCGGCCAGCGCGATATCCAGCACGGAGAGTGTTCCGGCCAGAGAAACGACGTTTCCTTTCAGCAGACCGAAGCCGCTGTCGATCGTGGTCGTGAAAGTATTGAGGAATGTATCAATAACGCCCACGTCATTGGTAGCCATGGCCGTCAGTTCCCGCTGCTGCCGAACATGGACACCGTGCCGGGCACATAGACGTCATGCTGCGAGAAATGCTGATACTGCGCATCACTTTCCGCTTCCGTCGCGGCATCGCGTGCTTGTTGCAGGGCCGTGGCGCGACCGTTGGCGGCAAGTTCGGCCTGAATGTCGGACAATTGGCGGGATTGCAGGGCCATCAGCTGATTGCCCGCCTGCGCGGCCTGCAACGCCCCGGCGGAGGTCTGGCTGGCCGAGATCAGTTGCGTCATGGCGCTGCTGTCGCTCGGGATGTTCCCCACCACGCGGGCCTGCAATTTCAGGGCATCCTCGAACCCGCCGACGGAATTCTGCCAGCGTGTCTGTGCCTGACCGAACAGGGCGCTGTCGGACATGCCAGAGGACACGGACGTGTACGCCTGCCGGTATTGCTGCTCGACGGACTGGACGCTGTAGGCGATGTTCTGCGCCTCCACGAGCAGCGAAGTGGTCTGGGAAATTGTTGATTGCAGTGTGCCCAATGTCGAAAGCGGCAGGCTCGCCAGATTACGGCCCTGATTGACCAGCATCTGCGCCTGATTGGCCAGCGAGGTAATCTGATTGTCGATCTGCTGGAGCGTCCGGGCCGCGATCAGCACGTTCTCGACGTGGTTCGCGCCGTCATAGACCGCCCACTGCGCATAGGCAGGCACGACCGGCACGAGAAAAACCAGAGCCGTTCCCACGGCCACGACATATCCGGAGCGGAAATCTTTTGCCCGGATACGCAAAAGTTTTTCCATCATGACGCGCCCCCTTCCCGCAGAAGATCGGCGGCCCACATGACACCACGTGCCTCGAACCACGCAGGCAGGAAACCATCCCGCCCGTGCTTGGTCAGCACGCTATCGATCAGTCGATGATCGTCTTTGCCGGACGCAGCGCACAATGCCAGCGCCACAGGACCGAGGCCCAGTTCGAACAGGCGGTTTCCCCTCTGGGTCTGGCAGTAATACTCCCGCTTGGACGCCGCATGGGCGATGATCGTGATCTGCCGGTCATTCAGGCCGAAATCCTGATAGAGCGCCATGATCTGCGGTTCGATCGCCCGCTCGTTCGGCAGGAATATCCGCGTCGGGCAGCTTTCGACCACAGCCGGAGCAATGGGGGAATTGGCAATATCGGACAGGGACTGAGTGGCAAAAATCACCGACGCGTTCTTCTTGCGCAGGGTTTTCAGCCATTCGCGGAGCTGGCCAGCAAAGTCGCCGTCATCGAGAACCAGCCATCCCTCATCAATGACCAGCAGGGTCGGGCGACCATCCAGACGGCCCTCAATGCGGTGGAACAGATAGGACAGCACGGAAGAGGCTGCATCAGAACCGATCAGCCCCTCGGTTTCAAACACCACGACATCGGCATCGCCCAGCCGCTCGGCGTCCGCATCCAGCAACCGGCCATAAGGACCACCGAGGCAGTATGAGGCGAGAGCCTGCTTCAGGACGTTGGACTGGAGGAGCGCCACTAGGCCGGAGATCGTGCATTCATGGTCGGGCGATGACGCGAGGGAATTCAGGGCCGACCAGAGATGGGACTTCACCTCGGGGTTAAGCGTTATCCCCTCACCCACGAGGATCTGCCCCAGCCACTCACTGGCCCATTTGCGCTCGTCGGGATCGTCAATCTGTGCCAGCGGCTGGAGCGATACACTGCCACCCTGTTCTTCCGATGGATCATCATCGGTCAAGCCGCCGCCGAGATCGTGCCAATCTCCTCCCATTGCCATCGTCGCCGCACGCATGGAGCCACCAAAATCGAAGGCAAAAATCTGCGATCCCGCATAGCGGCGGAACTGGAGCGCCATCAGCGCCAGCAGGACAGATTTTCCGGCTCCTGTTGGTCCCGCGATCAGCGTGTGACCCACATCGCCGACATGCAGGGAAAACCGGAACGGTGTGGCACCCGCCGTCCTGCCGTAGAACAGCGGTGCTGCCCTGAAATGCCCGTCTTGCTCCGGCCCGGCCCACACGGCAGATAGGGGGATCATATGCGCCAGATTCAGGGTCGAGACCGGGGGCTGGCGGACATTGGCGTAGACATGGCCGGGAAGAGAGCCGAGCCAGGCTTCCACGGCGTTGAGGCTTTCCGTCATGCAGGTGAAGTCGCGGCCCTGAATGATCTTCTCGACCAGCCGCAATTTTTCGGCGGCAATCGACGCGGAGCCGTCCCACACCGTGACGGTCGCGGTGATGTAAGCCTGCCCGACATCATCGGCGCCCAGTGATTGCAAGGCCAGGTCGGCATCCGCCGCCTTGTTGGCGGCGTCATTGTCCACAAGAACCGAGGCCTCGTTGGTCATGACCTCCCGGACAATGGCTGCGATGCTCTTGCGCTTTGCGAACCACTGTCGACGGATCTTCGTCAGCACCTTCGTCGCATCCGTCTTATCGAGCAGGATGGCACGGGTGGACCAGCGATACGGCATGGCCAGCCGGTTCAGGTCGTCCAGAATTCCGGGGAAAGTCCGGCTGGGGAAACCTGTGATCGTCAGGGTTTTCAGAAACGCATCACCGAGCTTCGGTTCCAGGCCGCCCGCGAGCGGCTGGTCGACCAGGAGCGCATCGAGGTGCATCGGAATTTCCGGCACTCTGACGCGCTGATTCCTGGTCGAGATGGTGCTGTGCAGATAGGTCAGCGTCTCGGCGTCATTCAGCCACGCCGCCTCGGGCATGAACCCATCCAGCAGAGCCAGCATCCGGTCGGAGCGATCCACGAAGGCATGGAGCATGCCATACGGATCGGGACCATCGCGTTCCCTGCCTTCATACAGAAAACGCTCGGCCCAGCCTGATGATTCCGCAGGGGGCAGCCAGACCAGGGTGAGGAAATACCGGCTCTCGAAATGCGCGCCCTCATCCTCGAACTGTTCGCGCCGTTCGAGATCGACCATCTGGCTGGCCGCATTAGGAAAGTCGCTCTCGGGATAGAGCGTGGCCGGCACGCGCTGGGCCTCCACGAACACCGCCCAGCCGGAGCCAAGCCGACGCAGGGCATTGTTCAGCCGTCCCGTCACACCCACCAGTTCGGCAGGCGTGGCGCTATCGAGATCGGGACCGCGTATCTTTGCTGTGCGCTGGAACGAACCGTCCTTGTTCAGGACGACACCTTTCTCGACCAGCGCCGCCCATGGCAGGAAGTCGGACAGGAGGGCAGCACGGTTGCGATATTCGCCAAGGGACATCATGATCGATACCTCCTATGCCCGCAGCCAGGCGGGATAGCGAAGATGCCGCCGGCCGACTTCCACGAACAGCGGATCGCGCCTAGCGCACCAGACCGCGAGGCTGTGCCCGACGATCCAGAACACGGCCCCGACCAGCCAGAGCCGCAGGCCCAGCGAAATCGCCGCCCCCAGCGTGCCGTTGGCAATCGCGAGTGTCCGGGGTGCCCCGCCCAGCAGGATCGGATCGGTAAGCGAGCGATGCACCGGGACATGAAAACCCGGTACCGCGTCATCGTCATATCCGGCGGCCATCAGATTAGTGCTCCACCGGAGAAGGAGAAGAACGACAAGAAGAAGCTGGACGCGGCAAAAGCGATGGACAGGCCAAAAACGATCTGGATCAGGCGACGGAACCCGCCCGAGGTTTCCCCGAACGCCAGGGTCAGGCCGGTCACGGTGATGATGATCACCGACACGATACGCGCCACCGGTCCCTGCACGGATTCCAGGATCTGGTTGAGCGGTTCCTCCCATGGCATGTCCGACCCAGACGCCAGAGCCGAGGAGCACCATGCGATGGACAGAAGCAGCATGGCGGAAAGGCCAGGCGCGTGGCGACGCACGCGCAACAGCGTGGGGGTCATTGGAAATCTCCATCGATATCAATTGAATGAATACGATAGGCGCCTGTGGTGGGGTCGAGCCCGTCCACGGTGACGAGTTCGGACAACCGGCGGGCATTGCCGCGTCCGGACAGGACAGCGATCACGTCGATGGTTTCCGCGATCAGCGCGCGCGGCACCGTGACGACGATCTCCTGAATGAGCTGCTCCATACGATGCAGGGCGCCGATGGCGGTACCAGCGTGGAGCGTGCCGATCCCGCCGGGATGGCCGGTGCCCCACGCCTTGAGCAGGTCGAGCGCCTCGGGGCCGCGCACCTCGCCGATCGGGATACGGTCGGGGCGCAGACGCAGGGCCGAACGGACCAGTTCGGACAGGGTCACGATGCCGTCGCGGGTGCGGAGCGAGACAAGATTGCGTGCCGCACATTGCAGTTCGCGCGTATCTTCGATCAGCACGACCCGGTCGTCGGTTTTCGCGACCTCGGCCAGCAGGGCATTGACCAACGTGGTCTTGCCGGTCGAGGTGCCGCCTGCAACCAGAATGTTCTTTCGCTCCGCGACGGCCCCACGCAGGAAACGGGCCTGAGCATCGGTCATGATCCGGGCTGCGACATAATCGTCGAGGGTGAACACGGCGACGGCGGGCTTGCGGATGGCGAAACTGGGAGCTGTCACAACGGGCGGCAGCAATCCCTCGAACCGTTCCCCGGTTGGCAGTTCGGCCGACACGCGGGGTGCTGCTTCATGCACTTCCGCCCCGACATGGTGGGCCACCAGACGCACGATGCGCTCCGCATCTGCCGGGGTGACGGTTTCACCCGTATCGGATAACCCTTCGGACAGCCGGTCAATCCACAGCCGCCCATCCGGATTGAGCATCACCTCGACCACGGCAGGATCGGCAAGGTGCCCCGCGATCGCTGCTCCCATCGCTGTACGCAGCATAGAAATCCCACGCTGTCGGACGGCACTTTCAATCGGTGTGACCGCCATGGGAATCCCCCGTCTGCTTGGGTCATCCGGCCTGCCCGGACGACGACGGGGATCATTAGAGAGTGCTGTTTTCTCCCGATTTCAACAGTATTTTCCTGCGGTCGTACAGGATCGTAACAGATGCGGCTTTTACTTGCTGACTGCGGACCTCATAATTCCGATGTGGGAGGCACATCCTCCGGGATCTCCTGCCGGAAGAACGGCCCCCGGCTGAGTCGCCGACCGAGGGCCGCCACGAACGCCTCATACCGTTCCGCCCCTTGTGCCCGTGCCGCAGCGGCCGCTGGTTCCGGCAAGGGTGGACTGACCGTCATCCAATAGCGGATGAACAGAGCCAGCGTCTCAAGGCTGATCCCGAGATCCCGCTCCATGCGGGCGACCTGCCGGTCAAGACGGTCCAGCCTGCGGCTCATCGCCGCCTCCCGCCGTTCATCAGCATCAGGGGACAGGAAGGATGCGATGGCCGCTTCCGCCACCAGGGAGAGGGACAGATCGCGCCGCGCCGCATGAGCGGTCAGGGCGTCCAGCAGCTTCGGTTCCAGATAGACCGACAGTCGTGCCTTCTTGGGGGATGTCCTCATCACGCCCTCACAGCCCGAGATCGTTGCCACGATCGAGCCCGGCCTGCCGGGCAATCCGCGTCAGGTCGGCGCGATCCCGTGCTTCCGGATCCGGTGGTGGTTCCTCGCCAAAGAGGTCGGGCGCTGTGGGCTTCCTGTGCTTGCCGATATCCGCTGGGTCATGCTCGCGCGACCATTTCCGTCCCGTGCCGAGGGATTCATCACTATCGGCATCGCCGGGTTTATCCGGTGCTGCCGGCGACCCCGTCTGCTCCGGTGGCGGGGTGACAGGAGATGGACGGTCACGCCAGTCATCAGGCCGGACCGGCCGTGGCAGTTGCACCGGATCAGGCGGCGGCAGGATACGCTCGACAAAACGGCGATCCCGGAAATACCGTGCCTTCCGTGCTCGGATCGGCGGACAGCCTGCCACCATGACGACCTCATCCCGCGCCGGAAGCTGCATGACTTCGCCCACCGTCATCAGGGGCCGCGCGCTCTCCTGACGCGAGACCATGAGATGCCCGAGCCAGGGCGACAGCCGGTGCCCGGCATAGTTCTTCTGCGACCGAATCTCGGTCGCCACGCCCAGTCCATCGGACACCCGCTTCGCGGTGCGTTCATCGTTCGTGGCGAAACTGACCCTGACGTGACAATTGTCCAGGATGCTGTTGTTCTGGCCGTATGCCTTGTCGATCTGGTTGAGGGATTGCGCGATCAGGAACGCCTTGATCCCATAGCCCGCCATAAAGGCCAGCGCGCTCTCGAAGAAGTCCAGGCGGCCAAGAGCCGGAAACTCGTCGAGCATCAGCAGCAGGCGACGCCGCCCTTCCCGGCCGGATAGATCCTCCGTCAGCCGCCGCCCGATCTGGTTGAGGATCAGGCGGATCAGCGGCTTGGTGCGGCTGATATCCGACGGCGGGATGACGAAATACAGCGAGACAGGCTGTTCACCCTCCAGCAGATCGCCGATCCGCCATTCGCAACGACTGGTCACGGAGGCCACTACGGGATCACGGTAGAGACCGAGGAACGACATGGCGGTGGATAGCACGCCGGAGCGCTCGTTATCCGACTTGTTCAGCAGTTCCCGCGCCGCCGACGCTACGACAGGGTGTGGCCCCGCTTTCCCGAGATGCGGTGTCCGCATCATGGCGGACAGGGTCGCCTCGATCGACCGCTTCGGGTCGGAGAGGAATTTCGCTACGCCGGCGAGGGTCTTATCGTCCTCGGCGTAGAGCACATGCAGGATCGCGCCAACCAGCAGGGCATGGGAGGTTTTCTCCCAGTGATTGCGCCGCTCCAGCGAGCCTTCGGGATCGACCAGGATGTCGGCGATGTTCTGCACGTCGCGAACTTCCGACGCCCCGCGCCGCACCTCTAGCAGCGGATTATAGGCCGAGGATGCTGGATTGGTAGGATCGAACAGCAGCACCCGCCCGAAGCGATTCCGGAAACCGGCGGTGATCTGCCAGTTCTCCCCCTTGATGTCATGGATGATGGCCGACCCCGGCCAGGTCAGGAGTGTGGGGATCACCATACCCACCCCCTTGCCGGTGCGCGTCGGCGCGAAGGTCAGGACATGCTCGGGACCGTCATGCCGGAGATAGTCGCGGCGGTATTTGCCCAGCACCACGCCATCCTCGCCCAGCAATCCGGCCGCGCGGATTTCCGCATCCTCGGCCCAGCGGGCGGAGCCATAGGTCGCGGCGCGCTTCGCTTCACGGGCGCGATGGACGGACAGCGCCACTGCGGCGGCAAAAGCCAGCACACCGCCGGAGCCCGCGATCCAGGCGCCGCGCGCGAAGATCGCCGGCGCATAGGCGTCGAACTCGTACCACCACCAGAAGAACAGCGGCGGGGCATAGACCGGCCAGCGATGCAGGACCGTGAACCATGGCGGACCGAGTTCCGGCTGGAACGCAAGCTCCCAGGCCGTCCATTGTGTCGCCGTCCACCAGGACAGCACGATCATGGACAGGACCACGAGCGCCTGTCCCCACTGGATACGTGTTCCCGGCTGGTCCATCGTGTCCTCCCCTCGTTATGGGAGACAGCGAAGAACCGGGGTTTTCCGGGAAGCAAGCGCGAACTGGAGGCCGTCGTACAGGAGCGGGCAGGAGCGAAGAAATACTTGCACGTTGCGGACTACAGCCAAACCCGCACATCATGCGCAGAATAACCCCGGAAGGAGTCGAGCCATGACCGGATCATCGCCCCTCTTCCCCCCGTCTGACGATACCGTCGATCAGCAATGCACGGAGGAACAGCGGAAGCTCGACCATGTGATTGATGCGGTGAACGCATTGCACACAGGGCACGGCTTCCTGAGCGATGAATTTCCAACGCTTTGAACTGCCCGCCATAGTCACTCTGGCCAAGGCGCTTGACGGGCAATATAAAGAAAAAGGCCCGCCTTTCGGCGGGCCTTAATATATCCTTGGACGATGAGGGGGGGCATAAGCCCGCGTTCTCAAAGCCGCTGCGTTCTTATATCGTGGCTCTGATGCCACCGTCAATATCGTGCCTACAGGAACTCCTCATTGCCTTTCTCCCCGGCCGAGATACAGGATCTGCCCGTCGTCATTTCCGCACCACGCTTTGCAACATACCTGCAAGCCATGGGCAACGACCGGGAAAAGGCTCTCGCGCTTTATGAGTGGAATCTCGACGTTTCATCGGCGCTGATCATCCCGCTTCAGGTCTGCGAGGTTGCTGTCCGCAATGGCATCGCTGAAGCGATTGAGCACGTCCATGGTGCCAACTGGCCATGGAACAATGGTTTCATCCGAAGCCTGCCTCGCCCGAAGGGGCGGGCACGATGTAACCCGGCGATCGATCTTCAAGCTCGCGCCGCGATACTGCCTACCACCGGCAAAATTATAGCCGAATTAAAGTTTGCATTCTGGGAGAACATTTTCACTGCTGGTCAGGACAGTCGCATCTGGAACACACATTTGCGTAACTGTTTCCCCGGAGCCCCATCAGGACAAACGATACCGCAATTGCGGGCAGCGGCCTATGCGGACCTCCAGATCATTCGACGTCTGAGGAACCGGATCGCGCATCACGAACCAATCTTCACTCGCAATATCGCCGATGATTATCAACGGATCCATGACATGATCGCATGGCGCAGTCAGGTGGCCGCCGCCTGGATGGACCGAAAGCAGACCGTTCTCACCCTGCTCGCGATGAAGCCATGACCAACAAGTTCTCTCCGTTTGTCATCAAAGCCTTGGTCGACACAATCACGGGTGGTGCTGGAAACGATAATACACCCCCAATCGGGGTCTATCGCTCAGGCCCCCAAATCGAGCAGTTCTTTCTCAACTGTGGCCTCGACATGCGTATTGGCGCGAGTTCGCGCGTCCCGGCCACAACTGACTTCCTCCGCAGGGTCGCCAACCACCCTGATGGTAACGCTGAGGTCTATCTCACCCGGATTATCGAACAGGTCTGTGACCCCCGCACCTATCTGGAGCATCCTGACAGAGCGACCGCTGTACGCGAGCATCTCAACAAGGCTCTTGGAGCTGACCAGTTGGCCGTCGTTATCGTCGGCGGGAAGGCTGTTCTGACAGAGCGTCAGGGAGCCGGCGGAATTGTCGAACCATTTATCAAGAAAGTGGCCACGCTGGATTTCGACACGGTCCAGATGGAAATCGCACGGGCTCTCCCCAATCTGGAAAGCGATCCGGAAGATGCGGTTACAGCGGCCTGTTCCCTGATTGAGGCGGTGTGCCGTTCGATCCTCGTGGAACTTGCCCTGCCACTGCCGCCCAAAAAGGATATTGATGGGCTGATCCGCGCTGTGCAGATACCACTTGGCCTATCTCCTGGGCGTACCGATCTCCCGTCGGAAATAGAAGCGGACATCCGTCAGACGCTCAGTGGTCTCACCTCCGTTGCCAAAGGCATTGGCGCATTACGAACGCACGGTGGAGATGCGCATGGTCGCGAAAAAGGTTTCCGGCGCATTGACGCGCGGATTGCTCGGCTTGCCATCAATGCGGCGAGTTCGTTGGCACTGTTCCTGATCGAAACCTGGGAACGCCAGGAACATCGCACCCTGCCCCAACATGCTGAGCATCTCTGAAGATTCGCCCATCACAATCCAAGTCCCCGCTTGCGCGCGAACGACCAATCGATCCCTCCGTCGCCGCGTATGATTCCCGATACCTCCCGCCCTCGCTGTTTTTCCAGCGACGGCGACCATGGCACCAGCTCAAATCCCAGCCCGTCGTCGATCATGGCAAACCGGCCCGACGCCAGGTTGAAACGCTGACGGTAGATGCCGGTAACGGGATCGCCCTCCCCGCTCCCCCGGAACGGCATCCCCGACTTCCCGGCGAGGTTCCGAACCAGCGCGTCCAGCTCCCGCTGGCGCAGCGTGGCGATCAGGTTCCGGGCGTAGCGGACGCTCCCGCCGTCACGACTGGCCAGACCCTGCTCCACCACATGATCCGTGCGTTTTTCCATCGCCTCTTTGACATCGGCGCCGAACCCGGTGGACGCCAGAGCAGGAGGCTCCCGCGCGATGGCCTGCCGGTCAAGCCAGGTCGCGCCCTCCGCCGTCACCTGCTGCTCCAGCGTGACGTCCGAGCGCACGGCCAGCGCAGAACGGTTACGGCCCTGTTTATCGGTAAAATGTCGCAATTCCACGATGGAACCGGCTGCTCCGTCACCGGCGGCTTCGACGTGCGGCAGGCGGACATGGTGCGTCCGTCCGTCGATCCCGTCGATGACCGCATAGGCCGTACCGCGCAGCTCGTCATCCAGACCACGATCGACCAGCCGGCCGATAACGGGTTCGGTGGTGCCCTCCCCCGCCAGCACCCAGGAAGATGCGGCGCGGTCGATCTTCTGTTCCGCTAGGCCCCGGTGGATCCTCTTGATGATGTCGTTGCGCTCGCTGACCTCCCGCAGCGTCGCCTCCGCACCTTCGTCCATCCGCCAGCGATCTGGCCCGACCTGGTGCGCCAGCCCCATGGTCTCCAGACGGCGCAGGCGCCCCAGCTTCACTGTCGCGAAGGCGTCCGGTGTTTCGCCCGGCGCGCGCCCGAGATTGATGACGCCATCCTCTCCCGCGTCCTTCTGAAGCTGACGGTCAAGCTGGGTCCAGCGGTCGGCGTTCACCTGCCGCTCGACCGCCTGATGAATATCGCGATCGGTGCGTGGCCCGAGTTCCAGCGTCACCAGATCCTGGGCACGGGCGCGCATCCCCTCGCGAATATAATCCCGCGCGATCACCAGGTCGGAACCGTCCTCCGCGACACCCCGAACGATGACGTGCAAATGGGGGTGTGCGGTGTTCCAGTGATCGACGGCAACCCAGTCGAGTTTCGTGCCGAGATCGGTTTCCATCTGCCCCATCAGATCGCGGGCGAAGGTCCGCAGGTCCGACATCTCCGGCGCGTCCTCGGGCGAGACGATGAAGCGGAAATGGTGGCGGTCGCCATCGCAGCGATCCGCGAAGTCCGAGGCGCGGATGTCGTCACTGTCCTTCCCGAACAGGCGCGCATCCTCTCCGTCCCGCGTTACCCCTTCCCGGCGGAGATAGCGAAGATGCGCCGCCAGTGGTGTCGCGCGCGGGGCATGGCGCACGACGCGGGCCTTGATGACAACGCCCCGCGAACGGCTGGTCAGAAGGCGATTAGCAGCATGAGCGGCGGCCCGGCCGCGCCCGAAGATGGACCGCCCACCCGAGCTGATTTTCCCAGCCCGGGACACCCTGCCGCCGGCCCGCTGCACGGAGGCCAGCACCTGCGTCACGAAGGGTCGCGCCTGCCGGGCGCGGGTGGAGCGGATACGCCCTGGCCGGACCAGGAATTTTTCGTCCCTGTTCATGAAAAATGTCCTGCACCGCGCGAAAGATCGCGTCGGATCAAAGAGATGACACCTTGTCGCGAGGTGCGGAATTTCCACGCACCTCGCGACAAGACTTCAAAAACCCCGGAAAACCACCATCCCAACCGAGCCGCGATGTGCGGCCTTTTATCCAGCCCTCACTTTTCTGTTGGCTTTCCGGGTTTTTCACGCCTCACTGGACCTGATCCGATCCCCTCAGCGGGACCATGCCGGACCTCTCCCCGGCATGTCCTGCGAAGAGGTTGTCGGGAGCAGCGACATGACGTGCCATGGGTGCTCGAAACGCATCGGGATAGCCTGAAACGAAGAGCGCGGCCGTCACCCAGGAGCGAGTTGGAAAGGACAAAAAGGAAACGGGCAGATGAATGTCAGACGATCGGTTTTTCATCAGCCGTGTGACGAATTCCACGTAGGAAACCGTCTCGGCAGGCAATGGCCGGCCGGTCGCCAGATGGTCGTCATAGCGACCGGGACCGGCATTGTAGGCGGCGAGAAAACCCGCATCGCCATAGCGGTCGTGCAGCCATCGCAGATAGGCTGCCCCTGCCGCGATATTGTCATGCGGATCGAAGGGATCGGCGCCCAGATTGAGCGCGCGCCGGACATCCTTCCATGTGCCCGGCATGAGTTGCATCAGGCCCATCGCACCGGCACCGGAAACCGCGTGCGGATCGCCAGCGCTTTCAGCCCGAAGGACCGCCCGCACCCATGTCGCCGGGATCGCGTTTTGCTCCGCTGCCTGCCGCACGAGATCGTCAAAATCCTGCGCCCGGACAATGGTCGGCGAGAGCGGCAGCGCTAGCACGGCCAGCACGCCAGCGGACAGGAAAAACCGGCGGCTCATTCCCGCCCTCCGGGACGTCTCAAAGGCCGGTTCCACACGAGTTGCCACTCACGCCCGCCGCGCCCGGCCTGGAACAGCGTGGCGCGGATTGGCTGCGTGAAAGAGGGATCATCCAGCACGATAGAAATGTATTCGCCGGCACGTTCCCCGGTGCGTTTCCATCCCGCTCCCAGTTCGGGTCCGGACTCTCCATCCCCGAGATGGATGCGGTAATCGGGTGCATGCTCCGCGCCGCTGTTTTCCGCTGGCACGAAGGTCAGTTCGGCGTCCAGCGACAGGGTGCGCACACGTCCGGCGAAACCATCCGACGTGCGCGTGAAAAATCCGATCTGGCTCATGAGAGAAGTCCTTTCGGGAGTATGAAAATTTAATGGCTGGTGACCATCATTGGATGGATGGTTCACCGGGTTTCATGGGCATCATCGGCGGCGCTAGGAGCGGCCGCTCCCGGATCGAAGCGCCAAGTTCCGGAAGAGGATCGAAATGCGGTGGCGGTGGTTCGGCTTCACCGGTCCGGACATGAACCGGCACGGCGGCACGGAACTTTGTTGTCTCGCGAGGAATGGGCGAAGCCCAGGGGAAGAAAGTTGCGGGATGCCGTTGCGCCATAGCCGGGCGAGGCGAAGCCGATCTTCGGGCAGATCGGCCATATCGAGAGGCCATGGTGTGCGGTGCCGTCAGCGTTACTGGGACAGGTCAGTCCGTCGTGTTCCATGACAGGGGCGCGGGTTGTCGGGGGAATATCCGTTTCCAGATAGAATACAGACCGAACAGTATCCATCGCCGGGAGAACCCGCTGGTCTTACCATGTTCCCTGCTCTTCCCGCTCGACAGACGGGACGTTGACGCCGGGCCACCAGTCACGCCGGCAGAACGACATGCGATTTTCGTACTAAAGCTGACCGACGTTTCACTCCGGTTGGGCCTGTGCCAGGCATCTCTCGCAGAAGGAAAGGCGCTGCCCTATCCTGAACCCTGGTCCGCCCGTACTCGCGCAACGGGGACTGACCACCCCACGCTGACCTTTCTGACCTGGCCGAAACTGTGATTCTGCCACCGGGAACTTACGCAGGCTGGATGGCGCAGAGCCGTGCCCACGCGGCCCCGCCCACGCACAGCGCGCCGAACGTCGCGAAAAGGTAGGCCGGAATAGTGCCCATGTCGCCCATACCGCTGAACCCCAGCGTCATGCCGAACCCCGCCAGTGCGGCTGGTAGGGCAAGCAGCGCTGACACCACAACCCGCAAAGAGGGATCGCGCGAGGAGGCGAGGATCGCCTGACCGAGTGCGAGCACCATGATCCCGGCGGCAATGCCGGCGAGAATGGCATGGGCGCCAGACATCATGGCATGGTCGTAGAGCAGAGTGCAGGCCATCGCCGCCACGAAAAGGGGCGCGGCATAGACCGCGCAGAGAAACAGCAGCCAGCACAGGAAACAGATACTGGCGAAGCCAAGGATAATACCGAGACCGAGCAGCATGGATCGCGTCCTTTCCACGGGAGGGAACACCACACACATGCCGAGACGATTCAGGAATATCCATGAAATAGAAGTGGGTTTTCTGTATCTGTTTTCACGATCTGGACAGTGCGCGGAGCGCGCTGGACTACGACCTGGGCGCCACCTGTTGGCGCCTTCCGCTCGCGCCCTGGACATGGCGCGTTGCCCAGGCAGCGTTGCGGGTGGCTGACGGGGAAAAATCTCGTACATTCATCCAGAAAGAAAAGTGCGAGCCGGCCCCGCCGGCGAGCGCCGCACGCGCCGGGCAGCGGCGCGCGCCCGGCGCCAGGCCATCGGGACCGGCGCGATTTTCTGGCCGTCCGGTGAGGTAAAGAAGGGGCGGCCTACGCCGCCGCCCTCCCCGTCCCGTGCCAGGCCAGCCGACGGGTTGCCGTCGCGGCGTGATCCGGGTCCAGTTCCATGCCCAGCCAGTCGCGGCCAAGACGCTGGGCCGCCACCAGCGACGAACCCGAACCCGCGAACGGGTCCAGAACCAGACCGCCCACCGGGCAGAAGGCTTCCACCAGGGGCAGGAGTGAAGCCACCGGCTTTTGTGTCGGGTGCAGTTTGTTGCCCGAATAGGGCATGTCGATCACGTCCGGGATGGGCTTCGCGGGCGGCGTCACGTTCCCCTTGGCCAGCAGGTAGGCACTTTCGTGTTCATACCGAAGAAAACGGGAAGAGGATGAATAGGATTTGCGAAAAACGATATGCCCGACCATACGGAACCCGGCCGCCTTCCAGGCATCGGCGAATAAGTCTATCCGGTTCCATCCGTAGAAGCTGACGGCAAACCCACCCCATTTCAGGACACGGTGCATCTGGTTGAAAGCGGGACGAAGCCAGCGCGCATTGTCATCATTGCGAACCTTCCGGCCATCCCTGCCTTGATAGTTCACCAGATAGGGCGGGTCTGTCAGGATGAAATCCACCGCATTACGGGGAAGTGCGCGCATCAACTGCACGCTGTCCCCGTTGAGGATGGCATTGCGGAAATCGGTCGCTGTGTTGGTGTAGCTGGTCATGGTCTTTGCCTTTTGTTCCGCGAGGAACAGCCCCCGCTGTCCCTCTGCCTCGCGGCGAGCAGCGGGGTAGCAACGGCAAGAGCGACCGATGGGGAGGGGTATCGCCCGGTCTGCACGGAGCGCAGCGCAGCGCAGGAAGATCGGGGACACCCCATCGGGCGGCGTCAACTCGCTGACGCGAACCCTTGCCGGCGCGAGGGCGGAGCCATTAGCTTTTTCTTCCTTTGCTGGGCTAGCTTTCGAAAAATCACAGCTCCAGATCATCGACCGTCGTGATTAATACGACCTATTTTCAAGGCACACCGCAAGGCTTTGAGCCTTCGAGTAAAAAATCTACAGTGACTGATTGGCTGTACCAAAGGCGGCATAAATACGAAACTGCATCCAGTCATGGACAGAAACAGACGTCCGCTCAACTTCTTCATGACAGTTGGCCCGATCAATGATTACACAGGAGTTGCTTCCCTGTCAGAGAGTCTTCACCCGACAAAATGGTTTTGAAGAGGGAGCAACGAACCGGCCACGGAACTAGATTCGGCCCTACAGTCGAAACGAGAAAAAGAAGGAGTGAACATGATCGGTCAGTCTGTTCAGATTCCAAGCAGATCGTCAAACTCACAAGGCCTACCGGAGCAGTAACAAGCAATCGAAAGAGGCCCCTATGCGCCTGAATTCACGTCGAAGTGCAACGAAACGCGCGACCGCCGATATCTCGGCACAGGCTCAATATTCCATACAAAAGCATAAAGCCAGAAAGTTAGGACTTACTGTGCCAGATGCATTTGTTCGCGGCATTCGCCATCTTGGATATCGAAGTAACGTCGAAGCGATCGCAGAACTCGTCGACAACGCCATCCAGGCATATGCAGAGCATGTCGACATCGTCTTCGGCTACGACGGTACAGACTCTCAAAAGAAGCCGACCCAGATCGCTGTTCTCGACGATGGGCACGGCATGACGCCGGACATGATCCAATTAGCTATGATGTGGGGCGGAACTCATCGTGAAAATGATCGATCCGGGCTAGGTCGCTACGGCTACGGATTGCCGTGTTCGACCATGAGTATCGGAAAGCGCTTCACCGTCATATCCAAAGTCGCTGGTAGATCAGCCAAACAAGTCACACTTGACCTCGATGATCTGAACAATGGTAAATACACAGACAATGAGGGCGACACAGTTATTCCGTTACCGTGCGACGCAGAGATTCCCCAGTTTCTGTCTAACTATATCAACCTTCTATATCTAGACGGTTGGGAATCAGGGACCATTATTCTTATCGAGAAACTCGATCGTCTTGACTGGACGACGACACTTGGCTTTGCAAAGCATTTAGATCAATGCTTCGGCGTTACATATCATAAACTGCTAATATCGACATTGATATTTATTAATGGAAATCCCGTCTCGCCGACCGATCCACTATTCCTCGATCCGAGCCACACCCTCTGCCGGATTGATAACGACCGAGCCATCGCGCTCGAACCCGTGTCTCTAATAGTAAACATGCCTACTGGGCCAGCGCGGATTCTCCTCCGCTATTCGTACCTACCGCCGAGCTTCGCATCGATCGACAAAAGCAGAGATGCCGTCGGGCTCAACGCCAATGAGAGATTTCCGATCCTAAAAGACTATCACGGCATCATCTTCAGTCGAAATGGCCGCCTTATCGATTGCAAGACCAAAACCCCCTGGACCACCTTTATCAACAATGACCGGTATATCCGGATCGAGGTGGAGTTCCCGGCGTCCCTAGACGAGTTATTCGGCGTCACTACTGCAAAGCAACAAATTTCCGTGTCACCGGAAATGTGGGATCGGCTCCAGGAAGCCGGGCTTGTCAAAGCGATCGAGCAACTTCGCGGTCGAGTGAGATCGTTGAAGACCGCACGCACCCTGAAGAACACAGTTTGCGCCTTTCCTAAGGCCGTAGCCCGCGACAAGCAAGAATCAATCGCCAGATCAAAGACGACTTCATCCGCTCGGGAAAAAGGCCACCGCCCTCTTCTCCTCTTCCGTGCTAGCAATGGATCACTTAGCCTCAACACAGATCATCCGGTCTTCGCGCATGGCGGCCGACCTAACCCGATCACTCTTCAAACTGCGCTGGAGGCTCTTTTATCGGCTATCACTAATGGGCGACGGGACGATACCGACATCCGTCGCAGGATTGTTGTCGAAATCCTTACGGATTGGGGACGGTCGCTCGATCCAGGCTTATCGTCGATCACAGACATTCTTGCTTCCGAGACATATTGAAACTGGCCTGCTGCCAGTTTTCGCGCCTGATCGCACTGGAATTTCGGGGCAATTTTTGGCATAAACACACACAGGATAACGGTGTTGAAAAGGGGGTTATGATTGATGTCGGAAAGGAGGTTGCGGTCGGGTCCGGGTCAAGTGCGAACCGTGTCCCCTTTCCTACGCGGCACTCAGAAGAAAGAGTTTCGCAGCCTCATGAGCTTCGAGGGTGCCCCCCAGCCCTCCTTCGCCGAGGAAATGCGCACGTTGGCGCGTCGCTACATCGATGATGGTGAGAGCCGGAAGCTCCGCACCGTCTGCCTCCTCGTCGCCGACCTTTTTGAGCAAGGCTGGCGCGTCGCCGTCGAAGACGACCACATTCTCTTCGAGGCGCCCGGCATCGCGCGGCAATCGGAGCAATCTGTCGATGACGTGAAGCGTCGCATTCGCCATGCCCTGCAAGCCGCACGACAAAGACAACTGCAGGAGCCCTCCGTCCAAACCTTTGTCCGGCGCATGGAACGCCGGACGCTTCGCGCGGCCGGGGTGCGTAGTTGCGTTCTCGACGTGGTTGACAACGGCTCCGACCTCGCCACCGAGTTCCAACGGATCGCGTCACTTCCCTCCGATCAGCAGGAGGCTGCGTTGGCGGACGTCGTCGATCCGGTCGTCGAGATCTGCAAGGCCGGCGACCGCTGCTCCGCAACCGGTCTGCCGCTCAACGATATCTGGCGCTATTTCCGCCACACTTGGGCGCACGAATATCGCCCGATCCCTGGTCGCCAGTTGCTGGTGCTGATCCGAAACGCTGCCCGCCCTAATCGCCCGGTCATGGGCATTGCCATGCTTGCGAGCCCCGTCATGCGGGTCACAGCGCGCGACCGCTGGATCGGTTGGCTCCGAGAATCGATGGAGACGCGCTTCCTCACCGGCGAATGGGTACCCGAAGATATCGCGAAGGCCTTTCTGGGGCGGATCGATGCGTCGATCGCCAATCTCAGGTGGGACGACCTAGCGTCTAAAAGCGAGATCCGGTCACCCGTCGAAACGACGATCCTGCGATTGGAGCAAAAGGCCTCGGGCGCGGCACACTCGCGTGATCTCCAACTCCGCGCCCATTATGAGGACAACCGAGTTGCCGACGGCAGCGTGCGGCCGATGCGCGGCAACGTAAAAGACGCACATGGCGATGCCGACTGGCGCGCAGCGTCGGAAGATCTCCTTTTCGTGCGCAAACGATCGGAACTTCTGGCGCAACTTCTATTCGCTAAGCAAATGTTTCGCGCGGCCGGCCTTGCAAAGAATCCGCGCGCCGCGATCGAGCAACTTCTCGCCGCGAAGACCGGTCAGCGTGCGATCGATATCGTCCTCACCGAGTTTCGTAAGGCCGGCCTATCGAGCCAAGTTGCTGACGTCAGTATCTGTGGTGCGATCCATCCCTACAATGAGTTGCTCGGCGGAAAACTAGTCGCCCTCATCCTCGCGTCGCGGGAAATCCACGATTATTACGCCGAACGGTACGGTTCACAGGTCAGCATCATCGCGTCCCAGATGGCAGGCCGCGCGATCTGCAAACCTGCCGACCTCCGAATCCTGACAACGACGAGCCTCTACGGCGTGGGTTCGAGCCAATATAACCGGCTTCTCCTGCGCGCGAGCGATCACGACGAGTTGGGCCACGATGTCCATTGGGATGCCATAGGCAAGAGCCTTACCGGCGGTTTCGGTACTCTGCATTTGGGCAACGAGACGGCGCACGCGCTGGGGCAGATGGCACAAGCCCGTCACAACTCCAGACGCGTGAACAACCGCTTTGGCGAAGGAACAAGTCCTCGGCTTCGGCAAATTAGAGAAGGTCTCGATGCTCTCGGCATCGACAGCGACGCTATTCTACACCACGCTACCCCACGGCTCTTTTACGCGTGTGAACTCGGCTCGGCATCGCGCGATGCACTCCTCGGGATGCACTCCGAACCACCATTGCTTTCCAACGCAGCGTCGATAGGCGCCGCGTGGCGCCGTCGCTGGCTGCTGCAGCGATCCAAACGCTCGGAAACCCTCGCCGCTATCAGAAAGCTTGGTCCACAAAGCGTCCATGCGACATTGATCTCGCCGGGGTCGGATCCGTCTCTGCTTCCGACCTGATACCGGCTAAAACCACATCAGAACGCTGCAGCGTCTTCGAAGCCGATCCAATCGATGATATCGGGCCGTGCCTTTGCCACCTTCAACAGGGCATCGCGTACGAAGCTCTGTTGGGCTCCGATGTTAATGACGAGCGTATCAATCGCGCGCGTCAGGGGAATCATCACCCATCGAGACGCATGCAGTTTGGCGAGATCCTCGACAGAGGTATAAAGGTCATCGACCTGATGGCCTTCGTTGACCCACTGGGCATACTTATAATCCCAGAGTTCGTCCAAGCCGTAATTGATAACAGTCCAACCTTCGAGGCCGCGGCATGAATCGTACTGGACGAATCTCAACTGGTCACGGCTCGTCGCGAAATGCTCCCGTACGTCGCGGCTCGTACCGTCCCAGACGCGGTGCCCCAGGGAAACGAATTCTCTAGCAGGCTTGCACAGGCAGTCGCGGACCGTGCCGACCAATGATGGGGGCACGCAGGCCAGAAGATCGACCGGCGCGTTCTTCAGCGCCTCTGCCTCGTCGCACCATTCCTTCAAACGCTCCGGTTGTGAACTCAGGTCGCCATCGACGATGATGATACGGCCGCCAGCGGCATCCGTGTTCGGCTCCAGAACCCAATCATCAATCCCGAGATTTGTCGCCATATCGGACACGAACGCCGCCAAATTAGCTTTCATCCGCATGCAGCGCGTCAGCCGTCGCTTGCGCAATAACGCCTTGCCGACACCGGTACTCCAGTCGGCCACAGTCCCGCGAACTAACTGATCGACACCGTCGGAGATGACCAGGCTTTCCAAGCCATAGATCTTCCGCAGAATTGCAATCTCGTCCGACGGCCAGTCCTGCCCCTCGTCGACGAGCACATTGTCCCAGCCGAACTGATCAGCCTGATCGCGAATAAGCTTGTCTATATCATCGCGGCTGACTGCACCTGAATCGAGATAAGCGAGCAACGCTTGCTTGTGCTCGCCATAGCGCTCGAGGAAGTCGGCGTAGCCTTCGATGATGCCGAGGGCCATCATGAGGCGGCCAAAGAACCCGTGCGCCGTTTCAATACCGATGCCCCCAGTCTCCACAGCACGGGGCACACCGAGAAGGGCCATCGATCGACGGAGGTCCGCGACGAGCGCCTTGTTGAAGGTCAGGACCAGTGAACGCTTCTCTTCGAACTGGTAGGCTCGATACGCCATCTGCAAGAGGATAACGGTCTTGCCGACGCCACCGCGCCCCTTCAGCAGTATCTGCTTTTCACCCATGTCCTCGACCCAATCGTCCGGCAGCGCCTGTTTCGCGATTAGGTCCATGCGCTTCCGATCGAGAGGCGTCGGTTCGAGGACGTCGAAAAGCGCAAAGTTTGGGTCCAATATCTTTCGGAAGACTTCCGTTGCTCCGAAGTTCAGATTGGCGAAAGGGCCGGATCTGACAGGACTGGAGGTTTGCCCCAACGTGTTCAGAAGCCTCTCGAAACTCGTGTCGCTCGCGATGAAATTATGAGGTCTTGGCGGAAGTTGTGCTTCCTTCAGCCCCGAAAAAAGCACTAGTTCCTGAACGAAAATGTTCCCGCCATTCCGATCGCGCAGATATTTCTTGAACTCGAACATCTGTTTGAACGCCTTCTCGGTGACGCACTCCCCGTCTTTTTTGTTTCTGTATTTAACAGTGGCGGTTCTGCCCTCAAATCGAACACCGAGAGCGTTATGGGATTTCTCCTCGATCAGTAGGGCAAAGTTCCGAATAGACGCGCCTTTCGGAATGAATGGCTCCCCCTCAGAAGGATAGAATTTCATCTCGGCATCGAACGATCTCGGCGTCGCGAAGCTGCCGACGACGATGATGTCGATATCCTGGAATTTATATCCATACATTTTGAACCCGACGAATATCTTGACGATATCGTCCTTGCTCTGTGCGAGGTCGGGCCACAGCTTCAGTATCTGCTTGCGCAAGTGAACAGCGGCCTCATACTCTTGGCCGCTGTTAACACCCAAAATCTCGATCATGGGCTACATCCTACCGTTTCAGGCGATCGCGGAAAGAACAGAGCGCGATGCCGCCGGCAAGTTGCCCCTGACCAGCAGTTCGTTTACCGGAATGACGAGGAGATCCGGCCACCTCTCACGCATCTCCACAATCCTTGGATCGGCCGGATGGTCACCGGTCAATCCGCCGGCAAGCGCGATCGCAAACCGCCGACCATCCGAGCGCTTGGCGAGGATCGGGATCGTCACCGGCCCCATCCCCGGTACATCGACGTCGATATCGAGGCCGAACCGGACACCGTCAGCCTGGCGCTCGAGATCCTGGTGGAGCAGGACGGTCGAGGCCTTGATTCGGCGAGTGTCGAAGGGCTGCATCTCGCCGCTGATCAGATATGCGAGCAGTTCCGCGCCGACATGCCGATCGAGCAACCCATGCTCGAACTTGTTCTTGAAGCTACGCAGGCAACGATAGCACGATGTATCGCAATTCTCCGGGCATGTCTTCATCAGGGTAAGCGCGCGTTGGAATAACTCTTCGCCGCGGTGGGCCAACTGGCCTGAAAAGCCGGCGCCGCCGGGGAGGGTGTCGTAGAGAAAGATTTCCGCCTCGAGCCCGCTTATTCCCGCTGGCGTCAACGCCGGTCGATATTCCGCCATGAGTTCACCGGGCTCGATCTCGAGCATCGATGAGGCGGCCTTGGCGATCGCCTCGCTCACCGTCCGCAGCGCGACATCCGTCGGATAGAAGCCGGGCTTCAGCTTGAGCGGCGCCGCCACGCGCAGCGAGAACAATGCAATATCTGTGATGAAGTCCGTGCCGAGAACAAGGTGCCGGGTCGTGCCCGCGCCTTCGCACATCGGTTCCTTCTCGTCGGGATAGGGTTTCCTGTGAGGCCCGCCGAGCATCGCCGTGCTCTCGGCACTGGCCTCGATCACACCACATTTCGTGCAGTAATTATAGCCCTTCTGCTTCGGCCCGGTGTTGGACACCAGCAGATGCTTGCGATCGGGCATGCCACGGATCCGGTCGTTAATCGCGATCCACTTCTCAGTGTCGGCCGGGGTTGGCATCGTCAACTTCGCCCGCGTCGCGTGAGCCGTTTCGGGCATGTCGTCGGGCGAGGTCATCTCGTCCACATAGACGGGATGGGCAAAGCCTGGCGGACGCAGCCAATATTGCGTCGGTCCGAACGTGCTTTCGCCGCCGCAAGCGTGACAGTTGTCAATCACGCCGGGTTTGAGGCCCTCGTCGAGCGGCACCGTCTGCGCGAAATGGCATTCGGAGCATTCGCGATAGAGGCGGCGATTTTGCCACGCCTCGACACGGTCCTCCCACATCGGCGAATAGATCGCTCCTGACGTATAGCACTTGCCCGAGATCCAAACCGTCTTGCCAGGCGCATATTGCGACAGCGCGACCGGCAGAGACTGCGACGGGGCAAATTTCATCACCGGGCGGAAGTCCGTCGATCGGTCGATGTCGAACACATTGAACGGCGCCACATCGGTTGGAAATGCGTAGCGCGGCAGCACGCCACTATACAGCAGCCGGTCCAGCAATTTGCCAGTCTGTGCCTTCTCGGGCGGAACTTCTTCGCCTTCCTCTTCCTGAACCTCGACGCCTTCCCCGTCAGGCTCCTCGAAGACCTTCTCGCCGCCCAGCACCTTGCCCTTGAGGGCGTCATCGATCGCTTTCAGGCAGTCGGCCGCCATATCATCGAGCAATTCCTGCCGATCCTCCGGCGACAACTGAATTGGAATCCAGTCGGCGACGGAGTCCCGGAGCGACTTGGCATTCTTCTTCAGCCACGCTTCGAAATCGGCGCGGTTGAGGACTTCATCTCCCGATTGGAATCCGGTGACGGTGCCCAATACCGAAAACAAGTTGGGATCGACGTCGGGATCGAACCCCGGAATCCGATCTTGGTGATAGCGCTGGAGCAGATAAGCCCGGACATGGCGACGCACAATGTCGGGGTTGTTGAGGGTGAGTTGGGGGTCGACCACCGGCCCTGCGATCATCGCCTCGGGGTCGCTGAAGTAATGCTCGTCATGGCTATCGGCGCTTCCGAAGGCCACCACGGTCGCGACCGCGTTGCCCCGGCGGCCGGCACGACCAGCACGCTGCTGGTAGTTCGCGCGACCAGGAGGCATGTTGCGAAGCGCCACGCCAGAGAGCGCGCCAATGTCGATGCCGACCTCCATCGTGGTCGTGCTCGAAAGGATATCGATCGCAGTCGAGCGGTTCGCCGCCGCGCCCCAATCGAGCGCCACGTCCTGGAAGAGAAGCTCATTTTCCTCCGCGCGTGAAAAGACGTCTTCGCTCTGCGGCGCGTTTAGCTGCGCCGTATGTTCGGCCGCGATCAATGCCATCGGCCTGTGCTCGGGATCATGGAGCGCCGCTATGACGGGTGCCCGATAATAGCCTTTGCGTGCGACGAAGACAGGGTCCGTAGCGGGATCGAGGGAGACGATCTCCCTGCTGCCGCAATCGAGGCAATGCGGCAGCTTCGGCACGGGTCGGTGAACCGAACGGCATGCGCCGCAGCGCACCCACTCGCCATCCATGAGCAGCGAGAGGTTCTTGCCAGCGAGGCGCTTGAACCCGCTTTCCATCTCTTCGGCAAAGATCTGCATCAGGGCAGGCTGCCATTGCTTGTCGAAGAGCGAGTAAGCGGTCTTGTCGGGGAGCACGCGGCGCATCGCCTTGAACGAGCCCTTTTGCGATCGCACGCTGGTCCCGCTTCCGCCACCGCGCTTGTACCAGGTGTTCGGCATGGCGTTCAGCCAGAAGGCCTTCGGCCTCCAGCATCGCAGCCAGGCACGAGCCAGTGCGATCTTGTCTTCGTTGGTATCCGCAATTCCCGGGATTGCCGGCAACGCATGAACCGCCGCCGCCTTGTCGACACTCTCGCACAGCGAGGCGAGCGCGAGCGCTTCGAGTCCGAGATGACGGTCCCTGACGGTCTTGACGATATCGTCGAGCAAGCCCTCCGGCGGACGATCGCCCCTGTTCTTCATCCAGAGCATCATGAACTGGGTCGGATCATCGAGCGCGCCGGCCTGAACACCGGCTTCGATCGCGGCTTCGGCGGCAAAGTTCTCCCCCACCTTGATCTCGGGTCGGAGCCGGACACCGAGGCCCTTGGACGCAAGGAGCGCGGCGAAATATAGATCATCGAGGCTGAGCATCGATGTGATCATCGGGTGCTGACGAAGCCGGTCGAAGCCCCATACGATCAGCGTTCGAAGCGCATCGCGCACCGAATAGAGTTGGAGGTTCGGCGCGAGGCGGGCGGCAACCTGACGGGAATCGCTGAATACCAGTACCTTGCGTCCACGCAGCGGCGCAAAGCTCGATGCCGGCTGCGGCCCAGGTGGCTGGACCTGAATCTGGCGTGCGACCAGGGCCTGGAAAGGCTGATCCCCCTTGGTCTGGTGATCCTGAACCGAGGTTCGCCCAAAGGCAGCCGTATCGCCACAAACCGCACAGGGTGTGAACTGGCCGCGCACCTCCAACCGACTGTCCTGATTTCCCTCATCGTCGAATGACGGGGTGACGCGATCCTTACGCAGATACACGGTACGGGTCCGCGGACTCTGATTGAGCGGGTTTATCCGGCCCGTCTCGAGATCATATTCCGCTATCTCCGCGAGATCCGGATGCCGAGGTTCTTCCAGCAGGAGATCAAGATCGAGGAGCGGCGAGGTCTCCATTCCCGGCATCTTCAGACGCCGCCCCGGCTCTGACCACAAAGCGTTCGGCGTGTCGACGTCATCAGAATGGGCGCGCGCATGGGCTGCGCCGCAATTCCGACAGGTGTAGAATTGGAGCACGCGGGCGCCGCAACCACATATCTCGCGGGGCTGGCTATACATTTTGCCGCAGATTCCTGAATGCTCGTCGGCGCCGAGTTCGGTGCAATCGGGATCCATGCATATCCAGAGGCCGGGCAAGCCCCGATAGAAATTGTGGATACGGCAGGGTAGCAGACCGGCAGCTTCCGGATTTTCCCGGGCGACACTTCCGAGCGCCAGCAGCGTCGTCACAGCGCGGTCCGCCTGATCGGGCGTATCCGGGAAAAGCTCGGAGCCGAGGCCGGCCACCGGACGCGGGGCCTTCATCGTCTTGTTCACCAATAGGCCGAGCGGCGGAAAGGTCTCGAGGGCCGCATACAGATCGGGGCCGATATCTCCGGTCGGCGTAATGCCACAATGCTGGAGGACTGGAGCGATGGCCGCTCGCCGCTTGTCCTCGTCGGAGTCATAGAAGCCTGCCAGATCGACCCCTGCCAGCAAATCTGCGTCCGCTTTACTTCCCGTGGCCGCGTGCGGCCGCAGATCGAGGTCGCCGGTGACCGCCACGAAGCTGTCTGCATCAACCCCGGTCAACTGCGATCCGAAGTCGCCCGCATGCTCCTTCTCGTTGAAGCTCGCTGTGGCGCAGATCACTTGGAACCGCTCGACTGAGATACCGAGCCGCGCGCGCAGCCGCCGCATCAGCAATCCGACTTCCGCACCAGCAGCGCCCCGGTAGAGGTGGGCCTCGTCGAGGACAACCGTGAATTTCTCGTCCGGGTTCGCAGCGAGCCAAGCGCTCGTCTGATCGAAGATGGTCCGCTCGATCGGACGCATCAGCATATATTCCAGCATCGAATAGTTGGTGACCAGCATATCCGGCGCGGCATGCTGCGCCTCATGCCGCGTAATCAGTTCGGAATCCTCTGGTAGGGTGACTGCCCGCAACGGTTCGCCAGTCTTCGGGTCCGCCCACTTCGATCCCTTCGCCCCGAACCATTTTTCGAGGTCGGGCTTCGCCGGCCATTTTCCGCGCGCCTTCAGTTCGCTGCGAAGCTTCGACGCGCGTTGCTGATCCTCTGATTCTGGACCCGACGCCTGACGCTCGATCTCAACATAGAAGCTCTCAAACGACATGAACTTCTTACTGTCGCGCTTACTGGTGCGGACACCAGCATAGGGCGTACGGCTGGTGTAGCGCGCGAACGTCGGTGGTCTGCCTGCCCATTCGGTGAACGCCGCCGCCAAGCGGGGATCGCCGAAAATGGCCCTCAAACGGCCAAGCTGGTCATTCACGAGCGCATTCATCGGATAGAGCAGCAGCGCCCGGACACCGTGTTGGCTGCCGAAAGCCTTGGGATTCGTCGCCGCCTCGCGGGCGAACTTCCCGAGGATCGGCAGGAGGAACGATTCCGTCTTGCCCGAGCCGGTGCCGGTCATGATGACGAGGTTCTGCCCGCCGATCAGCGAATGCTTGATAGCATCCGCCTGGTGCCGATAAGGCGGGTCGAAGAGCAGTCTTGGCTGCTTGCCATCAGTCTTCGCCAACGCCGAATACACTGCAAGGGCCGCGGGAGGCAGACCCTCGATCTTTGCGAAATTCTGGCCGAGTTGATATTTGGGCGTAGATTCGAGGTAAGGGATCTGGTGAGTAACGCCGGTCCTCTTCAGTAGTGTTTGGCGTTGGCTGATAAGTGTCGCGTCGCCGATATGGTAGGTTGCCTCGATATAATCCCTGAGTGAAGTGTGCAGTTGTTCAATCGTCTCTTGTATCGTCGCAGCCATACAATTCAGTCCTTACTCTTCACATTCGAGAAAAAGATATTCTTTTAGGAAGGCCTGTTCCGCTCTCACAGAATCAAGCGGAAGACAGAACGACATCAGACATTTGTCGGGAGCCACTTCCTGCCCGATCGTCGAGAGACGCCGCCGTGCCCAATCCGGCAATGGGAAGAACAGGTCGAAGCGCTTGGCCCCGTCCAATGGCACGATCCGGTATCGCTGTGGCTTCTTTAACAAAGCGTCGATCGCAAGTTGGACGCGCCATGCCATGTCGCACCCCCGATACCGGGATCCGGGGACAGGAAAGTCGACGAGTTTCGTAAGTTCACCCCGTTCGAGGCGCGCATAACCCCAAAGGTCCGCTCCATAGGCCTGCGGGCGACGGACGATGTAATTGCCGTCCTGCCCCGATGGGGCGACCCACCGTGCCCGGTAGCTACGCGTGTCCTTTGCCCCGTCGAAAACCTTCAGATCTGGAACGTGGCCGGCCGGACCCAGCGCTGCCAGCTTGGCGTCAAGCCCGGCGATGAGGGAGGCCGCGCTCTCCAGCCTAGGGCTCCGCATCCATGCATTAAGAGACAAGGATCGAAAGCCGATGCTCTTGAGCGATGCGTCGAGATCTTCACCAGGCAGAGGCTCGAGCACCCGGACAGGGCCCCTCGAGACCACGCGCTCCCTCCATGCAATCGGCAGAGGAAGCGCGTCGTCAGGCGCTAGTCCCAATATGTAAGCCGCACCCGACGGATGCATGACGAATGAGGGCGGCGCGGCGAAGACCCATGTCGCCTTCACTTTCTCGTCCAGCGTTGTCACGTCGTGGAACTCGAGCAAATCACCAACGGCAACGAGCGCGTCCACGCAATCCTCAAGGTGGCCGACTAGATCGGGCACGTCGAGCGCAAAGACGCGATGACTGCCCCCCATCGACGAAACGAGGGTGCGTGGCGAGCACGGGCACAATTGCCCGGCGAGGCGCCGCAAGCCGGCGAACCAATAGGCGCTGTCCACCTCGCTCCCGACGGGAAGCCCGAGATCACGGCGCGCGGAGGCGATGATCTCATCCACGTTCACGATCTCGATCATCGGCGAGTTACCTGTGGCACCGTCGGTTGCCCTTCGAACGGTAATGACGTCGCTGTAGTGATAAAGCGAGCGGCTCGCGTCAGGCTCGCAGCGTCTTTGGAAGAGGTGATACGTTCAGCGATCGCCTCCGACCATCGGTCGCCCTGCTCCAGCCAGGACGCAACTTGGAGCGCATCAGAACAGGCCTCACGCGAAGCAATTTTGTAACGTTGGGCTAGGTCGATGAGATCCTTCGTGCGTTCAGTGGGCGGGATCATTTGAAACCGAGCGACGTCGCGGGCCAGAACGAAATTAAAGGCGGCTGGTGCCCCGGTCGCGCCAGCGAAGCGCTTCAGATTGGACACACCTTTCGGCGAACTGGCATACTCATTCTCAGCGTCGATCCAGTCTCTCCCACACACGAACTCACACAAGACGCCTCGAAGCGCGGTTACAGCCCTGTCACGTCGATTTCCCGCGAGTGGGCCTACGAGCTTAGCCGTGGACCAAATCTCTATGAGGCTAGCAATGCGCGGCATCATCGACATCGAATAAGGTAGAAGGTTCGCCAAACTCGGCTGAACGAGCAGCCCACGGAAGCCTCCGACGACAGTCGGCATACTCACGATCAGGGCCTGCTGGATCTCCCCATATGAGACGACGCAGAGGCCTCCCTCATTCTCAGGTAGGAAGCCCTCGGTCGCGAGTTCGAGACTGATGGGCTCAAGCCGGGCCGGATGGGAGAAGGGATAGAAACTCAGTTCTGGCAGATCATTGCTTTCATGGTCGTCAACCAGCCGCAAGGTCGTGCCGTGCCCTGTCTTGTGCCACACCCAGCGGACGGGAGCGACTTCGCGCTGGAGACTGATCTGACGAACGCCCAGTTGATCGCCTTCGACAACGAGGCGCCCCGAAGTGGCGCGCAGGAATGCCCAGGGATCTGTCTCCTTTGAGAGAAAGATTGAAAGCGCGCGCTCCCAGCGTTCGGCTGTCACCGGCAATGGCAGGTCGGCAATAAATTCACTGCCGAGCTTCGCGCCAGCAGCATCGAGCAAATCTACGCTCACGCGAACATGGTGGTCGGCGGGTCCGAAGACCTGCAATTTCACGTCCCCCTCCCAGAGGCGATCTAGGCTCGGCTCTTCGGGCTCGATGGTCGTGACCAAGCCGATATGCGCGGAAGTGCCAGCTATCCACGGTCGAGCATGCCGCATCGATATCTGAAGAAGGCCCGAAATCACCGGGCTGGTCTTGTCGCTTGGGCGGACCTCGACTGTCAGAGAATGGAGACCTAGGCTCAAATCTGAGAATCTGAGTAATATTGGATCAGATCGCCCATTGACGTCGACATGCACGAATTCTGCGTCGAGCTTTACGCAGTAACTATCGACCCCAAAATCGGCAAGGAGTGACACGCAGGGTGTCTCGCCATCCATCCATTCTGCAAAACCTTCGCCGTCCCACCGCCTCGCACCGAGGCCAACGGGCACGAGCCTCACATTCTTGGAGACGCTAAGATGCAACGCCCTCAGCGCATCAATCTCCACTGACGCAAGGACGTTTGGGAGATCGAGCGCCAGTCCGGTCACGCCGCTAGCGGTCAGACTGATCTCCTCACCAAAAGATGGGGCTGCAATTTGCTCGGACGAAACATAGATGTATCGGCCCCCGGGGCGAACAACACGACTGATAATCTCGCGCGCAAGACCGTCCGATCCAACCCGAAAAAGCCATGCCAGACCTGAAGTTATACACCCGTCGACGCGCAGAAGGTGCTCCAAAACTGGCTGCTCGCGGTCGAATTTGACCACGGGGTTGTTCGGTGAAGGCCAACTGGTCAGGACACGCCTCTGGTCGCCCTGCAGTAACCAGCCCGCCGGCAGGGCGCCTAATGAACCAGCAACCTGACAACGGGTTTGCCGAAGGAACTTATTCAGGTCTGAGTTGATCTCGGCAATGGGTCTCAACGAGGGCAACTCCATGACCGGCCTCCACTCATGAGCCGATACTCGCCGTAGCGTCAACGCCGGCCGGATTTCTGGCCTTTGCTCATGAGTTCCAGTGTCCCTGCGATAGACATCAGCCATATTGGTTGTCTGATTTACAGATGATGTTCCATGAAAGCGCGCGCGTTCAACGACTTTTCGCGCGTCGTGTAACCATGCCCTTCCGCTGGCAGCTTTTTGGAGGTCGGTGACGATTCGGTCGAGCGTACTGGAATGGATGAAATGTTCGACGGCTTCGTTTCTACCTCCGAGCAGCGCAAACACGATCCTACCTGCGACCTCCTCCTGTTGGAGGAAATTACGAAAGCGCGAACTCGCCTCGTCGCTCACCGTCGCGAGAAAGCGACCTAGTTCTGCAGGAGGTGAGTCGATCCGCGCAGCCAATGCATAGCGCCACTCATAGAGTGCCTTTGCCAGTTGTAGCTGCAGATCTCGCGGCAATAACGCATGCGTTATCGGCCACGCGATGATCGAGAACCATGAAGCCCATGGGCCTGTTGGCTTGAACCCGTCAAAGCGTTGGTGGAATTTTACAAACCAGTCTCTAAGTGACCGTCGATCGCAATATCGCGTCCAATAAGGAGTTCTTCTTTCAAAAGTCTCCCAAAATTCCTCACCATCATAATCGTAACCTTGTTCAGCTGAATAAACGACCCACAACAGCCAATATTTTGACGTGCTTTCGCCTTTTGCTAGAGATGTATTGAGTTTTTTACCAAGACTCCGCTGTTCATTCTCGTCGAGTCCATGCTCGAGAGCGAACACGGGAAGACCATGGGCTCGACGCAGTTCCGCGAGAGCCTTAAAATGCGCTTCAAGACGTGTAGTCCATTCTGCAAATGTGCTTGACATCCTTCGCCGACGAGTCAGTACGCTGGCATCGATTGTGCGACATGTGCCAAGACAAGCGACGCTGCCAAAGCCTTCTCGGTATTCATCGCCCGCCTCCCCCTTTGTTGCTCGACGTTACTACTGCTTCGTTATGCAAATTAGGAACTTAAGCCGCTAAAAAAGATAGCCTAGTGTGAACGAATTGACCAAGCCCCTGGCATGCTATCTGTGTAGAATAGGTTCCATACCAGCATGGCATACGTAATACCGCAACGATATCTCCGCAGCACAACAGTCCACCGGCTCTTGTAGACAGTAGTGACGTAGACCAGCCGCTCTCCGCCTTGTGAAACGTGACCAGTTCCACAAAACCTGCCGGCGCTTCCGTAAATGCGATTTCGGTGACGTGCGTATTCATTTGTTCTTCTGGATACCGCCATTAGCCAGTATTTGTACGACGCGCCTGTATCCGGGACCAGCCGTAACTACGATTCCGTACGCTGGAATACGCCTGAGCACGCCTGTCCATAGTGCGGATTTCCATTGAAATAACAGCGATCTGTCCAGATCGTGTGTCTGTTTTCCTTGCCTTGCGGTCGGAAGAGAGCGACGATGACGGACAGACCCTGCCAGTCCATTGCCCCGGCGTATCGGCCGCCCGAGCCCGAGTTGCGGCTCGTCCTGCGCCCCAACACTCCCGACCCGCGTCTGGTGGCGCTGGTCCGCCTCATGGCACGCCGCGCGGCACGGGACTGGTTCCGGTCACAGCAACAGGAGCAGCGCCGCCGCTCCGGACCGTAAGGGATACCTCGTCATGAAGGTCGCGCTTTACGCCCGCTACTCATCAGATAACCAGCGCGACGCCTCGATCGCCGACCAGCTTCGGGTGTGCCGCACCCACGCGGAGAAACAGGGCTGGAGCATCGTCGAGGAGTATACCGACCACGCTATCTCGGGCGCCTCCCTGATGCGGCCCGGCATCCAGGCGCTGATCGCCGACGCACAACGCGGACGGTTCCAGATCGTGCTGGCCGAGGCAATGGACCGCCTATCCCGCGACCAGGAGGACATCGCCGGCGTCTTCAAGCGCATGAACTATGCCGGCGTGCGGATCGTCACCCTCTCCGAAGGCGAAGTCTCCCACCTTCATGTCGGCCTCAAGGGCACGATGAACGCCCTGTTCCTGAAAGACCTGGCCGAGAAGACCCATCGCGGCCTGCGGGGACGCGTGGAACTGGGCAAGTCCGGCGGCGGCAACGCCTATGGATATGACGTGGTGCGCAGACTGGACGCCAATGGCGAGCCCATCCGGGGCGACCGGACCATCAATCCAGCGGAAGCCGAAGTGGTCCGTCGTATCTTTCGTGACTTCGCGGCCGGACTGGGGCCACGCGCCATAGCCTTCCGTCTCAACGAGGAAGGCATATCCGCACCGGGCAGCGGTGCCTGGGGATTTTCCACCATCAATGGCAACCGGCTACGCGGCACCGGTATCCTCAATAATGAAATGTACGTGGGCAGGCTGGTCTGGAACCGCCAGCGCTTCATCAAGGATCCCGACACCGGCAAGCGTCAGGCCCGTCCCAATCCGGACTCTGAGTGGGTAATCCAGGAAGTGCCAGAGCTGCGGATCGTCGATCAGGAGCTGTGGGACGCGGTCAAGGTGCGGCAGGCCAGTGTCAGCGCCAGCCGCGACACACGCGACACATCCTCGCCCAATCATTTCCGGGAGAAACGCCGTCCGCGTTACCTGTTCTCCGGCCTCAGCAAATGCGGCTGCTGTGGTGGCGGCTATTCCATGATCTCCGGCACTTTGCTCGGCTGCTCGACAGCCCGCAACAAGGGCACCTGCGACAACCGTACCAACATGCGCCGCGAGGAACTGGAGCGCCGCGTCCTCGACGCCCTGCGTCACCACCTCATGGATCCGGATCTGTTCGCCGAATTCTGTTCGGCCTTCACCACCGAGATGAACCGGCTGCGCATGGAGGCATCAGCCGACATCGGTGCAGCGGAATCAGAACTGAAGCGGGTCGAACGCGACATCCAGCGGCTGATGGACCTCTATCTTTCCGAAGCCATTTCCATCGAGACAGTCAAGGAACGCGGATCCAAGCTCGAAGCCCGCAAGGCGGAGTTGAAGGAGTTCCTCGCCACCGCCGAGGCGCCGCCGCCCCTGCTCCATCCCCAGATGGCGGAGTTCTACCACCGGCAACTCGCGCGGCTACACGACATGCTGCATTCGGAGCTGGACGAGAAGCGCCAGGAGGCAGCCGAGGTGATCCGTTCGCTGATCGAGGCGATCATCCTGACGCCATCCGACAAGGGGCTTCAGATCGACGTCCGGGGCGATCTGGCCGGCATCCTGACGGTCGCGTCGGGCGGACAAACGAAAACCCCAGCCCGTTTCCAGACTGGGGTTCGTGATGCGTTCGCATCGCAAGTTCAGATGGTTGCGGGGGCAGGATTTGAACCTGCGGCCTTCAGGTTATGAGCCTGACGAGCTACCGGGCTGCTCCACCCCGCGTTGGTGATTGTGTGGGTAGTTCAGGGGACCTGGCGGCGACCGACTTTTCCGCATCTTGAGATGCAGTATCATAGGCGCTGGGGCGTTTCACGGCCGAGTTCGGGAAGGGATCGGGTGGAAGTCTCCCGCCATGGCCACCAGGTCTTCTGAACCACCCTTTTTGGGGGTGGGATAGGTTGGTGATGGGTTGTGTGTGTGTGTTGCGTGGATGACTGCTGTGCATGTGTGTGCCTACCGTCACGCTGTGGTGAGGAGGCGTTGTGTGAGCGATAGGGGCGATTAGGACCGGTTAGCTGCGCGCATTACTGCGCTTCCACACCCGGCCTATTGACGTGCTGGTCTTGCACGGCCCTGTGAGACCTCGTTTTGAGGTGGGTTTCCCGCTTAGATGCTTTCAGCGGTTATCCCGTCCATACTTAGCTACCCGGCTGTGCCGCTGGCGCGACAACCGGTGCACCAGAGGTATGTTCATCCCGGTCCTCTCGTACTAGGGACAAATCCTCTCAAGTCTCATACACCCACGGCAGATAGGGACCGAACTGTCTCACGACGTTCTAAACCCAGCTCACGTACCACTTTAATCGGCGAACAGCCGAACCCTTGGGACCTGCTCCAGCCCCAGGATGTGATGAGCCGACATCGAGGTGCCAAACCTCCCCGTCGATGTGGACTCTTGGGGGAGATCAGCCTGTTATCCCTAGAGTACCTTTTATCCGTTGAGCGATGGCCCGTCCACGTGGGACCACCGGATCACTATGGCCGACTTTCGTCTCTGCTCGAGCTGTCACTCTCGCAGTCAGGCGGGCTTATGCCATTGCACTCAACAGTCGATGTCCGACCGACCTGAGCCCACCATCGCGCGCCTCCGTTACACTTTGGGAGGCGACCGCCCCAGTCAAACTGCCCACCATGCAGGGTCCCGGACCAGGCTAGACTGGTCTCGGTTAGACATCAGAAAAATTCAGGGTGGTATTTCAAGGATGGCTCCACCGGAACTGGCGCCCCGGTTTCAAAGCCTCCCACCTATCCTACACAGAATGTCTCTGATGCCACTGCAAAGCTGCAGTAAAGGTTCATAGGGTCTTTCCGTCTGACCGCGGGTACCCCGCATCTTCACGGGGAATTCAATTTCGCTGAGCCGATGCTGGAGACAGCGGGGAAGTCGTTACGCCATTCGTGCAGGTCGGAACTTACCCGACAAGGAATTTCGCTACCTTAGGACCGTTATAGTTACGGCCGCCGTTTACCGGGGCTTCAATTCAATGCTTGCACATCTCCTCTTAACCTTCCGGCACCGGGCAGGCGTCAGGCCGTATACGTCGTCTCTCGACTTCGCACAGCCCTGTGTTTTTACTAAACAGTCGCTACCCCCTGGTCTGTGCCACCCGGTCATGGTTGCCCACGATCGGGTCTCGTTTATCCCGAAGTTACACGAGCAATTTGCCTAGTTCCTTCAGCATCGTTCTCTCAAGCGCCTTGGTATACTCTACCAGTCCACCTGTGTCGGTTTCGGGTACGGTCTATACGCCAGAGCTATTTCCCGGAATGCGCCAAAAGCCTGATCAATCCAATAAGACCAGACAACATCTTGCATTCGTCACTTCTGGCAGGCCCAGTAATATTCAACTGGTTCCCATCGACTACGGCTCTCGCCCTCGCCTTAGGGGCCGGCTCACCCTGCGTGGATTAACCTTGCGCAGGAACCCTTGGACTTTCGGCGACAGTGTTTCTCGCACTGTTTGTCGCTACTCATGTCAGCATTCGCACTTCCGATATCTCCAGAGAGGGTCACCCCGTCTCCTTCGCAGACCTACGGAACGCTCCGCTACCGC
>NZ_CP014691.1:3000000-3250000 GCF_002005465.1 Neoasaia chiangmaiensis | reverse complement strand
TCGAGCCAATCCTGTTCACGACACACAAATCAGGTGCCGCCACATTCGCACGCGTCCTTGAAACCGTGTTTTTCCTGCCACTGCTATTCGTCATGATCCGCTGGTACGGACTCAACGGCGTTGGTCCAGCAACCCTATGTGCCGTCACGGTCCTCATCGCCATTCAGCTCGTAATGGTCCTGACCTCCCGGACGCAGCCGGTCTCCGGACGGGAATCGGCAGCATGATGAAGGTCGCTTTCCCTTATATCGCACAGCCACATCAGACGCTGCACTCCCTGCCTATCGCCATGGAGATGGCATCGCGACACCCCGAGGTGGACGTTCATATCGCCTGTACGACTGAGGCTCATCTCGACTACGCGCGGACATTAGGAGCCCTCTACCCTCAAACACGCGCCACGTATGACCTGCTGAAACTTCCCTCGTTTCTGCGCAATCGTATCGAACGCAACGGGCTAGACGTGATTGGCAAACTGAGTAGCCTTTTTCTCAACAGGGATTACTTTTCCCGCTTTCAGGCAATCGTCGTCCCGGAACGCACGTCACTTTATCTGAAGCGGATGGGCATTCGAAAACCACGCCTGATCTGGACCCGCCACGGCGCCGGGGATCGGGCAATCGGTTTCGCCCGCGATGTCAAAGCCTTCGATTTCGTCCTGATCTCCGGCCGCAAGGTCGAAGAACGACTTCTGTCGCAGGGCGCAATCCAACCAGGGCGATACTACCGCGGCGCCTACGCGAAATTCGATATCGTTCGCAGGATGGGACGGAAACATACACGCCTGTTCGATGACGAACGCCCAACGGTCCTCTACAACCCCCATTTCTCAGCCAAACTTTCGTCCTGGCCAGCCCTCGGAGAGCAGATCCTTTGTTATTTTGCGAACCAGGATCGCTACAACCTGATCTTCGCGCCACACTACAGGCTCTTCGACAAACATCGGGTTGAAGGCGAAGCGCTGATCGAGCGCTTCGCGAAACACAGGAATATCCTGATTGATCCGGGCAGCCCGCGCAGCATTGACATGACATACACAATGGCGGCGGATCTTTATCTGGGCGACGTCAGCAGTCAGGTCGCCGAATTTCTGGTCAAGCCTCGTCCCTGTCTGTTTCTTAATGCGCATAATGTCGATTGGCGAACCGATCGGAACTATCTGTTCTGGCATCTTGGCGAAGTTCTGACGGACCTGCGTGATTTTCGTCACGCTCTCGACCGCGCCTTCACCAAACATATCGAGTTTCTTGAGGCACAGCGCCAATATGTATTAGAGACGTTCGAGTTTCCTGATGATGGGCCGACCGCACCCGGCGCGGCGGACGCTATCGTCGACTATCTGAAGCGGGCTGCATGACAATGCATTCCCGAACGCAAGACAGCCCTACTGTTGATGGAGTGCGGCGAACTTTGAGCGACACCCAGACCTTGACCGTTGATACGGCTCCAACCCCGACGGCATCCCGTCAGAAGCGCCGGCTGGGCGATTTCTCGACGTTCAGCGACGCACTCGACTATGCAGCGCAAGGCGAGTCGGGCTTCAATATCTACAATGGGCGTGGCCAACTGCTTGAAGCCCTCCCCTACCGAGAGCTCCGCATTCAGGCCATCGACACGGCCCGGCGCCTTATAGGGCTTGGCCTCGAAAAGGGCGACCGTGTTGCCATCATCGCAGAAAGCGATGGTGACTTCGCGCGTATCTTCTTCGGCTGCCAATACGCCGGGCTCGTTCCCGCGCCATTGCCGCTCCCTATCGCGTTCGGCGGTCGGGAGAGCTACGTCGCGACTTTACGTGGCATGATCCAGGCCGCTGGTGCCCGCGCTGTGGTCGTGCCGGACATCATCGGTTCATGGACGGACGAGATCACGAGCAATCTCGATCTTGTTTTCGGTGGCTCGCCATCAGGCCTGATGGCGACGCAGCCGACAGCCATCGATCTTCCCGCCAGCCGTCCGGAAGACCTGTCATATCTTCAGTTCTCGTCCGGCAGTACGCGTTTCCCGATGGGCGTCGCCGTCACGCAGAAAGCGGGCATGGCCAATGCGCGCGCGATCGCGCGTGATGGTCTTCATGTTCGCGAAACAGGAGACCGCTGCGTTTCCTGGCTGCCGCTGTACCACGACATGGGACTTGTCGGCTTCTTCCTCACGCCCCTCACCTGCCAACTCAGCGTTGATCTGCTTCCGACACGTGAATTTGCCCGCCGGCCCCATGTCTGGCTCGATCTCATCAGTCGCAACCGCGGAACCATCGCCTACAGCCCGTCATTTGGCTACGAACTTTGCGCCCGGCGTCCGGCACCTGCCACGCTCGACCTGTCCTGCTGGCGCATCGCCGGAATCGGTGGCGACATGATTCGCCATCATATCCTTGAGGCCTTCGCGGAGCGTTTCGCCTCTGTCGGCTTCGGGTCAGAGGCATTCGTAGCCAGCTACGGCATGGCGGAAGCAACACTTGCCATCAGTTTCGCGCCGCTCAATACCGGCATCCTGACCGATACGGTGGACCTCCGACACCTCGAAACCGAAGGGTTCGCCCGGCCCTCCAACGACCCATCGCATGCGCTTCGCACCTTCGTTCTTTGCGGCAAGGTATTGCCGGAACACGATATCGAGATACGCGATCCCGCAGGCAACATCCTGGCAGATCGTCACATCGGCGCCGTCTACGTACGGGGGCCAAGCCTCATGCGTGGGTATTTCGGACGGCAGGCCGAGACGGACGACGTTCTCGATCGGCACGGCTGGCTGAATACCGGCGATCTTGGCTACATGCTGAACGGGCAAATCGTTGTCACGGGCCGCGCCAAGGACTTGATCATCATTAATGGCCGCAACATCTGGCCGCAGGACCTCGAATGGTCAGCGGAAACGGAGATCCTCAGCCTTCGCTCGCGAGACGTCGCCGTTTTCTCCGTGGAAACGGAAAACGGAGAAGACATCATTGCACTGGTGCAGTGCCGCGCTACGGAGGAAGCTGGCCGCGCGCAGTTGCGCGAGGAAGCCGCCAGCCTGTTCCGCCGTCAGCATGGTGTGGACGTATCTGTCATCCTCGTTCCGCCGCACACACTGCCCCAGACGTCGTCCGGCAAGCTGACACGCGCCCGTGCAAAGGCCATGTTACTTGCCGGTCAGTTCGAGCCGGTCACCAGTTCAGCCGCATAAGACACGTCGTTTCGTCAAACCGGCACTGCTTGCCTGACACCGCCGCATTGCACCGTCTTCCCGACCGTGCGATGCGGCATGTCGCATAAACACTTTTCTGACAACGCCGCCCTGGCGCGCGTTCCCTATTCCCGGAGATATCTTTCATGACGGACACGGTCGCATCGATCTCGTCCCTGATCGTAGAAAAACTGTTGGCCAATCCGAAAGTGCCACGTGACATCGACGGCGACAGCAAGATCGTCGAAGATCTCGCCTTCGACAGTCTGGCCGTCATGAATTTCGTTATGGAAATCGAGGATACGCTCGACGTTTCCGTGCCTCTGGACAAGCTGGCGGATATCCGGACGATCAGTGATCTGGCGGAGTGCCTGGCCGCCCTGAAGAACGGCGCTTCTACATGACCGATATCTTCGCGAAATACGCGGGGCTGAAATCATCGTTCGAGGCGCTGGGACAAGCGGCGCCCCGTAACCCTTTCGGCGTCGTGATCGAACGTCCGCTCTCGGCCACCCTCGGCCTGATCGAAGGACGGGAAACGCTTCTTTTCGGCACGAACAACTATCTCGGCCTCAGCCAGTCACAAGCTGCCGCAGAAGCGGCGATCGCGACGGTGCGCGAAGAAGGCGTCGGCACGACAGGTTCCCGCATCGCCAACGGCACGTATGCATTGCACCGCGAGCTGGAGCGCCGCCTTGCGGAAACGTTCCGGCGGCGTCACTGCATGGTCTTCTCGACGGGATATCAGGCCAATCTCGGCAGCATTTCCGCCCTTGCCGGCAAGGATGACATCCTCCTGCTCGACGCCGACAGTCATGCCAGCATCTATGACGGTAGCCGCCTGTCCCATGCACAGGTCATTCGGTTCCGCCATAATGACCCGGATGACCTCGACCGTCGCCTGGGCCGCCTGAAAGATCATCGGGGCGCCAAGCTGATTGTGGTCGAAGGCATCTATTCGATGACCGGCAACATCGCGCCGATGAGTGAATTCGCCGAAGTCAAAAAGAAGCACGGTGCATGGCTTCTGGCAGACGAAGCCCACTCGTTCGGCGTTTTAGGCGATAACGGGCGCGGCGTCGCGGAGCGTGACGGCTGCGAGGACGATATCGATTTCGTCGTCGGCACGTTCTCCAAAAGTCTCGGCACCGTCGGCGGTTATTGCGTCTCCAACCACGATGGCATGGAGCTTATCCGTCTCTGCTCCCGCCCCTACATGTTCACGGCATCACTGCCGCCTGAAATCATCGCTGCCACGCTGGCATCCCTGACGGAGATGCAAGCCAGACCGGAACTGCGCGTTCAACTACAGGCAAATGCGAAGCAGCTGAACGAAGGGCTGCGTGCGCAAGGCCTGCACGTCAGCCCGCATATCAGCCCTGTGGTGGCGGTTACCCTGCACGACGTGAACACCGCGATTGCATTCTGGAACCGGCTGCTGGAACTTGGCGTCTACGTCAATCTCTCGCTGCCCCCGGCAACGCCCGACCAGAATCCCCTGCTCCGCTGTTCCGTCATGGCAGCCCACACATCCGACGAGATCAGTCGCGCCGTGGCCATCTTCGGGCAGGTAGCGAAGGAATTCGAGGTCAACTAATCACATCGGCACGGAACGGAAAGCGACAATGACGAGCATCGTTGTCGCTGAAAGTCGTCCTGACAAGAGCGTCTCTAACGCCTGCGCCGGAACACATGCCGGGCCCGCCACAAAAGCCACGGCAGGCAAAGCAAAGGATGGCGCGCCTCGAAGTCGCTAAGCGGCAAGGACCGACCGCTATGCCGCTCGATCTTCCACGCGAGATAACGCGCCCCATCCCGAAATGTGAATGCCGCCTTGATAAGCCGCATGACGTTAAGCCACTGCCCACGCCGCGCTTTCTTTCGCCAGGCGCGCCGTGCCGTCGTGCGCTGCCGTTCCGAGAGACGTGGCGACCAGAGTCCCTCAATATCGCTGAATGAAATGCCGGCAGCATCCCACGCACAGGCAAGCATGGTTGCGAAACGCTTTTCCTGACCGGCTACAATCACGCTACCGCGCGATTTCGTTTCCACCCGTAGTTCGGCTTCGTATGTGTGCGCGAACAGGTTGGTCCACCAGAAATCGGGGGATTGCGCACCATCGGCAAGGCGAGCCGCCCATCCCGCCGCCGTAATCACGGATTGTCGTATTGCCATCAGCAATGCGTCAGCCGCCGCGTCATTCCGGACCCAAACCAACCGAACCGGCTGCGTGAATCGTGCCCATATCGTGGTATCAATACTGTCCGGACACGCGCGCGCCTGAAACTGCGCCAGCGTGATGATCGCAACCTTGGCGCGCAAGATACGACCATCAATCCGCGCTTCCGCGAACTGGACATTCGGCGGCAACCATTCGTTGGCGATCCGCGCTGCGGTCGATTGATGCCAGTCACTCAGCTTTTCAAGAATGACATAGAAGTCGAACAGGCCATCCGGATCGAACTGCCGCAATCCCGATCCATAGAACAGAACGCCCAAAGGCTGGCATGGCCCCAGAATGGCATCGACCAGACCGGTAATCCGACGATCGACCGGCGCTGTCAATTCAGCGATCAACAGGCGGTCGAACGCGTCAGGCACCATAACGCCCGTCAGTCCTGCAGGAAGGTGAAGGCAGGACCAAGCCCAAGCAATGTCTTGCGGTTCGGCCCGGAGGGGATCACCTCGCCATCCAGAACAAAGTCACCAGGCGTATCCAGCACCAGCGTTTCGGCGCAGCCGCTGCGATAATCAGGATGCTCGCGCAGCCAGTCCGGGGCGCGCCCTCGCAACAGCGCAAACGTCGCCTGAATGAGGCGCCGCGGCCGGGCGGCGATGCTCAGATAATGCACGCCGTGCAATGGATCGATCGGCTGGCGCCAAAAGGGCCAGATTCCATGGTCCAGATGCTGAAGGGCCGTCGCCAGGAAGAGAAAGTTCTGTCCGTCCATGATCGTCTCGTCGTGAGAGGACAGGATGGCCGGATCGCCATTGAGCCAGCTTTCACGACGCTTGCGCCAGGCCAGACCGCCAAAGGCGCCCAGCAAAGTGGCAGCAACGGCAAGATCATGGGGCGCATAACGCAGGACATGCGGCGAATGCGCGATGGCGATAGCCCGCGCATAGCCGGTGCTGCCATGAAACATGCCCAGCCGGTCGGGATATTCGTCGTCCGGCCAGGATACACGCAAGGGACGACGATGCGTCGCGACAAGCTTCTCCGGCGAGTCGATCAACTGGCGCAACGCACCAAGCCCACGTTCCCGAAAGCCCACGTCCCCGGCAATCAGATTGGTGTTTCCCGATGGCAGGATTGCAAGATGCGGCAGGCTTGCACCGGCGAAAACATGATGCACGGTCGTCATCACATCGCTGACGGTACCGTCGCCACCATTGATGACAATCAAATCAACGCCGCGCTCACGCAACGTTTCGACCTCTGTCACGAGTTCATCGTGGGAGCGCGGCTGTAGAAACGCCTCTCCAAGCCACGTCGATGCGGTTGCCGCGAAGGCAGCGCCATCGCGCCTGTTGCGGCGGCTACGGGGGTTATGGATAAGGGCTAAGCGCACAGGGCTTTCACTTGATTATGTTCTTTCCGACGCTGGCGGATCGAGCGAGTCTTCAGGCTCGGGCGGCGCCATAGCATGACTGGGAGCGCACCGCTAGGAACCGATCGGTCAGTTGGCCGCTTGCGATTACGCCGACGTTGTCCGATATCCCTATCATATGTCTGCCATCCAACCTTCCCCGGTCCGGCTCGCCCATCTGTCAGATGTCCATCTGCCGCCGCCGCTGCCCATCTCGCCGCGCGCCCTTTTCAACAAGCGCGCGCTAAGTCTTCTGTCCTGGCAGCAGCATCGCCGTCATCGCCATCTCGCGGGGCTGGGGGACGCTGTCGTGGCCGATGCCATTGCGCATGCGCCCGACGCATTCGCCATAACCGGCGACCTCACGAATTTCGGCCTTCCCGCCGAATTCGCTGCCGCAGCGGACTGGCTGTCGACACTGCCCGGTGCCGTCACCGTGGTGCCGGGCAATCATGACCGCATGACCCCCATGCCCTGGACGAGCGGCCTGGACCTCTGGTCGCGCTGGATGCCGGCGCGCCCGGATGCTTTCCCTTATATGAGACAGGTCGGCGACGTGGCGCTGATTGGCGTCAACAGCGCGATCGCCTCGCCGCCGTTCATGGCGTATGGGCGTGTCGGCCGCACCCAGGGGGAGCGTCTACGTGGCATGCTACTGCGGACGCGCCATCTATGCCGCATCGTCATGATCCACCATCCACCGCGACGTGGCCTGACACCGTGGCGGAAATCCCTTCTCGATACAGCGCAATTCGCAGCCCTGCTCAAGGTGACCGGCGCGGAAGCGGTGCTTCACGGCCATTCGCACAATGCGAGTCTCGCGACCGTGCCGGGCACCGACATTCCGCTGATCGGCGTCGCCTCCGCCTCGCTACAGTCCGACAAGCCCTGGCGACAGGCCGGATGGAACGAACTGTCGATCTCCCGCGCATCCGACACATGGCAGGTTGATCTCACCCGGCGGCGCGTCGACGCCGATGGCACGGCGCACAGCACCGTCCATCGCACCTGGAAGCGGCCCATCGGTATTCCCGGCATCGCGACATGAGATCGCCCCGCCTCGCCACGCTCGATCGCTACCTGCTCATGCAGTTGCTGCCACCGTTCATCATCGCATTGAGCGCGGTACTGGCCGCTCTCCTGCTCGAACGATTGTTGGTGCTATTCGACGATCTGGCCGCGGCAGGCAGTTCCCTGACCACGTTCATCGCTCTGCTGGCAGACCTGCTGCCACATTACCTCGGCCTGGCGTTGCCTGCGGCGCTGAGCGTCAGCGTCTTCCAGATCACGCGGCGCATGAGCGACAACAACGAGATCGATGCTCTCATGGCCAGCGGCGTTTCCCTGATCCGCATGGCCCGCCCGTTCATGCAGACCGGACTTGTCCTCGGCGCGCTTAGCATGATGCTGTATGGTTACCTTCAGCCTTTTGCCCGTTACGATTTTCGCGCAGGCTTCTATTTCGCGGCCCATACCGGCTGGGCCCCCCACCTTCAGGCCGGCATGTTCGCCGCGACGTCGGACGGCTCGGTCATGAGCGCAGACGGCGTCAGTCATAACGGGACTGTGCTGCATCATGTCTTTATCCGCGAGCGCGAAAGCAACGGAACGATTCGTGTCGTCACAGCGGATCGTGGCCGGCTGACCATCACGCCATCGCGGGTGGAAACCCGTCTGGACCTGTGGAACGGCACTATCCTCACCGATCCCCGGACAGCCACCCCGGGCCATGCCAATGCCGAGCCGACCCAGACCCAGTTCGAGCATACCGACAGGCTGATCATGCGGAAAAAAGGTGCGGCCAGCTTTCGGGCGCGTGGTGCGGACGAACGGGAACTGACCCTGTTCGAGCTGGTCAGGCGCCTCCAGCACGAAGACTCGCAAACGGATATTGCCCGTGAAAGCCTCAGGGCAGAACTGAACTTTCGGCTGGCACGCGCACTCGCCATACCCTTCATTCCGGCATTGGCCGTCGCTCTCGGTATCGGTGCCAAGAGGCGGCGCCCCATCATCGGCCTGATCGCCCTTGCATTGATCCTTGTGGGGTTCGATCATGCGCTGCAATTCGGTCGAGGCCTGATCGCCGCACGTGACATGTCGTCGATCACGGCCATCTGGCTGCCGGAAATCGCCTTCTGTGTATTGTGTCTGGCATCGATCCTGCGGCGATCGCGCGGTTCATGGCGGCGGCGGAAGCTGGTGCGTCCGGCATGAGCGCGGCAAGTCCTCCACGCTACGTCCTGCTGGGCCATATATCGCGCGCGCTGCTGGCGCGGATCGGCCTCTGTGCCTTCATCCTGATTTCCCTCATGGAAATTCTCGCTCTGCTTGAGCAGACGACAGCCATTCTCCAACGAAATCTGGGTGTACACGGTATCCTGACGTATGCGCTGCTGCACCTGCCGGCACTCATCCTGCAGGCGCTGCCGTTGAGCGTTCTCATCGGCGCGGTGTTCATGCTCACCCAGATGGCGCTGGGTAGCGAGATTGCCAGCTTGCGTGCGGCCGGGCTTTCGACGGTGACATTGTTCGTGCTCATGCTGCCGGGCACAGTCGGCGTTGCGATCGGCGGCATGGTCATGCATGAATTCGTCACTCCGCGCACTGAACTCGCACTGGCACGCTGGTGGAACGTCACGTCGCCCACGGCCCTTCAGGACACGCGCGGCTTCTGGTTCCATGACCACGGCTCAATCGTCCACGTGGATCACTTCAGCGCGGGCGGGACGATCCTGCACGGTGTGGATTATTATCGTCGCAACGCCAAAGGCGCGCTGGAAGCTGTCTCGAGCGCACGCCAGGCGGAGTTTCGTCAAAGCGTCTGGGAGGCGACATCTCTCCGGCAACTGGATCTGAACACCAACCGCGTCGTGATCTCACAGCATGCAACGGAGACGATCACGCATTCGGCCGTGTCGCCGGATAACATTCTGATCCTCTCCCAGCCCTACCCGGTCCTGTCGACAAGGCAGATTGAAGCGATCCTTCATCAGGGTGCACCGGCAAGTCTGCCGAAAGCGACCTACCGCATGGCCCTCTTCGAACCCTACATCCTGCCAATGAATTTGTGCGTCATGCTTCTCTTGGCGCTCCCCGTGGTCTATATCCCGCCTCGCACGGGTACGCGCAGCATGATGCCGGTTGCTGCACTGGGTGCCGGTTTTGCCTTCATCGTGATGCAAGGTCTCGTGCAGGCGCTTGGCAATGCCGGAACACTTCCGGCGTTGCTCGCGACGTTGGCGCCACCCATTCTGGCGACGCTGCTGGCGGTCGCGTGGTTGCTGAAGATGGAAGAAAGATGAACGAGAGACGATCCGGCATCTGGGACATGTGGCGCTCACGCGCCTCGCTGCGCACCGGACGTAGCTTCGATCTGGGCAAGATGGACCTGTCACAACTCTGGATGGCCTATCTCACCTATCCGACGATACTGGCCTATTTCGGACTGATCGTCGCCAGCGCTTTCCTCGCGCTTCGCCACCATCCGAGCCTCATGCAGATATTGCCACCGGTCATCGCGGTCATCGCCGTCTATCCGGTCGCCTGGTATCTGATCCATCGCTTCATCCTGCATGGCCAGTGGCTCTATCGCAGTCCGCTGACGGCCGGTCTCTGGAAGCGCATTCATTTCGATCACCATCAGGACCCTCACCTGCTGGACGTACTGTTCGGATCCCCGCTGAACACGATTCCGACAATCGTCATCATCACGATGCCGATCGGGTATCTGATCGGCGGTGGTCCGGGCGCTTTCGCGGCGTTGGCGACCGGATTCGCCACGACCTGCGTCTACGAGTTTTTCCATTGCATTCAGCATCTGGCTTACAAGCCACGCTGGGGCTGGGTTGCCCGCATGAAGCAGTTGCATGTCCTGCATCATTTCCACGACGAAGACGGCAATTACGGCATCACCAACTATCTGCCGGACCGTCTGTTCGGCAGTTATTACAAGGATGCCCGCGCGCGGGTGCGCAGCGCTCATGTCTTCAATCTGGGCTATAACATCGCCCAAGCGGCCCGTTTCCCGTGGGTGATGCGCCTGACTGGCGCGCCACCCCGAGACCGGCCAGACGGCGCCAAACCTTCGGCATGACGAACGTTCCGGTCGTGGTCCTGGCCGGCTCGCGGGATGGCGCCCGGGACCCGCTAGCTCAACTCGGCGGCGTCGCACATAAAACACTGCTTCCTGTCGCCGGCATACCGATGTTGTCACGTGTCCTGCGGGCACTTCAGGCCACGCCCGATCTGGGGCAGGTATATGTCAGCATCGAAACACCAGAAGCCATCACGCCGCTTCTCGGCAACGCCCGCACGCTTCCGACCGCGTCCGGCCCCAGCGGCAGTGTCGCTCTTGCGCTCGAACGTCTCGGCACGCCGCTGCTGGTCACGACCGCAGACCACCCGCTGCTCTCACCGGAATGGATCGAGGCATTTCGTGCCGACATCCATGAGGGATGCGACCTCGCCGTCGGGATCGCCACGCGGGAGACGATCGAACGCGATGTGCCCGGCACGCAGAGAACCTATATCCGCCTGCGCGACATCCAGTTTTCCGGTTGCAATCTTTTCTGGCTCGGCACGTCGCGGGCGGCAAATGTCGTTGCACTGTGGCAGAAGCTCGAACGCGACCGAAAGCGACCGTTGCGTATGGCCTCGATCCTCGGACCAGGCATCCTTCTCCGCGCCATAACGCGCACATTGACCCGTGCCGCCCTCTATCGCCGCATCGAGAAGCTGACAGGCGCCCAGGTACGTCTGGTGACAATCGACGATGGTCGCGCGGCTGTCGACGTCGACAAGCCGACGGATCTTGCCCTGGTCGAGCAACTGTTCGCCAAGGCATGAAGATCGCCTACGTGATCAATTCCGTCGAGGGCGGGGGTGCCGCGCTGCCCGTTCCGGCCATCACCAGTGTCATGCGCGCCGCGGGACACGATGTCACGGTCCTGGCTCTCACCCGTCGAGACGGTCGCGCGATTGGACCGATGCGGAAAGCCGGCCTGGATGTCCGCGTGCGCGAAGGTTCACGGACCGATCATATTCGTGCGCTCACATGGCTCGATCACACAATTGCGGAGCTTCGGCCCGACGTCATCTGGACATCCCTGACACGCGCGACATTGCTGGGCCAGATTGTCGGTTGGCGACGGCAACTGCCGGTCGTAAGCTGGCAACATTCCGCTCGCCTGAAGCCGGCGAACGCGCGCCTCCTGCGCCTGTTTCGCAATCGATCACGGCTATGGATCGCCGATTCGACCTGTGTTGAGCAGGAAACGCGCGCAAAACTGCGGGTGGCTTCCGATCGGCTCGTCTGCTGGCCCATTTTCCGGGCCGATGAGACGCGCTCCACCGCGAAGCCCTGGACCAGAGGGCAGACGATACGGATCGGCACGCTTGGTCGTCTTCATCCCGTCAAGGGCTTCGACACGCTGTGCGAGGCTGTCGCATGCTTGAAAATACAGGCCGATCTTCCCCCATTCATCGTCCATATCGGCGGCGAAGGCGCTGAACGGACGCGCTTGCAGGAGCGGATCACGCGCGAGAAACTGCCCATCGTCCTGGATGGTTATATCGAGAAGACGGATGAATTCCTCAGCGGGCTCCATCTCTATGTGCAGCCATCGCACTGGGAAGGATTATGCCTGGCGGCGCATGAGGCCATGTTGGCCGGATTGCCAATCGTTGCGTCCGACGCCGGAGAAATTCCCTTTACCGTGACAAAAGCATGCGGCCGGATCGTTCCGCCGAAAGACGGCACGGCACTCGCAGCCGCATTGGGCGATCTGCTTCGACAGCCGGAAAACCTCGCTACGATGGGACAGAATGCGCGACATCGCGTTCTCGACCGCTTCAGTGCCGACGCCTTCGACCGGCGCGGTCGCGAAATCCTATTACGAGTCGAAGCTGGTCAGTGATCGTACCTGTGAAAGACTTCCGGACAGCGTGAAGTCCATCAGGATGAAGATCAGCGAAGCCCCCAGGAACAGCGCATAGAGAACGCGCGCACTGGTCTGCTCCTCGAACCGAATGGCCAGCCCAAGAAAAATGACGCAGGCGATTTCAAGACCGAAGGCCACACGCTCCTCGATATGTCCACTGGCCAGACTGATGAAAAAGCACAGAGCGCCGATACAGGCGAATGCCAACGCCTTGTCATCGGCCAGCCGCAGTCTGAGCCGCGTAAGCATGCCTGAAAGGTCCGTCTGATCTCTCACGCGTTCTTGTCCTCCAGCATATCTGCGACGCGTCGCTTCATGTTCAGGAAATGTCGCGCCGGCCCGATCGCCACACGCTTGACGTCGATCAACGTGACATCACCCGCAGCTGACACAGTATGCAATCCATCGGAAAGCGGTGCTAGCCCGGCAGGCGGTTTTATCACGTAACCCGGCGTGCAGGTGACACATTCGGGGTCGATGCGCAGATGCAGAAAGCGGATTGCCGCGCCGTAGGTGCTGCGGCAATCCTGGGTGGGCAGTACGATCGTGTCACCGACAACAAGCGGCGATCCGCCCGGTCGCGCGCCGCTGCGATCCGACCAGATCGGGTTGGCCGGGTGTTGTTGCCATGGCCCCATGAGATCATCGGCATAGGCCGCACATAGAACGCTCTGCCGCACGGCTTTGGGTCCAGGTGGCGTATAAAACATCCACCATCGCCCCTGGTGAAACACGGGCGACGCGTCGATGGCGGCCGACGGGAAGTCAAACGCCGAGCAGATCTGCCATTCGTCTGGAAAGCGGCACGCCTCATAAAGCGACAGGCGCCCCGACCGTGACGCCTCCGGCAACATCCAGATCCTGCCCTTCGCCTCGAAAACCACCGGATACGATAAATGCCATGGCTCCCGCAGAACGGTGCGCCGCGCAACGACCCGGAAAGAGGCATCACATTCCAGAACGTCGATAACACCGTGTCGGTCCCGATAATCATAGGCTTCGGCAAACACGAACAGACGCCCCTCGCGCCAGAAACCGAACGGGTCCGCCAGAAAACGCATCCATCCGATGTCGGGCAGGAGCGTGACGGGCATCCCTTCCAGCGCGCCACGCGCCACGATGTCCTGCATCGGCGCATGGACGATGACGCTACGCCACAGATCCGTTCTAAGGAAAGGCAAGTCGCCGCTCTATCGACAAGGGCGCGACAACGCGCGGAAATTGGTGCACAATAGTGGCATGTCGTCTTTCCTGCCGGAAAACCAGCTCGCCATCCGGCGGGCGGCTCTGGGCTTGTGCCAAGCGCTGGCTTGGGCGCCCGTCAATGAATTCGCCCTGCCCGCGGCCGGTCGCCGCGCCGACATCATGGCGTTGCGCCCGGATCATGGCTTCGTTTGCATTGAGGTCAAGTCCGGGCCGCGTGATTTCCTGACGGATCGCAAATGGCACGAATATCGCGACTGGTGCGACAAACTCTACTTTGCCGTCGACGACGTCTTCCCGCTCGACCTGCTGCCGGATGACGTGGGCATCATCGTCGTGGCCGTTCGCCATGCGCCTTTCGGGGTCCTTCCTGAGTGTGCCATCATTCGCGAAAGTCCTGAGCAGAAACTTGCGCCGGCACGTCGTCGGGCATTATCGCATCTCTTCGGTCATACTGCCGCCATGCGCCTGACGATGCTGGAAGATCCCGCCATCACCGCCTCCCTTCGCGCCGCACGGCGCGTTGACTGAAGGAACGAACCCCATGTCTGCTTCCGCCCGTGAAATCGCCTATCGCCTTGCCGCTGCCCGCGCCGTGGTCGACGATGCCGCCGCCTTGGCCATGGCGATGCGTCCGCCGCCGGGCGGCCCGACCGGCACGACCAAGGGCATGCAGGACTACTTCACCGAAGCCGACGGCGCCGTCGAGCGTCTTATTGCGGAACGCATGCAAACGCTCTTCCCCGACGACGGCTTCATGGGAGAGGAAGGCGGCACGCATCGGCAGGGCGCGCTCACCTGGGTCGTGGACCCGATCGACGGCACGTCGAACTATGCGCGCGGTCGCGATCGCTGGTGCGTCTCCCTCGGTCTGATGGATGGCGACGTGCCGGTGGCCGGGGTCATCAACGCGCCCGCCCTGCACGAAACCTATGTCGCGCAGCGCGGTCACGGCGCCTTTCTCAACGGCAAAGCGCTGAAGGCGTCCACAGTAACCGATGCACGCACCGCAATGGTGGAGATGGGCTGGAGCCCGCGTGTGTCCGCCGAAACCTATGCGAAAAAGGTCTCATCGTTCATGGCGTTGGGCGTCATGCCGCGCTCCGGCGGTTCCGGCGCGCTGGCACTCGCCGATGTCGCGAGCGGGCGGCTGGATGGCTACCTCGAAATGGTCATTAACCTGTGGGACGTCGCCGCGGCACTTGTCCTGCTCGAAGAAGCCGGCGCCGTCGCATCGCCATTCCTGCGAGATGGTGGCCTGACCGGCGGCACGACGCTGCTGGCAACCGCGCCCGGTCTCGCGGATACCCTATCGCGCGCGGCCGATGTCGCGCTAGACTGAACCGTATCTTACATCATTCGACCATATTCCTTCGGCAGGAACGGCCTGTTCGTTCCCGCGCTTTCGACGAGGCTCGCGCTCATGCTTTCCATTCCGCACCGGCTTCGCCCTGGTCTGGCCGCTCTTGCCATCCTGCTGCCCGCTACCCTGCCGTCCCATGCATGGGCCAGCGCCACCCAGCAATCCCTTGTCGATCGCGCGACACTTGCCGTGCAGGATCTTTTTCAGGGCACCAACGCGCAGTCTCGCGCGCAACGATATCTGGCACGGGCACGCGCTGTTCTGGTCTGCCCCTCGATCTTCCATATGTCGATCGGCATCGGCGGCTCGGGCGGCGGATGCGTGCTCCTGTCCCGTGACGCACGCGGCTCCTGGTCCGATCCGGCCTTCTACACGCTCAGCTCCGGCTCCGTTGGTATTCAACTCGGGATGGAAGATTCGGAGATGATGCTTTTCGTCATGTCCGACCGCGGATTGCAGGCATTGCTCGACAGCCAGTTCAAATTCAATGCCGGTGCATCGGCGTCCTTCGCGACGGTCGGCAGCGGCATCGAAGACAGCACCGCCGGCGTTTCGAATACCGACATTCTCGCCATCCAGAAATCCAAGGGGCTGTTCGCCGGCGCGTCGCTCGGCGGCTCGAAGCTGACAGTCGATAGCGGCGCGAACCGCTCCTACTACAATCAGACCGTAGGTCCTGAAGATGTCGTGATCAGCATGCGCGTCAACAATCCCGGCGCGGATCCCCTGCGCAGCGTGCTGTCCCGCGTCGCGCTGGCGCAACCGGCCGTAACCTCTCCAGTGCCCTCATCGCCCACGACATCACCAGCGAGCGGCGATGTCTCCGGCAATGCCTATCCCGCGAATTACGACGCCCACCGCTCCTACAGCAGCCAGCAGGTCGGCCCGACATCGATCACGCCACGTGGTGGCGTGCAAAGCCAGACTTTGCCGCCACCTCGCTGACGCTCACATTCGCGATGGCGGATAACCCGGATTTCCGCCACGCAAACCACCCATACCCGCCGGAATATCGTGCCGGGCATTCCGCTGCTCAGCACAGCCCGCCAGCAATCCGATCGCAAGCACAGCGCATAACCATTTCATGAAACGTCCTTTCTCGGATCAGTGACGACCTGATCGCGCAGGATCGTCAGCGGGGATATCCGCCGCTCTCTGGATATACATGGCCGAACCGCGCGTAATCCAGATACGGTGGCCGATCAGGAAATCCGCTCCCAGAACAGTGAGATCCTGCCCATCCTCATCGAGGACGCTGAGAACTGGATGGGAAACGACCAGATCGCCAACTGCAAGCTGATCGAAACGATGACGATAGATCGTGAACGGTCTGTTCGCGATCCCGAATCCGCGACGTTGTGGATCACGCTGCAACATGTCCATGGTCACGCCCGCGCGCCGCGCCTCCGCCAACGAGATCATCGTTGACGACGCGCCAGTATCGACAAATCCATCGACCGACTTGCCGTTTACTGAAAAAGTCACGCCGACCTTCGTCGATGAAGGGTCATCATGCCGGATCGACACACGGTAAGTCTTTCCAGACCACGTCGGCGTCGGAAACCCGCACTGCCGCATGTCGAGCATCTGCATCACATGGTCGGGCATATCGACCACCACGTCGGAGGCGGTCAGGAATTCCGAGCCGAACCACCCGATGACCGGCAGACCGTCGATCGTCCGACGGGAATGGCCTGCCAGAAGAAACGTCAGGTCATATGCCGTGGCTGAACCGAGACCAAGTTTGTCGACTCGTCCGCCATTGGCGAACGTGTCGCCACCAAACCCTGAAACCGTAAGCCACCCCGGCATGTATGTCACACCGAGACGATCGGCATAATATTCGTCAATCGTGCTGTTGAATGCCCCCGTGTCGACGGTGAAAGCGACCGGATGATCATTGACCGTTGCTCGAACAATCGGACTGCCGTGGCTATTGAGAATTGGCAGATTGCCAATCGTCGCGATCTTGCACGTATTGGACGGCGGCGTCTGGCAGGCAGACATGCCGATTAGAAGAAGCAGTCCAAAACTACCTGCCCAACGCCGCATCAACCCGTTCCGCAACGATCACGATACGGAACAATACCGGAAAATCCGCAATAAAGACAACTCGATCATCGCGCTCCCGGTTCCGTCATCTCCTGATTGGTCGCCGACGACGCATGGCCCACCGGCACCTCCCTTTCCAGATTTTCCCGAACGCCTCTCGCCCAGACGGGGTCGGCCCGTTCGAAATGACTCAGTTGCCGTTCCACGATATGACGTGGCACGCCGACCATCGCACTGGCAATATTGGTGTGAAAACGTTGCCGCTGCGCATCGTCGAACAGTCGATAGAGCGCACGTGGCTGGGCATAATCGTCGCCATCATCCCGATGGGCATAGTAGGTCGCCTCCCCGCTTACCCGCAGCGGCGGTTCGATCGCCTGACGTGCCTCCGCGGGTCCGTCGAAGGAATTGGGCTCGTAATACGCATCCGATCCTTCCGTGGCATCGAAGCGCATCGGCCCATCCATGTGATAGGTCCGAACAGGCACCTTCGGTCGGTTGACGGGAAGTGCCTCGTAATGTGTCCCCACGCGATAGCGGTGCGCATCGGCATAGGCGAACAGCCTGCCCTGCAACATTTTGTCAGGTGAAAACCCGATACCCGGCACGATATTAGAGGGCGAAAACGAAGATTGCTCGATTTCCGCGAAGTAGTTCTCCGGGTTCCGATTCAGTTCGACAACGCCAACTTCGTGTAGAGGATAATCCTTGTGCGACCAGACTTTGGTGATGTCGAAGGGATTGAAATCCACCCTTTCCGCCTCATCCTCCCGCATGACCTGAATATACATCGTCCAGCGCGGAAACTCCTGCCGTTCGATGGCATCGTACAGATCGGCCTGCGATGTCTCGCGGTTGCGTCCAATGATGTCGTTCGCCTCATCGTTCGTCCAGAAACGATGGCCTTGCTGCGTCTTGAAATGGAATTTGACCCAGAACCGTTCGCCCGAAGCATTCCACAACGAGAAAGTGTGGCTGCCATAACCATTCATGAACCTGTAGCCTTGCGGCAAACCGCGGTCCGAAAACAGAATCGCAACCTGATGGAGACTTTCGGGGCTTAGTGACCAGAAATCCCACATGGCCGTCGCCGAGCGCATGTTCGTTCGGGGATGACGCTTCTGCGTATGAATGAAGTCAGGGAATTTCATCGGATCACGAACGAAGAACACCGGCGTATTATTGCCGACCAGATCCCAGTTGCCCTCTCCGGTATAGAATTTGAGTGAGAATCCACGCACGTCGCGCTCGGCATCCGCCGCGCCTCGCTCGCCCGCGACAGTCGAGAACCGTGCCAGCAGTTCCGTTTTCTTGCCGACTGCCGAAAACACATCGGCGCAGCTCAGATGAGTGATGTCTTGCGTCACCGTAAAATGACCGAAAGCACCGGAGCCCTTTGCATGAACAGTTCGTTCGGGAATGCGCTCACGGTTCTGATGCGCCAGCTTCTCGATAAGCTGGTAGTTCTCCAGCAATAACGGACCTCTCGCCCCCGCACTCTTGCTATCCTGATTGTCGGGCCATGGCGCGCCAGCCGTTGTGGTTATGTGCGATCTCGTCATTCGTCATCTCCGCGTAGGATCTGACGAGCACATTAGTTTACCCACTACTTTTGTTTAAACCGATAGTTTCGAGCTCTGTAATCGCCTCCACCTATTGAAAGCGACATCTGGTCTGCACCGCCCATATCCGGCATTCTCCTTGGCATGAGAACTCCTGCTCGCTGGATAACGACGCTGTCTATCGGCGCTCTCGTAGCACTCTCGCATGCGGCGTCAGCCGAAACAGCGGACGAGATCCTGCGTCGTTCGCCTGCGAACGCCTGGTCTCAAATTGATCCCGGCCAGATGCTGATCATGACTCTGGCTGACAAGCAGCGGATCGTTATCCAGTTGGCACCGGACTTCGCACCGAGACATATCGACAACATTCGCAAACTGGCACTGGCCCACTGGTGGGACAGCGGCGCAATTGAACGTTCGCAAGACAACTACGTCGTCCAGTGGCGTGGCCCGGTTATGCACCCTCCATTGCCGGAAGGCGTTTCGGCGAGCCCACCCGCAGAGTATGAGCGTGCCTTTGGCATTCAGCCGTTCCTCCCACTCCCCTACCCGGACGCGTACGCCTCGAAGACAGGCTATATCCGCAGCTGGCCAGTGGGGACGGATGGAGAGAAAGTCTGGCTGACGCATTGTTACGGCATGATCGGTGTCGCACGTGATATGCCACCGGATACCGGCGACGGTACTGAACTCTATGCTGTCAATGGGCAGGCACCACGCCAGTTAGACCGCAACATTGCCTTGGTCGGGCGAGTGATTGCAGGCATGGACGCGCTGAGTGCCCTGCCACGCGGAAAGGCTCCCCTCGGTTTTTACAAATCCGATACACACATGCCCGCCATCGAATCGGTACGTCTGGCTTCCGAACTGCCACCTGCCGAGCAGCCACGTTTTCAGGTCATGCGAACGGCCAGCGATAGTTTCAAAAACTACATACGAGCCCGCGCAAACCGCAGCGAAACGTTTTTCGTCAGACCCGCCGCAGGTCTGGACGTATGCAACGCGCCAATTCCAATACGTGAGGAACCGGCGCGGCATCTCTGATCGAAACACGGCAAGTGGTGCCAGATTATTCCGGCACCACGTCAGTCTTACGGATCAGGGAAGCAGTTTTTCCCGTCGCAAGACCGCGATAACGTCGCGAATACGGTCTCCGTAGGTGTGCTCGTTCAAAGTGCGTGCCTGCGCGCGACGCGCGGCGTCAAAGCGGGCCGGTGCATCATCGATGTAGCGCGTGACCAGCTTGTCGAAGTCAACCTTGTTCGAGAAGGTCGGAATCTCATCAGGTTTGAAATAGCGACGCAATTCATACGTATCTTCATGGAAAACCTGGAATGCACCCGCTGCCGCCGCCTCGAATGTGCGCGGCCCGGGCGTGGACGGCGAAATCATGAAGCGCTTGTTCTCGAAATGGAGCGAACGACCCAGATTGAGCACCAGCTTCGACCGCCGATAGAGTTCGATCAACTGGGCTTTTTCAATGCGCGCATCGGAGAACCCGATGCCCAGTTCACCCCAGCCCGGACCGACGATCTTGATATTCAGGTTACGCAACGTCGGCATCAGATTGCGAACAATGTCCTTGCGACTTGTGAATGCAACACCACAGAACAGGACATCGATCGACTTTTCCACATTTTCGTCGATCGGGGCGTAATGGAGCTTGAGGCTGGCGGCAAGCGGCAGATGAAAGACGCGATCGCGCTGGTAGAAATTATGTCCCCAGCGATCGCAGGAGAAAATGATGTCGAAGTCATCCGCGATACGGTAATTCGCATCCTGCTCGTAGGGATCTTCGGTCGCCCAGAATACCGTCGTCGCCCCTGCCTTCTTCGCTTCGCGACATACCTCGCCAAAGTAAGTGCTTTCCGGCAGGTAGGAGCCGATCGCAAACACGATGGTCGGCTTCAATCGGGAGATCGACGCCGCCGCACCGCTGATATGGACTGCGGCAACGTTCTCTTCGCCGAAGCACTCAGCCCAGCCGTCCATGATGGATTCGCGAATCTGCGCGTTGGCCTGCGATTCATATCGACCGCCACTGCACACCAGCACGCGCTGTTGCGCCAGCTTCGCGTGGCCGGTATCTTCACGTTCCTGGACTTCTGACATCGGCCTTTGTTTCCTCAGCAATCCAGCCGGTGCGTCATCACGCGATCCGACCATCCAACAAGAATTCGTTTCGTTAGCATTACGCTATGCTGCTTTGCAGGATGCGCTCAAGTCGTGCCCTGAAAACGACTGGATCGCAGTCTTTCGCTACAGCAGCAAGCGCATTCTCACGGATATTTTTCCATAGCTCGGCATCGCCATACAGGCGTGCGATATTGCGCGCAAAACCTTCCGGATCTGCACTGTCAGCCGCCAACAGCGATTGGCCGTCCTTCCAGTCTACCTGCCCGGCAATCAAACTCGTCGTCGCAACTGGCAAGCCAAACGAAGCAGCCTCGTGGACCTTGTAGGGCACGCCGCCTGCAAATCGCGTCGGCGCAACGAAAACACGGTGCCGATCATAGAGTTTGGCCAAATCATCCTGTGCGCCAATGCAACGAATACGCGGATATTTCGAAAACACACGCATATCGACGTCACTGCCGACATATCCAGCAACCGTCACGAGAATCCCGTCGGGAAGAAGCCTGTCCAGAAACGGCAATACGTCGTTGGCGAGCCACATCAGGCCGTCATGATTGGGCGATCCCTCATCGTGGATCGCACCCAAGACCAGGATATCACGCCGTTCCTGAAACGCACGCGGCGAAGGTGATGCTTCCAGACAGTGTCCGAGAACAGCAACATTATGATATCCGACACGCGCGACCAAGGCTGCATCGCTCGGCGTCACCGCGATGATTTGCTGACAGTAATGTGCGCAATCCAGCTCTTTCTGAAGGCTTTCGTCAAACGTCAGCGGGCCGGACGACAGATGCAATACACGCGCGCGCTCGAAGGCACGCGGGGTTGCTATGACCTCCGTATCAAGTATGGCGCCATTCGTCGGAAGATGACGCCCCTCCTCGTTCATGATTGGAAGCAGGCGGGTCATGTTATGAGTCCGACCGATCCAGATGAGATCGTAATAGCCGGCACGCTCGGCAATGAAGCTGGGAAAGTCAGCAAGACTGCGGTCATCAATGACCTCGACGTCGTCCGGAAAGTCCCAATACAGATCTGCGGCCTCGACCTCTCGTGGAAGCACCGGATAAACTGTAACGAGATAGCCCAAGGCTGACATCGTGCGGATGATGTCGTTCGAGCGTACGTAGCCCGAACCCAGGGCTCGCAGGGGAAGCCGGTCCTCTATGAAAAGGATACGCTTCCTGTCGCTCCGTTGTTCCCGGGCCAGGACGGCATTGCGGACATGCGCCGGTTGTTGCGGCCTTAGATAATCCTGATGAACCAGTCCAAAAAGACGATGATTTGCCTTGATCATCGCCTGCGATCGCGCCGTGCCGGAGCTTCCGAACTCGAGATGCTCGATCATTACGCTGGGATCGTAGACGACCCGCATTCCCTGCTCAACAATCCGGAGGCACAGATCCGTATCTTCGAAATAGGCAGGACGATACTGCTCATCGAAACCGTCCAGTTGCTGTAGCAATTCGGTTCGGACGATCAGATAGGCTGCCGAGCAGTAATCGACGTTGCGGACAAAATTCGCCTCCGCAATGTTTGGATCGTCTTCCCGCCGATAACCGTAAGTCGCGCCGTCCCGCCAGATGATCGAGCCAGCTTCCTGCAAGCGCATATTGGTGCGAACGATCTTGGCCCCTACGGCACCAATGGCCTTATCGCTCGAAAGGCGTTTGAGACTGTTCGATACGGCATTCGGGTATAGACGGACATCATTGTTGAGATAGAGGACCGCCGATGCCTTGACCCTTTGGAGCGCAGCGTTGCAACCGGCCAGAAAGCCGACATTCCCATCGAAACGGATCAGCGTGACACCCAGCACCCATTCGTCGATCTGATGCGTTCGGTCATGCGAGCCGGAGTCGACCAGAATGAGATCGATTGATCCGGCATAATTCTGGCGGAGCGACGCAATCGCCTGAATGGTCAGGGCGATCTTGTCATGTGCGACAAGGATGACACTGACATCCGGGCGGCCCTCATATCGGAAATCGAGCGGCCGGCGCCGGATGGCCGGCAAAAGTGCTTCTGCCTCCTGTACAAACAGCCGTCGCGTCTGACTTTCAGAGGGCATGGAGTCTGCAATATCGACAGAAGCGCCCGCCAGGCACGCAGCGACAAAATGGGCGAACGGATCATGCGCCAAACCATGTTTAAGGTCGGCGCGCACAGCAGGTCTGCGTGAATAAGCAGCGAGGTCAGTGCCACCTCTGGGGGATCGACCCTCATGACTGCCGAAATTCAGAAAGTGCTCATACCCGTTGCGAAACGTGCCTTGTTCGAGGCTTGGCAGCACATCGGCGTGGGTCTCGCCATAATGATTTTCAGAGAAAAACTCCTGAGGACTATAGTGACGTGGTGAGCCGTTGGTCAGATAGTGGTGCAGCGCCGAGACATACTGCCCGTCCTCGATTTCCCGGGCTACCTCGGGATAGGTTTGCAGATACCAGACGGGGTCGAAATACCAGGACACACGTCCCGCATCCGCCTGCGCCGACGACAGTCCAAGATACGCACCCAGCACACTGCCTTCGCCTGATATGCCCATAGTGGCCAGATATGTGCGAGCCATATCGACATCGAAGAAAAGATGTCCTCGATATGAGTGTTTTTCGCCGACACTCAGATAATGGTCGAAGCCATTCCGCAAGCCGGCTGCGGACAGGATTGCATCGGTAAGATCCGGATATCGCCGCCGGTACCCTTTTTCATCGAACAGCCAATGCGGAGAGCGGTCGATATAGCCTTCACGACAATAATGCTCGAATGCCGATCTGACACGATTAGCGCATATATCGCGGTAAACATCCGGATAGGCCTGCCGATACCAATCCTCATCGAAATAAGGGTTCGGTGAATGGCCGTACCGCTGACCTATTTCCTCATAAAACGTCGATACGCTCTCAATTCCATGATCGCGCATCCATTCGGAGACTTCCGGATACCGGCGAACATACCATTCCTCGTCAAGGTGCGCCCAGATGGGGGCAGACACAGCCCCCTGCGTCTCCTCCGTAAACAACATAGGCCCCGTCATCGCGTCACGATCGTCCCGAAGTCGTCAGACGACGATGCGGTGACGAAGGATCGAGGCGGCGCGTTCCATAACCTCCGGCAACGGCGCATCATGGGCGGAGGAGAGACAGGAACCGTCCTGAACATCGAGGACGATATTCAACGGCACGACACCATATGAATTGTCGACGATGTTAACGAGGCAGAGACGATACCGCCCTTTAAGCGATAGTGCATATCCCGTACGCAAACGGATGGTTCCTGAGAACCCTGAACAGAGGGGCGCCTCATTCCGAATATTCATCACATCGTGTCGAATAAGCCGCCTCATTCCAAAAAGGACAGCCTCGTCCCCGGTGTCGGAAACAAGCCCGGCATAAAGCGCTCCTGCCTGGCTCAGGCCCGGGATAAATGCCCAGCCGTTGATTCTTATCTCATCAGGCGTCGATACGGACTGCCCTATCTCACCGATCAGCCCGTCAAAGCCATCGATGTACCACTCGAGCACCCCGCCCTCATGACGCTCACGTGATGCAGGCGGTATCCTGGAGAGCTTTATGCCACGCAGCGTTCCATCGCCATGCATGACACGATCGAAGTCAGCCAGGATCGTGTCATTGGAGACGGGCAATCGACGAATGGACTTGACCTCGCCACCATCGACCTTGATCTGAATCGTTGTCATCTGGAATGCGCCGCGCCCATTGACAATGTTGATCAGACCAACGCGATAAGTGCCTTCGCACCATTTTCCGCGCAGGGCCACTTCCGCACTGAAGCCGGAACGGCGTGGTGCATTCGGAAACATTGAAACGATATCCGACCGCAGCTCACGCTTGCTTTCCATGAAAATCATCGGCGACTCTGCGTCACCGATCAACACGACATAAAGTGAACCTGCCGTGCTGACGCCGGATACAACGTGCCAGCCTCTGATGTGGAAAGCAGGAGCCCCCTTGAAATCCTTGTCCTGCTGTGTCGCGAAAACATGATGACACACATCATCAATGTAACACTCACTACCTTGGATCGAGAACCAGTCCGTCACCGTCTCCGGTAATTCCACTGTCAAGTCACGCGTCGTCGGAGGATCGAAAATATGGCGCGGTGGTGCCTGATGACGCCATGAAGCATGTGGCAACAGATGCACCTGCCCCGCATCGATATGCATCTCAGCGACGCCGAGCTCCCGTATCGGCGCGATATCGCGATAGACCGACAGCAGGTCCGCGCCATATTGTCGCGCATTCGCCCATAATGCCGGCGAAATATTGGCCATTATTCCGCGGCGCAGTGTCTCGGAAGACCGCAGGAGCTCCAGCCTTTCCAGGACGGCGCTTGGACGCCCGATGGGCACTTTGAAACCGTTGACCCCGTCGGTTACGCGGTCGCCCAACGCTCCGACGTCCGTAACAATTGGCACGAGGCCATTCTGCCATGCCTCGGACAGCGAAATGCAGTAGGTTTCGGGCCAGATCGACAGATTGAGCGCAACGTCCGCAATTTGCAGCGCTTCAATATCGCCCACAGAATACCGCCCGTAGATTTTCACATTCGGTCGAACGCGGGCATTCAGAACAGCGTCGTATTCGGGATGGACATATCCGAATATGTGAAATTCGAAATGGTCGGGATGCGCAATCTCGATAAGGCTCAAGATTGTATCGGCGCCTTTTGTACGCAGGAAATTGCCGACAATCGCAACGCGAAGAGGGCGCTCTCCCAGCGGGGTATAGATTTTCGCGATAACCGGAACCGTATTTTCCGGCGATGGAATCCCAAGGATAAGGCTCTGCTTCTTATCGAGAACCGGATAGATTTCGTGTGTGAGGTCGCGAGAATGCTTGGTCCCGAAAAGAATGGCATCGACCGAATGAAGCATCTTCGCCACGAAAGCACGTCGCGTCTGCTCGCCGCCGTATTCAATATTCTCAGCAGCCTTCAAAGTAATGTCGGCGGCCACGACTGATTTAACCTCGTCTTCGACGTATCGAAGTTCCTGGTTCAGAAGATTATATCTTGCAGATACCAGCCAGAAATCATGGGCAGAGAAAACAACACCTGCGCCACTGGCTTTGGCAATGATCGGCAAGGACAGGGCATGATGACCAAGGTGCTGGAAATGCACAATGTCGAAGTTGTATTGAGAGATGACGTTCGAGAATGCCATTTCTTCCGGACCGTCGCACATGGCGTCCATCCATCCGACTTCCGGCACGTCGTATCTCTCAAGTTCCTGCCCGCTTGCCGATGTAAGACGGGCATGCACGCCGCGTCGAAGCCAGTAGAAGAACTCCACATCCCGGCCAAGCAAGGAACATAGTGTCTGCTGGTAAACCTCGACGCCGCCCCAGGCCTGTTCATGTATAGTGGAATGCGTGCACATCAGTACACGAAGACGCCTGCGGCGCGGGGTCAACTCGGTTCCAACCGCCTGCTTTCCAAAATTTGCCGAGGTGATCTCCTGCATCCGACGCAGGCGGTTTTCATAAAGATGATGTTCGAGGACTGACTTCTGCGCAGCCAATGCCGACTTACGACGCAGGTTCTTTTCCGTCAGAAGCCTGGCGATAGCGGACACGACACCGTCGACATCCCGCGCCAATGAAACACCATCGACCTCATCGAAGTAATGCGCCTCCATGGATTCCGGCGCCTCGACAACCTGCGCCGCACCAGCAAGCGCCAGTTCGTAGAAGCGTGGACCAGGTGCCGTTGCCTGACTGACATCGCCATGGCTGGCGTAGTCGCGAAACATCGTCAGCGTCACGGCGCTGGCATTGGCGAAATCGATGAATGCTTCATGGCTGACGGGCCGCTGGATCGCCAATGCCGCAAGATCGGCTGGCAATGGCGGCAGAAACTCATTGCCAGGACAAATCAGCTTCAGACGGGCATCCGGAAACGCTGCAATAATGTGTCGCAACGTATGCACCCGATTCGGCCACATCGTTCCAGCGAAGAAAATGTCGTAATCGAGATCCGCATTGCTCTTTACCTTGCGCTCGTGAATCGAGCGACTGGCAGCAAGCGGCAAATAATTCCCCTTAGAGCCGTAATATTCGGCGCAAGATGGGTCATTGGTGAAGACAAAATCAAATAAATCGGCATTATCGACATTGAAATCCCGCATAAACGGATCTTCAAATGTCCAAAGAATCAAGGTCTTGAATGCAGGACGGACGCGTTTAATCAACTGGAGATTGATTCGCTGGCCGTCGATGCAGATCAACGTGTCATGGCGACCCGACGCTGCCATGCCTGCAAGAGACATGTTGTCAGCGACATCTATCTGGTCATGTCCAAATATCTGCCGCGCTGCACGTTCGACTCCCAGCGTGAGATAGGAGTTCGGGTTATGCGTGTAGTTCGTATTATAAATAACAGCCATCAAGCCCTCAGAACATGCACGCCGCCATCGCTTGCAGTAAATTTCAAGCCATCTGGCATCTGATAAATTCTAACGTAAGCTTGTACAAAGCAAAAGTCTTGTCCAACTTCGCGCTATCTTTAGCATTGTAATTAATGCGTTAAAAAACAAAAAAGGGGCCGCCTGCGCGACCCCTTTTAGCTGACACATCAGATGATGATGCGTCAATCGTCCGTTCGACTCAGACGTCCGTGTTACGGCGGCGAATCGCGGCCCCGAGGATATCGCCGAGTGACGCACCGCTATCGGACGAGCCATACTCGTTGATTGCCTGCTTGTCCTCTTCCATCTCGCGACCACGGATGGTGAGCGCCAGCTTGCGGGAAGCGCGATCGACCGACACGATCTTCGCATCGACCTTCTCGCCAACTGCAAAGCGCTCCGGACGCTGCTCGGCCTTGTCGCGCGCCAGTTCGGCACGACGAATGAAGCCGGTCAGCACGTCGTCGACCTTGACTTCGATACCGTTGCTCTGCACCGCCGTCACAACGCAGGTCACGACCGCACCCTTCTGGACACGGGACAGGGTATCGGCAGCCGGATCTTCCTGAAGCTGCTTGATGCCGAGCGAGATACGTTCCTTTTCGGAGTCGACATCCAGCACCTTGGCCTGGACAACCTGCCCCTTCTCGTACTTCGCCATGGCCACTTCGCCCGGCTCGTCCCAGGACAGATCGGACATGTGGACCATGCCGTCGATGTCCGCAGACAGGCCGATGAACAAGCCAAACTCGGTGATGTTCCGGATTTCACCTTCGATCGTCGAACCGACCTTGTGCTCTTCCGCAAACAGTTCCCAGGGATTGCGCTGGACCTGCTTCAGGCCAAGCGAGATGCGACGCTTGGCGCTGTCGACATCGAGAACCATGACGTCGACTTCCTGCGAGGTCGCGACAATCTTGCCCGGATGAACGTTCTTCTTCGTCCAGGACATCTCGGACACATGCACCAGACCTTCCACGCCCGGCTCCAGTTCAACAAACGCACCGTAGTCGGTGATGTTCGTGACGCGACCCGAATAACGTGCGCCCGGCGGATACTTGATCGCCACGTTCTCCCACGGATCAGCCTCAAGCTGCTTCATACCGAGCGAGATACGCTGAGTATCGGAGTTGAAGCGGATCACCTGCACGCGAACCGGCTGGCCGATCTGCAGCGCTTCGGAAGGATGATTGATGCGTTTCCAGGCAATGTCCGTCACGTGCAGCAGCCCGTCGACGCCACCCAGGTCGACGAACGCGCCGTAATCGGTGATGTTCTTCACCACGCCGTCGAGGATCATGCCTTCCTTGAGGCCCTGGATCAGTTCCGAACGCTGCTCGGCACGCGTCTCTTCGAGGACGGCGCGACGCGAAACGACGATATTGCCACGGGCGCGGTCCATCTTCAGAATCTGGAAAGGCTGCGGCTGGCCCATCAGCGGACCAACATCGCGAACCGGACGAATATCCACCTGGCTGCCCGGCAGGAACGCCATCGCGCCACCAAGATCGACGGTGAAGCCACCCTTGACCCGACCGTAGATCGTGCCATTGACCCGCTGGTTGTTCGCAAAAGCGCGCTCCAGAGACGTCCAGGCCTCTTCGCGACGCGCCTTCTCACGCGACAGAACGATGGAACCGTCACGGTCCTCATAACGCTCAACGTAGAGTTCGATCACGTCGCCCGGCTTGACATCCGGGGCAACACCCGGCGGGCCGAATTCCCTAAGCGCAACGCGCCCTTCGCTCTTCAGGCCGACATCGACGATCGCGAATTCGTCGGTCAGACGAACGACGCGGCCCGTGACGACAGACCCGTCGAAGCCGGTATCCCGGCCAAGAGTCTCGTCGAGAAGAGCAGCGAAGTCCTCACCGCCATGAGCGGACGGCGCATTGGTAGTGGCTGAAGCCATGTTGTTCCTGTAATCCTGCGCCGGCACGAGCATATCGAACCGGTCTATTGCATGCGCCCGTCATTTGACGTCGGACGACTTGCCGGGCACCCGCACCCGGCCGACATTGAAATGCGCCTGCCAACAGGCAGGCCTCGCACACATCTGCACGATGCGCGCACAGACACCCGCAGGCGCTTCGTTGTCAACTAAAACCGCGCGACTCAGGCTTGAAAAAGCCGTCTTAGCGTGCGCCGACGATTTTTAACGCGTGTTCCAATACTTCCGCACTGTTCAGACAATCCGTGTCGATCCTCACGGCATCATCAGCGCATCGGAGCGGTGAGACAGCCCGACTCGCGTCCTTCCTGTCACGCTCCGTGATCTCGGACGTCAGACGCACCAGCTCCTCATCGGAAAGTGGCGCATCGCCGTGCAGCTGGGCGTGCCGCCGAAGAGCCCGGGTTCTGGCTGACGCCGTGACGAACAGCTTTACGGGAGCGTCCGGAAACACCACTGTACCGATATCACGACCGTCGATCACACCGCCCAATGCTTTCGCGAAATCGCGCTGTCTTTGCAACAGCGCGGCCCGGACCGCCGGCTGGGTTGCGACGTTGCTGGCTGCCTGATCGATCTCAGGCACACGCAGGTCTGTCCTCTGCAGATCCCCAGGCTCAAGCGCCGCGGCAACCGCCGCGCCATCATCGACGGCCGGGTCCAGACCGCACAGGATCATCTTCCGCCCGACAGCGCGATAGAGAAGCCCGGTATCCAGATGCGGCAAACCGAGCTTTGCCGCCAATGCCTTCGCAAGCGTTCCCTTGCCTGCCGCCGCCGGTCCATCCACCGCGATAATAAGAGCCATCACGAAGCGTCTGCCGTTCCGCCGAGGTTGGCGCCCAACTTGTTCATCAACCCGATGAAGTCCGGAAAACTTGTATCGATGAACGCCGTGTCGTCGACATCGACGGGCTGTCCGGCTGCAAGCCCCAACACGATCGCACTCATCGCAAGCCGATGGTCCATACGGGTGGCAACTTTCCCGCCGCCAGGAACCTGGCCGGCGCCCAGTCCATCAATCAACATGTCGTCGCCCTCGACACGCACGACCACCCCGCTCGCCTCAAGCAACGCCACGGTTGCCGCAAGACGATCGCTTTCCTTGACACGTAGTTCAGCCAGCCCGCGCAGACGCGATGTTCCGTTCGCGAAAGAGCAGGCAACCGCCAGAACGGGATATTCATCGATCATCGAGGGCGCGCGATCCGCGGGCACATCGACACAACGTAAATCGCTTCCCCGGACATGCAGATCCCCGACAGGCTCTCCCCCCTCGATACGTTCATTTTCGAGACGCAGATCGCCCCCCATGTCACGCAGGGTGGTCAGCAGGCCAGTGCGTAGCGGGTTCAGGCCGATGCCGCGAATAACGATATCCGACTGCGGCAGCAGGAGTGCCGCCACAATGGGAAAAGCGGCAGATGACGGATCACCCGGCACGATCACATCTCGCGCCGTCAGATGAGCAGGCCCCTGCAGGAAAATGACACGGCCGCCATCCGTTGTTGTCTCGACACGAACAGGAACGCCGAAGTGGCGCAACATATTTTCCGTGTGGTCGCGCGTGGCCACAGGCTCCTCAACACGCGTTTCACCATCCGCATTCAGACCAGCAAGAAGAATCGCCGACTTGACCTGCGCGGACGCCACGGGAAGCCGGTAGTTCAACGGCTTCGCCGCCCCGGTGCCGACGATCGCCATCGGCAGGCGCTCGTCACGGCGCGTCACGAAACAGGCGCCGTTTTCCGCAAGTGGCGCGGTAACCCGCCGCATCGGTCGACTGCGCAAGCTCGCATCGCCCGTCATGACGCTGTTGAACGGGTGACTGGACAGAATGCCGGAAAGCAGCCGCGCACCCGTGCCGGAATTACCCATGTCGAGCACATCGTCCGGTTCACGGAGTTGCCCGACGCCACGCCCCTCAACAACCCAATCACTGCCATCACGGGAAATCGTCGCACCCAAGGCGCGCATGGCATCCGCCGTACGCAGAACGTCCTCGCCTTCCAGCAGGCCCTTGATGACCGTCCGCCCCTGGGCGAGCGCCGCGAACATCAATGCCCGGTGGCTGATGGACTTGTCGCCCGGTACATTGATGGTGCCGCGCAGGCCGGACGGGCTGCGGCGAACGATGAGAGGGCGTATCGAAGATTCGGACAAACGTTGCATGACCCTGTTCATTCCGTGGCCGGCCGGCGGCTGTCAATTGGCGGGAAAAGAGGTATGACATTACATAACATTGAAGCTCAACGTTTGACAGGCGTCCCACAAGCTGGCATGGCCGCGTGCCTTGCGGCATATGCCGTTTCCCTCTTACCGGTTCAGGATCGACAGGCGACATCATGGCACAACCAGAACTCGGTCTAAAACGCGTCTGCGTCTCGTGCGGCGCGCGGTTTTACGATTTGAATCGCAACCCCGCCGTCTGCCCGAAATGCGGCGCCGAGCAGCCGACCGATATTCCGCGCCCCAAGCGCGCAGGTGACATCCCGCAGGATCAGGCAAAGCCTTCGCAGACCGATCAGAATGACGATGACGTCGATCTGGATACGGACGACGAAAATGCCGATGACGTGATGGAAGATACGTCGGATCTGGATGATGATGACGATGATCTCGGCAACGACATCGAAGTCAACACGGACAACGACGAACACGAAAATTGATAACGGGAAGAGCGGCCGCCATCGGCGGTCCGCTTTTTTTGCTTTTCTTCCTGGCGGGGTGTTGCGCCATGCCCGTTTCCCCGCAATCGCTTCAGAGAGAGCTTGCCGCCGAGCCGAGCGCGACAGCCGTCTTGCAGCGTCACTGCGACCGCCTCACTGGCGGTCGAACGCCTCTGCGCGCGCAACGTCTGCCGAACGATCACGAACCCGCTCTACCCGATTTGCTGGCAAATCTCGCGGTATCGGATCGAAACGCCCTCGCTGTTCGGCATGTGAGCCTGCATTGCGGTAACGTCGTTTTTTCCGAGGCCTGGAACTGGTATGTCACGGCACGCCTGACGCCGGAGATGAACCGCATTCTTGCCTCGACGGACCAGCCATTCGGTCGGGTCGTACGCCCGCTGGGCTTTCACCGACACTCAGTTGCAAGCACGTTGACCGGCCTGCCACGCGGCATCATTCTTCAAAACCGCGCGCTCCTGCTCCGCCATGATGACGCGCCAATTGCCTTTGTGCTGGAAAACTATTTTCCCGCTGTTCTGGACAGCATGTTGCCCGAAGACTGACAAATGTTGCGCATGCGCCCCATTAGGCCGGTCTAGGTGGCACCCCGCCATTGAAGATGCTGGCCACCGTCCAGCGCCAGCATCTGACCGGTAACGGACGGCAACCCGATCAAACTTAACACAGCTTGCGCCACTTCGTCCGGACTGGCGCCGATGCCCAACGGCGTCCTGCGACACATATCATCGAACTGAGCCTGAGACTGCCCGGGCGCTGGCAGTACTGGCCCAGGTCCAATCGCGTTGACGCGAATCCGCGGGGCGAACGCCAGGGCAAGCGTCTGCGTCAGCGTCCATAACGCGGCCTTGGAGACAGTGTAGCTCATGAAATGCGGCGTTAGATTCCACACACGCTGATCGAGCATGTTCACGATGACGCCCTGCGCCTCTTCCGGCAGTTGTTCGGCGAATTGCTGCATCAGCACAAAAGGCGCCCGAAGGTTCGGCTCCAGATGCCTGTCCCAGGACTCTCGCGTTGCGTCACGCCATTCGTCCCGCTCGAAAACGGAAGCGTTGTTGACCAGGACGCCAACAGGCCCCAATCGTTCCCGGGCCGAGCGGACCAGCGGAATCACCTGCTTTTCATCCGCCAGATCGGCATGAATCACACACCCCGGAACGGCAAGTTCCGCCAGAAGGGCCTCAGCCTCGTCGCGACCACGTCGATAATGAATCGCAACCGAAAAGCCCTGCGTCGCCAAGGCATGCACGATGTGCCGCCCGATTCGTCGTGCACCGCCCGTAACGAGCGCCACACGTGGAATATTCGCCGGAATAACCATCAGGCAGGCCGTCGCGCGGTAAGCGCGGCCACAAGCGTGCCATCGTCAAGCACATCCAGCGATCCGCCGATCGGCACGCCATGACCGACGCGTGTAACAGCGACACCACTTGGCGCGAGACGCTCCTGCAACCAGTGCGCCGTCGTCGCGCCCTCGACAGTCGCACCAAGCGCGAGGATGACCTCACGCACGCCGCCAGCCTCAACACGCCGAAGCAGGGACGCAATATTCAGATCGTCCGGCCCGCGCCCGGAAAGAGCGGAAAGTGTCCCGCCAAGCACCTGATAGACACCGCGATGAATCAGGGCACGTTCCAGCGCCCATAGATCGCCAACCGTCTCAACCACACAGATAAGGCCGTGATCTCGCTCGGGATCGCGACAGATCGAACACGGGTCGCAACTGTCCAGCGTGCCGCACGATGAGCAGGTCCGGACGTTGCGCGCCGCGGCTTCCATGACATGCGCCAACGGTAAAAGCCTGCTCTGTGGCTGTCGCAGCAGGCTGAGCGCCGCGCGGCGCGCGGAACGCGGACCAAGGCCCGGCAGGCGAGACAGCATCTGGATCAGACGTTCAACATCGCCGCCGCCCATGTCGATGGCTCCTCGCGATCAGAACGGGAATTTCAATCCCGCCGGCAGGTCCAACCCGCCCGTCACCTTGCGCATTTCTTCGGCACTTGCCGTCTCAACCTTCGCACGCGCGTCAGAAAACGCCGCAAGAATCAGGTCCTGCAGCATTTCAACCTCATTCGGATCGGCTAATTTTGGGTCGATGCGAATGCTCCGCAAATCGCCCTTGCCGTTGAGTGTCACGCTGACCAAACCCGCGCCCGCCATACCGTCGATCGACATATTGCTGAGACCGTTCTGGACCTCTTCCATCTTCGCCTGCATCTGCGAAGCCTGCTTCATCAATCCGGCCAGGTTTTTCATCGTCGTCTCGTCTCCATACACTTTGTTAATCGTGATCGCGCATATCGTCGTCCGCCAGATCGGCATCGATCGGCGCAAATTCCAGATCCGGCACGTCATCTCCACCGCCGAACTGGGTCATTGCCTCGAGCTCCTCAGGAGGAAGTCCGTATTCATCCAACGATGCATCGCGTGGCTCACCAACCGTCGCATCGGGAAATGCATCAAGAATGGCCTGAATAAGCGGATGAGCCTGCACGTTGACGCGATGCAATTCGATAATTTCGGCGCCCTGCTCGTCCAGCGTAGGGTCGCCCTCGGCCTTCGACGGCACAATCCGCCACATACCTGGGAAACACCGATCGAGAATTGCCTGCAGACGCGCTTCGGTTCGGGCAGGAACGCCGTCCTGCATGCGTATTTCCACGACGGGCGGCGCAAATCGAACAAGATGCGCGCCGTTTCGCAAGAGCCCGTGCAAACGTGGCTCCCGCTCGCGGGCGACGAATGCCACCATCTCCCGCCAGGAGCGTGGCGGAAGCATCCCCTCTCCATCGTCGGCGGCGGGTGACGGCGGCTCATTCGCGATCTCAGGCTGCGGGGCGTGCGCCAGCTCCCTCTCGGGATAGGCGACACCACCATTCGCGACGAGCCGAAGACGCGCATGCGGCCCATCATCCGGCGTCGTGGCCGAAGATGGCGAAAACCGTGTCTCCATCGAAGTGGAATGATCATCACCTGTAGCCTGAACTGCCGCCTCGATAGGGCGATCGGTCCCACCGCCCTGCTCCGTCAGACGCCGTGCCAGTTGTTCAGGCGTCGGCAGGATGCTGGCATGACACAGCCGGATCAGGACCATCTCCGCCGCGGCGCGACGATCTGGCGCAGTTTCCACCTCGGCAATGCCTTTAAGAAGGATCTGCCACGCCCGACCAAGTGTTGCGACCGAAAGCCGATCCGCGAAAACACCGCCTCTCTGGCGCTCCGCCTCGGGCAAATCGCGGGATTCGCGCAATGTTGGTATCGCCTTGAAACGGGACACCGTATGAAGCAACGACAACAGGTCGGAAAGCAACACGCCGAGATCGGCGCCGCGCTCGTATGCCTGTGCCGATATCGACAGCGCTTCCGCCGGTCGTCCACTCATCACGGCATCAAGCAAATCGAACACCAAGTGCCGATCGGCCAGCCCCAACATGTCGGCGATCGCTTCGGCGTTGACTTCGGCGTCCCCATCCGCCTGCGCGATCGCCTGATCCAGCAGAGAAAGACCGTCACGCACCGAGCCATCCGCCGCACGCGCGATGATCGAAAGCGCGTCGTCCGACAGACGCGCACCTTCTTTTCCGGCGATCCGGCCGAAATGTGCGGCGAGAACATCCTGTGGGACTCGACGCATATCGAATCGCTGACAACGAGAGAGCACGGTCACCGGGACCTTGCGGATTTCCGTCGTCGCGAAGATGAACGTGACCTGGGCAGGCGGCTCTTCAAGTGTTTTCAGCAAGGCATTGAAGGCATTGCGCGAAAGCATATGCACTTCATCGATGATGAAGACCTTCATTCGGGCCTGCATCGGTCGAAAACGGGTTGCCTCGATGATCTCGCGCACATCGTCCACCCCGGTGCGGGATGCGGCGTCCATTTCGAGAACGTCAGGATGACGGTCCGCCAGAATCGCTGTGCAATTGGCGCAGACGCCGCAGGGATCGGCTGTCGGACCACCCTGGCCGTCCGGCCCGATGCAGTTAAGGGCGCGCGCGATGATACGCGCCGTTGTGGTCTTCCCCACCCCTCGCACACCGGTCAGCATGAAGGCATGCGCGACGCGGCCAAGTTCGAAAGCCCGACGCAGGATGCGCACGGTCGCTTCCTGCCCGATCAGATCGTCCAGATGGGTCGGGCGATATTGCCTGGCCAACACACGGTAAGGTGCTTTTGGTGCAACGGACGGCGCATCGAAGAAACCGCCATCCTGCATCGGCGGTAGCGGCACATCGTCGCGACGATCTTCGTCCTCGTACTCACTCATACGCTACGACGATAGACCATTTTATGAGAAAGGTGGGAGACCGAACACATGACCCGGACAAAACTCACTGCGGCTGCTTCCTTCCGGACCTGACCGGGTTGGCAAGGCGCCCGTCCAAGGCCGATCTCCCGGGGCATGGTTAACACCATTTCCACCGGGGATGGCAAGAGGGCAAAAACATTTACCTCACAGACCGTCTGCGGCACCACCCGGATGGCGCCTGTCATAACCGCCGTAAAGATTACCGGTCGGCGCACTTTTCGCGTCCGGGCGGCCCGCCAGGATCGCCTCAGCCACACCCCAGGGCTTATGCGGCGAGATTTCATAGCCTTCCTTCGTCAGCGCGGCGACGGTCGCATCGCTCATCGCACCAGCCTCCGCCTCAATCGCCGACGGCATCCATTGCTCGTGGATTCTGGGAAGATCGACCGCTTGCTGAATATCGAGACCGCCATCAATCACGCCCAGAATCACGGACAGCGTGATTGTTGGAATCCTCGATCCGCCGGGACTGCCGACCACCATGGTCGTGTGGCCGTTTCTGGAAAGAATGGTCGGCGACATCGATGAAAGCGGCGTTTTTCCCGGCGCAATGGCATTCGCAACCGACCCCACGATCCCGAACATGTTAGACGCCCCCGGTTTTGCAGAGAAGTCGTCCATCTCGTCATTCATGAAAACGCCGGTATTACCACCGATAACGCCTGCACCGAACCACCCGTTCAGCGTATATGTGCAGGAGACCGCCATACCGCTCCGGTCCATGACGGAAAACTGCGTCGTCTCGTGCTTCTCCGTGTCGCTGGCGGCTTGAGCAGACGCGGGATGCGGCAACGGGTCACCGATTGAAAGGTCAGACGATTTCAATGCTTGATCTGTCGGGATGCCCGCCCTGATCTGTCTGGCATAATCCGGATCAATCAGATGAGCGATCGGATTTTGCACGAAAGCCGGGTCACCGAGCCCACGCCTGTCGGAGTAGGCATGCCGCATGGCTTCGATCTGCCGTTGTATTCCTTCCGTGCTTCTTACGCCAAGGCGGGAAAGATCGTATCCGGACAGAATATTAAGCATCTCGCAAAGCGCCACGCCGCCGCCGCTTGGCGGAGGCGCCGTATCGACGGTGTAGCCACGGTAGCGACACTGTATGGGCTTGAGTTCCCGAGCCTTGTATCCCGTAAAATCCGCAGCTTGCAGAATACCGCCGCCAGCATTGCTTCCGGCAATCATCTGTTGCGCGATCGGGCCGTTGTAGAAAGCCTTTTCGCCCTGAGCCGCAATCAGCGATAGTGTATGCGCCAGATTGGTCTGAACGAGACGGTCCCCCACTTCCAGCGGAGACCCGTCCGGGTGAAGGAAGACAGCCCTTGCATTCGGATCACGCCGAAAGACATCGGTGCTCGTATGTAAAAGTTGCACATCGCCATCGCCCAACACGAACCCGTCCCGAGCGAGCGCAATCGCCGGCGCCATGACCTTGGCGCGGGAGAGATGCCCCCACCGTTTCAGAATGAGTTCCATTCCCGCCACGGTGCCGGGAACGGCGACAGCTTTCCAGCCAGACACGGATGCACCCGGCACGACACTCCCTTGCGCGTCCTGATACATGGTCGCCGTCGCCCTTAAAGGCGCGTGCTCGCGAAAATCAATGAATGTCGTGTGACCGTCGGGCAAGCGCAGCGTCATGAAACCACCGCCGCCGATGTTGCCGGCTGCCGGGTAGACGACAGCCAATGCGTAAGCCACAGCCACAGATGCATCTACCGCGTTGCCGCCTGAGGAAAGGATCTTCGCACCGACCTCCGAAGCCAGATGCTGCGCGCTGACGACCATTCCATGATGCCCGACAGCGGGCGCCAGCGGTGGGAGCCGTCCGCCATCCGTACCGAATGCCAGCGGATCGTTCGACGTGCCTGGCGGCGGCGCGGCATTCGTGTGAACCGGAAACGCAACCTCGACAAGGAGAGTGCAGGACAAAACGGCAAAGGCACGACGATAACGATGCACGGAATCTCGCTCTATGTTACTGCGTTGAATAAGGCGGCCTGTGGAGCCCGGCCGGCGACAACGTGAAGATTTCACAGCCGTCGGACGTTACGCCAACCATATGTTCGAACTGGGCAGACAAGGAACGGTCACGGGTGACTGCTGTCCATCCATCCTCCAGAATTTTCACGTCCGGCCGACCAAGATTGAGCATGGGTTCGATCGTGAAAACCATGCCTTCCCGCAGGACGACGCCATGACCGGGCTTGCCGTAATGCAGAACGTTCGGCGCCGCGTGGAACGTCCGACCGATGCCATGTCCGCAGAAATCACGCACGACTGACAGTCGTTTCCCTTCGGCGAAAGACTGGATGGCGTGTCCGACATCCCCAAGGGTTCGGCCAGGCGCAACCTGGGCCACCCCGATCATCAATGCCTCATACGTCGCATCGACAAGCTTCTGGGCTTTTTTCGGAACATCGCCAACGTAATACATACGCGAGGAATCGCCATACCAGCCATCCAGGATGGAGGTAACATCGATGTTCAGGATGTCGCCATCATTGAGACGTCTCTCACCCGGAATACCGTGGCAGACAACGTGATTGATGGAAATGCAGGATGATTTGGGATAGCCGCGGTAGTTGAGTGGGGCGGGTGTGGCCCCATGTGCCAGCGTGAATTCATGAATGATCACGTCGAGTTCACCTGTCGTCACTCCGGCACGGACATGCGGCGTGATCATATCCAGCGTCTCGGCTGCAAGTTTTCCGGCAGCCCGCAGCCCTGCGAAATCCTCCTCGGAATGCAGGACTATTCCGCGCTCGCTCGTTTCCGCGTCCATCATCACCCTCTTGTCGACGTCTCAGCTATCAGCATTCATATCGCTTACTGCCGAGAAAATGCGTCTTCCGGGCGGCTGGAGCAACCCTGATGCGTCAAATAACTTGCAATACAAGCCTACCCGTGGCGTCGAGCCGCATGCTTGCGTCCGATAATATGATGGGCACTCACCATATGAACGTTGGCACTGGTCGCAACATGCCGATGTAGGCGGGAAACAGGCGCGTAGCGCCGAGGCCCTGTCGGCGCTTCCGCGACTTCCATCGGCTGGTTCGCCAGCATGCGAGAAGAGGTGGCAAAGAAATAACCATGGCGTGAGAACGAACGCGATCTAGCGCGAGCCATGACAACCGGCACCAGAGGCGCGACGGGCGCAACGCCTTCATCGGAAAACCCCTTGTCGAGCAAGGCGGTCATGACATGCGTACGCTGGACGTTGGATGAGGATCCCAGAACCACCCCGATGAGCCTCACATTGCTACGCTGCGCCGATGTAATCAGATTCCGTCCGGCCAGGTCCGTATAACCCGTCTTGAGGCCATCCGCGCCAGCATAGATTTTCAGCATCGGATTGTGATTGGGCACAAGACGACCGTGGAACGCGAACATGGGCGTAGAGAAAAAATGATAGTATTCGGGATAATCTCTAATCAGATGCTGCGTCAGCGTCGCAAGGTCGCGTGCAGTCGTAACCTGCTCCGGGTCCGGCAGCCCGGATGCATTGCGGAACGTCGTATTGGCCATCCCAAGCGCCCGGGCCTGTTGGGTCATCATGTTTGCGAAGCGCACTTCATCTCCGCCACCGATGAGCTCGCCCAACGCGCAGGCCGCATCATTGGCCGACTTCGTGACAAGACCGAGTATGGCCTGCTGCACGCTAAATCGGGTTCCAGGCACCAGCCCAAGCTTTGACGGCGCCATCGTGGCGGCATGAATCGATACCGGCACCTGCGTGTCCATCGAGACTTGCCCTGACCGCAAGGCACCGAATGTCAGATAGAGCGTCATCAGCTTCGTGAGCGAGGCCGGATAACGCTGGAGGTCAGGATCGCTCTGCGCAAGAACGGCACCACTATTGGCGTCCATTACGAAGCTGCTGATATGTCCGACATACTGCGCATGCGCCGCATGAGAATATGTGGCAATGCCCAGCAGTGCACTTACCGCAACCCATGGTTTACGCCAGACCCGCTGAGGGATTGTATTACGTTCGGCAAGGCAATCGTTCACCGGGCAACCCCATCCTCTGCAGACTGATGATGATAAACAGACAAGTTTCGTATCGTCCACAAAGATATTGTCGGAACTTTGTTAAAAGAGAGTGTGCATCGTTCTTTTTGCGCCTGACGACACCTCTTCCCTCCCCGCGCCCCGATCCCATATGATGCTCACCATGCTGTCACGACGATCCGGATCAAGCCACCCCATGCGCGCCGCCATAACAGAACATGTCCTGCGCCGGCATGCCGCCATGCAATCGCCCGACGACCCTAACGACAATGGCACGGACGGCGACAACGACGACGGCCAGTTACACACCAGCGTGGTGGTCAAGCCACGCCCCAAGACACGTCGTCCCGCCATGTACAAGGTGTTGATGCTGAACGACGATTACACCCCCATGGAGTTCGTCGTGCATGTGCTGGAACGCTTTTTCAGTAAGTCACGCGATGAAGCCACGAACATCATGCTTCACGTTCATAAGCGTGGCGTGGGCGTATGCGGCGTCTTCACCTATGAGGTCGCTGAGAGCAAGGTGACTCAGGTCATGGATCTGGCGCGCCAGAATCAACACCCTCTTCAATGCACAATTGAAAAAGCCTGAACAAAGACCGACATCTAGCTTTCCAGACGCAAAAACTTTTTCATCAACAACTCGTTTCGCGCTGGCGCATTGGTTCAGCGCACGACAAGATACCCGTTATCGGGAATTTGGTTCGGCAGACCCCCGCTCTGGTCAAACACATGTCGAGCCAATCTGAGAGGAGCGCATATCATGTTGTCTCGTACGCTCGAACAAACGCTCCATCGTGCCCTTACGTTGGCAGGCGAACGTCGCCACGAATACGCGACCCTCGAACATCTGCTGCTGGCGCTGACGGAAGACGCCGACTCGGTGACTGTCTTCAAGGCATGCGGCATCGATCTCGATAAGCTGCGTGCCGATCTTACGGAGTTCCTGGATAAGGATCTGGCAGGGCTTGCTGCTGACCGACCAGGCGAACCCAAGCCTACGGCAGCCTTTCAGCGTGTCATTCAGCGCGCCGCCATTCATGTCCAGTCGACCGGCCGCGATGAAGTCACCGGCGCCAATGTATTGGTGGCACTATTCGCTGAACGGGAAAGCCATGCCGTCTATTTCCTGCAATTGCAGGACATGACGCGTCTGGATGCCGTGAATTTCATCTCTCACGGTATCGCCAAGGCGCCGGATCGCACGACACGCCGCCCATCGGCCTCTGCAAAAGACAATTCCGAAGCGGAGCGTCCGGACCGGGGGAAGGCCCAGAAAAATCAGGAGGCTCTCAGCACCTATTGCGTCAATCTGAACGTCCGCGCCGAGGAGGGAAAGATCGACCCGTTGATCGGTCGCGATGCGGAGATCGAGCGCACCATCCAGATCCTGTGCCGCCGCACGAAGAACAATCCGCTCTACGTCGGTGACCCCGGTGTCGGCAAGACAGCGATTGCGGAAGGCCTGGCCAAGAGGATCGTGGAAGGCGATGTGCCTGAAGTGTTGCTCAAGAGCACGATCTACGCTCTCGACATGGGATCGCTGTTGGCGGGAACCCGCTACCGTGGCGATTTCGAGGAGCGCCTGAAGGCCGTGGTCACCGAACTTGACCAGAACCCCGGCGGCATCCTCTTCATTGATGAGATCCACACCGTGATTGGTGCTGGCGCGACCTCCGGCGGTGCGATGGACGCCTCCAACCTACTCAAACCCGCCTTGGCGGCAGGCACGCTCCGTTGCATTGGTTCGACCACCTATAAGGAATTCCGTCAGCATTTCGAGAAAGACCGGGCACTTGTTCGGCGCTTTCAGAAGATCGACGTACCGGAACCTTCACAGGAAGATGCACTGAAGATATTGCGCGGCCTGAAGGTGAACTACGAACGTCATCACAAGGTGCGCTATACAGAAGAAGCATTGCGTGGCGCCGTAGAGCTTTCATCGAAATACATCCATGACCGCAAGCTACCAGACAAGGCGATAGATATCATCGACGAGGTCGGCGCTTCTCGGATGCTTGTACCCGAGAACAAGCGTCGCAAGACGGTGACCCTGAAAGATGTTGAGGATATCGTCGCCAAGATTGCGCGCATTCCGCCCAAAAGCGTGTCGGCTGATGATCGTGAAACATTGCGCTCATTGTCACGCGACCTGAAAAACATGGTCTTCGGTCAGGATCGTGCAATCGAAGCCCTGACAGCAGCCATCAAGCTTTCGAGGGCAGGACTTCGAGACGCAGAGAAGCCGATTGGAAATTACCTGTTTTCCGGCCCGACCGGCGTCGGCAAGACCGAAGTTGCCAAACAACTGGCCTCGTCTCTTGGGATCGAACTCATCCGTTTCGACATGTCGGAATATATGGAGCGACACTCGATTTCGAGATTGATCGGCGCGCCGCCGGGTTATGTCGGCTTCGATCAGGGCGGACTGCTGACCGACTCAATCGATCAGCATCCCCACGCCGTTCTACTACTTGATGAGATCGAAAAGGCACATCCGGACCTCTACAACGTTCTGCTGCAGGTTATGGATCACGGACGGCTGACGGATCACAACGGCAAGGTTGTGGACTTCCGCAATGTGATCCTGATCATGACAACAAATGCGGGCGCGGCAGATCTCAGCAAGGAAGCGGTGGGCTTTGGTCGGACGGAGCGGTCGGGAGAAGATGAAGACGCGATCAAGCGGATGTTCACACCCGAATTCCGCAACCGTCTGGATGCGACTATCCCGTTCGCGAACCTCACGCCCGAAACTGTCGGACGCGTCGTTGAGAAATTTGTTCTTCAGCTGGAGGCACAGCTGGCCGATCGCCACGTCACGATCGAAATCTCTTCTGCCGCGAAAGAATGGTTAGCTGAGCGCGGTTATGATCGTTTGTATGGTGCACGTCCCTTGGGACGCGTCATTCAGGAGACCATCAAGAAACCGTTGGCTGAAGAACTCCTGTTTGGCCGCCTGGCGTCTGGAGGCGCTGTGAAAATCGGCCTTAAGAACGACGCCCTGGATTTCGATATCATCGAAACCGGCTCACCGACATCAGACGGTGATGAGGGGAGCGACGAGAAACGCTCTGAAACAGCCAGCGATGGCTGAATGAGGGGAGATCGCCCTGGAAGAAAGGCGATCTCCTTCCCTTTTTCGATTACTGAAATTTTGTACCGTTAACGATAACGTTTCCCGGCGTGTCCCAATGACGACCAACGCCGTGGTGGGTCCAATCAATGCCCTGCCGCCGCAAATTGTCATAATAATACCGCCCGATGATATCCACTTCGTCACCTTTTCTCACCCAGGGCCAAGCCGGGGCATTCATCCGATCAAGATCGGAAACGATGCGAATAGAGACACCCTGTCCAACATCAACATAAAAAAAGCTATGTAATCCGCTGCGAGTGCGCCGTGCCATTGGCGCTACGGCTACCACCCGGCCACATATATGTTCCGGCAAATCGGCCCTGCCTGCACCACCCTGCTCGAATGACTGCTGATCCATTCGAAATCTATCATTATCGCATTGCACTGAAACAGCAGCCTTGCAGTCGGCCACTGCATTCATCGAAACGATAGCCAAGCCAACAAACGCCAAAGATTTCATATTTTTATCTCATTAATATTGTAATTATGACCCCATATCTTCCTGAATAAAACCAATTTCGACGCCTGAACAGATGCCAGCAGTAGCTTTCTATTGTTCTAGGTTCAAAATAAGGCTGATGCCAGATTTTACCTCGGTGCGATTTCCATTTCGCCCGTACAGTGCTGGCCCTTCTGTGAATGAAGCATCCGCCAATAGTCTTATCAAGTTTTTCTGTATATCAATTTTTTTCTTCAGCAATAGTGCATTTCTGCTAGCCAAATCATCAAGCTGATCTAAAGAGCGTTGAAGTGATGCATCCGCTGATTGCATTAAGGTACCAGTGCGCGCCACAAGGGCAGCAGACGCCTCTTTTTGCGGCAGAAGAACTTTAACGTCTGCCAGACGATCTTCTTCCAATGCTTGGTTTTCACTTTTGAGAATAGCGATCAAGGTATTAAGGTCATCTTCCATACCATCATTTCCTATTCTGCATTGCCATCATCTTGTTGTATATTTCATGAGCTAAGCCTAACCCTCCCGATTGCTGCATATTCTTGGCGATTTCGTTGACGAGCATCGGTTTAAACTGCTTCTCGCCAATGCCGCCACCAAGTGGAGCATCGTCACCCGCCTCCCCGGTCTCGAACATTGGTTGAAGCATCTCATTGATTGCCATTGCTTCAAACTCATTGGCGGCTTTCCACGTCTTGGTTTGATTGACAGGCTGGATTGAGAGGGATCGGCCTTGCATTGCCAGCGGAGCAAGATCGGTCATCAACGCATTTCCAAATCGGCTTGCAGCGCGCCGTCAGCCTTGATGGCCTGTAGAATGCTGATCATATCGCGCGGCCCCACTCCAAGAGCATTCAAGCCACCAACGAGATCACGCAGGGTCGCACCACTTCGCAAAACGGCAAGATGATGCTGGCTTCCAGTATTCACGGCGATATTCGTACGCGGCACGACAGCAGTCTGGCCATTTGAAAATGGTCCCGGCTGAGCAACCTCAGGTGTTTCTGTGACCTGAACCGTAAGATTACCCTGCGCAACGGCCACAGTACTAATCCGCACGTCCGCGCCCATTATGATCGTCCCGCTTGCTTCATCAACCACGACTTTCGCCGGCGTATCGGGCTGTATCAGCAGGTCGCCAATGCGTGACAAAGTTCCAACTGCATCTCGTCCTGACAAGTCAATTACGACCGTCCGTGGGTCCTGTACGGTAGCTATAGGGCCGAAAACTCGATCAATCGCACTTGCTATTCGAGACGCCGTTGTAAGATCCGGATTTCTCAGGCTGATGTGTATATGCTGTCGGGCACCCAAATCAAACGGAACCTCCCGCTCGACGATCGCACCGTTCGCGATATGACCCGTTGTCGGGACATTACGCGTAAATGTTGCCGCAGCCCCACGTACCGAGAAGGCATTCGTCGCAAGTGAACCCTGCCCCACCGCATATACTTCGCCGTCAGCGGCCATGAGAGGCGTTACCAGCAGCGTGCCTCCGGTCAGGGAAGATGCATCTCCCGCTGCGGATACCGTCACATCGATCCGGTTTCCACCATGTGAGAAAGGCGGCAAATCGGCCGTCACCATCACGGCAGCGACATCGTGCGTCTGCAACTGTGTCTCCTGATCGCGAATGTTCACGCCGAGACGATTCAACATGCTGATAAGTGTTTCTCGCGTGAAGATCGAATTGGTCAGACGATCACCGGTGCCGTTCAATCCGACCACCAGACCGTATCCGATCAGCTGATTGGCACGCACGCCTTCCATATCCGTGATATCCTTGATGCGAACCGTTGCCGCCTGCGCGTGTATAGACATCAAAAAGGAAAGCAGCATTGGAAATACTCTCCATCGTAGGGAAAGCAAAAATCGCCACATAAATATGGTTGAAATCTCCAGTGCACGAAAAATCGGAACATATCCCTTCTCGCTTTTCCGAACATATACATCGTCTTTATGAAAATTTAGTTAATATAAGGCGAACGCCTATCGCATGTCCTTGACTGATGGATAAGCCGCAGACCCATCTGGAACATCATGCAATGCACCAACAGATGACTTGGCGAGCTCCGTTTCGATCGCTATAAGCCGCGCAAGCTCGACTTCGGTTTCTTGTGCTCCGAGGCCGCGTCCCGCTTGTCGTCGTGCAAAAGGACGAATGAGGATGATTACACTTCCGCCGGATTATCGGCCTTCTGACGCTGAAGAATTTATGAGTGCGCTTCAGGTCGAGTATTTTCGTCAGAAACTGCTTCGGTGGCGTGTAGACCTGCTGAAGGAAGCTGATGGAACGCTTGCCAGCTTGTCTGAAGGCGGCATTCACGAGGCCGATGTCACAGATCGCGCGAGTGTTGAAACTGATCGTGCCCTGGAACTGCGGACACGCGATCGGGCACGAAAACTGATCGTCAAGATCAATATGGCCCTGCTGCGGATTGAGAACGGGACATATGGTTTTTGTGAGGAAACAGGAGAGCCGATCGGATTGAAGCGACTGGAAGCACGGCCGATCGCAACCCTGTCCATTGAGGCGCAGGAGCGCCATGAGCGTATGGAAAAAATTCACCGAGACGATTGAGACGAATAACGTTTTCTGCTTTTTGGGGCTTGCAGCGCCTCGCCCGAAAAGTTAGGAAGCGCACCAGGCTGCTGCTGTAGCTCAGTGGTAGAGCACTCCCTTGGTAAGGGAGAGGTCGCGAGTTCAATCCTCGCTAGCAGCACCATAATTTCATTAGGTTTTCCGAAATCGTGCCGACAAGCTCTCTGGGCCAGTTGGCACAGAAAACTCCGGCGAATCGGAGAGACCGGATAGAGCCTCGGCTGCGCGACGAAGCCAGTCCGGACTATGATGCCCGTAGACGCGCTCGATCATTTCAACGCTGTTGCCAAGGAACTTGGCGACCATCTCGAACGGCATACCCTTCATCATAAGCCAGGTTGCGCAGGTGTGCCGGAGGCTATGGGGTGTAACGTGACCCAATCCCGCACGCGTCACGGACATATGAAACCCTGTCTTGATGCTTTTGACGTATTTGTCGCGATACTCGATCACGCTGTCAGTCGTTCGGATACCGACAGCGATTCGCATCGCCGCATGAAGGTCCGGAACCATTGGCACGATTGCTCGCCCCTTGTTTCCGGTCCCTCTCCCGAAGTTTATTACACCCGACACGAGATCGACCTGCTGCCACGTTAACGACAGAATCACCCCGAATCGCACCCCGCTGTAAAGCGCCAGCATGATGAACAGTCGGGCGTGCTCATCAATTTCTGCCTCCAGCAGCCGATCCGCCTCCGCTTTCGAGAGCCACTTGTCTCGTTGCCGCGAGATTACGCAGCATATCGATCTGCGGCATTTCAGCCGTTTAGCCGACAGACTGTGCCCACCGAAGCGTGACAAGCTCTTTGATGATTGTTCCATCGCTGGCGGGACGAAATGCTCCGCTAACCATCCCTCCCCGCCCGTGCTCACGCCGCTTCTTCGTATGAGTCCTGCACGTCAGACGGCTGATACGGGCTGGCTGCAAATCCCCAAGGCGTTCGGTAACAGCAGCCGCTGCATATTTGAGGTTGGCCAGCTGGCGACCCGCATATTTCGCTTCTCGATATACCCGCTCAGGATTTTCCCGACCGTTGGCTGCTCAGAAGCGGATGGTGTTTCAGGAACAGCGACAAACCGGCTTAGCCTTACGCGCGTCAAATCAAGGCGCTTTTCAGCATAAAAGAAAACCGCTGCTTCAGGCCACCATCCCCAATTAAGACAAGGAACGGAAAATTACGGAAGTTTTTGAACTTTCTATAGTATAGAAAGAATAGTCTTCTATTTTACCAACATATAGAGCGTCAGAGCGTCCATATTTATTGCAGCATTAAAAGACGAAAACGCAATAGACACGGATAAAGATCAAGTTCTCAAACCAAAGCCCGCCGGATAAATTTCCAGCGGGCTTTTCCTGCTTATACAGTATGTGTCTTGTCTTCGCGCGGCCAGAAGCGAAGTGCACGACAGGCAGTGATAAAGTGACTCATATCTGCTGCCTTTCCAAGCGGCAGGATACCACCGTCATGATCGCCCGCGCCAATCCCACCGCGCTCGAGGAGGGCCGTAGCATCATCCACATAACCGATGAACTTGGCATGTGCGAAGGCGTCGGCCACGAAGTCGCGGGCCGTCGCTTCGTTCAGAAGCAAATCGGCACCATCCTTCGAAGGCAGAAGAACAACAGCGTCGTATAATACAGATGGTGCACCGACAATTTTCTGACCAGCCGGAATCTTGTTTCCATCACTTAACACGACGCCGCCAACCGACGGCGCAACAAGTTCGATGATCGTTCCTTCAGCATCAGCAGCAGCCTTCAGGGCGTCAAGCAATGCGGCGTCCGTGCCATCTGTCACCAGCACACCGAGTTTGCGTCCAGCAAACGACGTCGGACCATTCTTGAGAATGCTCAACGGGTCGGACGCCGGCAGTGTCGAGACGACCGGCCGCGCTGGCGGGGCTGCTTCCGGCAGGGCATCCAGACCTAATCCCTTGGCGACATTCTGTGCCAAATCCTGATCGACATTGAGCAAATGGGCGACAACACGCGAACGAATGACGGGATGCTCGCACTTGCTAAGCTCGAAAACAAATGCATTTTTGATGTGCATCTGCTCAGGCTTGGTCTGGCTGATGTAGAACTGCCGCGCCTGACTGTAGTGGTCGGCAAACAGTTCGCCGCGCTCCCGCGTCTTGGGGCCACGAACTTCCTCAGCGAACGGCACGTAGCCCGTTTTCGGGTTCTCCCGTGGGCCGCCCCCCCATGAGTTGGGCTCGTAATTAACCCTCCCCTTTGGGTTATGCATCGCCATATGGCCGTCCTGCTGGAAGTTATGGAACGGGCACTTCGGTGCGTTTATGGGAATATGCGTGAAATTAGGCCCGCCAAGGCGCTTTGTCTGCGTATCCAGATACGAGAAATTTCTGCCCTGTAGCAGAGGATCGTTCGTGAAATCGATGCCTGGCACAATATTCTGCGTGCAGAACGCGACCTGCTCGGTTTCCGCAAAAAAATTGTCGACCATCCGGTCCAGAACGAGCCGCCCAACCCGGCGAACCGGGACGATCTCCTCCGGAATCAACTTTGTCGCATCAAGGATATCGAAGTCGAATTTGTCGGCAAACGAATCGTCAAAGAGCTGAACGCCAAGCTCCCATTCCGGATAATTACCGGAGGTAATCGCATCCCAGAGATCGCGACGATGGAAATCCGGATCGGCTCCATTGATTTTGACCGCCTCGTTCCAGACGACGGATTGCAGGCCCTGCTTCGGTTTCCAGTGGAATTTGACGTAGGTCGACTTGCCTTCCGCAGTGACAAGCCGGAAGGTGTGGACGCCAAATCCTTCTATAAACCGGAAAGACCGGGGAATGGCACGATCGGACATGACCCACATGAGCATATGCGTCGTTTCGGGCGACAGCGACGCGAAGTCCCAGAAATTATCGTGCGCCGACTGGGCCTGAGGAAAACCGCGATCAGGCTCCTGTTTGACCGCATGCACCATATCCGGAAATTTTATGGCGTCCTGAATGAAGAATACAGGAATGTTGTTGCCAACGAGATCCCAGTTCCCCTCTTCCGTGTACAGTTTCACGGCGAAGCCGCGAACATCGCGCGCAAGATCGAACGAGCCCTTGTTGCCCGCAACAGTCGAAAAGCGCACGAAGGCCGGCACTCGCTGACCGACCTTACTCAGGACACTCGCCCGAGTGTATTCCGAAAGTGAGTCGGTAAGTTCGAAGAAGCCATGAGCACCATAACCCCGCGCATGGACGACGCGCTCCGGAATACGCTCGTGGTCGAAGTGAAAGATTTTCTCGCGAAGGTGGAAATCCTCAAGCACTACCGGGCCGCGCGGTCCTGCCTTGAGAGAGTTCTGGTCGTCGGAGACCGGAACCCCCTGCTGCGTCGTCAATGTCGGCGTTTCACCCCTTGCCGTCTGATGGGTCGCCCCCTGCGGTCCGCGCTGGAAAGTCTGGTCGTTGATCGTCACGCGATCAGCCGCTTCTAGATCGTTCGCCATTCGCCCTGTCCTGACTGTTTTGCGCAAGGGCAACGCGTTGTCGCGTTATGGAGTTGCCGCATTCTTTTCCCTAAATCCGATAGACGGACTGGGCGTTGACGTTGTCATCAGTTCAGGGAAAGGAACACGGAATGACCGATACGCGCTTCAAAAAGGGCGACGCCGTCACATGGAAAACCCAGCATGGAGAGACACATGGCCATGTCGAAAAAACAATAACCAAGCAAATAAAGATCAAAAATAACGACGTAAAAGCGTTAGCGAAGAATCCGAAGATTGTTGTCAAAAGCGACAAGACACAGGCAAAGGCCGCTCATAAACCCGACGCCCTTTCCAGGAAATAACAGCAGATGCCGCCATGCATTCGGGAGATTTCAAGCGGCCACGAAAAGTCCGGCGATAATGGCTGTTCCCCCTCAGCCAGATGATCCCGTTCAGAGGATCAATCAAGCGCCTCATATCGTTCCAGATGCCAGGCCGCCGGTTCCTGTGCCGCAAGGTCTCGCCACAACTGCACGAGCGGGTGCGCGACGATCGCCCTCATATAATCCTGCACCGGCCGAGATGTCGCAATCTGGTAACTTTCAAATCGAAGGACGACCGGCACATACATGACGTCGGCAACCGTCAACTTGTCGCCGAACAAAAATTTCCCGCCATATTGTGCGAGAGCAGCACGCCACAGGCGATCAATCGACGCGATATCCTGCATTGCCGCGTCATCGAGAGCGGCGCGCGGCGCGAAACGACCGAGATTCATCGGCAATGCGCGCCGCAGCGCAGAGAAACCGGCATGCATTTCAGCGCTTACACTTCGCGCATGGGCGCGGGCCAGTCGATCCGACGGCCACAACGTCGGCTCATGTTCAGCGCAATATTCGCAGATCGCCAGACTTTCCCAGACACATGCCCCGTCATGTTCAAGATACGGAACCAGCCCATTCGGGGAAACATCGTGAATTTCGGTTGTCTGACCACCACCGCGCAATGGGATGACAACATCCTGCACGTCCAGTCCCGCCAACCGCACCGCGAGCCATCCACGCAATGACCAGGAGGAATAGCGCCGGGTGCCAATGACGAGGCGGTTTTGCCGGTTCACTGTCACTGCGCGCTCTCTTCTTCGATATCCGCGGTAATGAATCCGCCCCCCAGTACGTGAGAGTCCCGGTAGAGCACGCAGGCCTGTCCCGGCGCTGGCATGGCGGCTTCATCAAGCGTAACCACCGTATGGTTGCCTTCCTGCCGGATCCACGCCTCCCGAACGGCTTCCCTCGCCCGGATCTGCACGCTGCACCGAATGCCCTCTTCGCCAGCATCGATCAGCCAGTTCATATCGCGCAGACGAAAGCGATGCCGCCCCGCACCCTGTCTCGGCCCCACGACAATGCGGCGCGTCGTCGCGTCGATGCGCGTCACCATCTGGCGCGCTCCATCTTTCGTCTGCGTATGGATATCGCCGAGACGCTTGCTCTGACCGACCGTATAGCGGGCAATGCCATCGTGCCGCCCGACGATATCACCGTCCGCATTCACGATCTCTCCCGCCGCACCGGTCTCCGGCCGAAGCTTTTCGACCAACCCGGCATAGGAACCTGTTGGTACGAAGCAGATATCCTGACTGTCCGGCTTCGTGGCAACCGCCAGCCCAAGCTCCTCGGCCTTGGCCCGCACCGCATCCTTGTCCGGCATCGCGCCGAGCGGAAAACGCAGAAAATCGAGTTGATCGCGGGTCGTGGCGAAAAGGAACCATGACTGGTCGCGCGACAGATCAACGGGGCGATGCAGTTCCACCGTTCCGTCCTTTTCGATCCGGCGCACATAGTGCCCCGTGGCCATCGCCTCGCATCCAAGATCGCGCGCCATGCCCAGAAGATCGGTGAATTTCACGCCCTGATTGCAGGCGACACACGGCACCGGCGTCTCGCCCCGCGCATAACTGTCCGCGAAGCGTTCGATCACGCTATTTCTGAAACGCTCTTCCGCGTCAATGACATAATGCGGAATATCCAGCCGATCGGCCACGGCCCGCGCATCCATGATGTCGCGCCCGGCGCAGCACGAACCCGCTTTCGTCGCCTCACCGTGGTCATAGAGTTGCAGCGTCGCGCCGATGACGTCATGCCCTTCCTGCTTCAGAAGTGCCGCGACGACCGAACTGTCGACGCCGCCGGACATGGCGACGAGAATACGCATGGATACTCCACAACCAGCCGCCGCTTTCGGCGGAACGGAAAACTCAGGACGTCTTCGGCAACCGAACGGTCAGCCCGTCCAGCGCATCGGTCATCACGATCTGGCAACCCAGACGCGACGTCTTCTCCAGCCCGAAAGCCAGATCGAGCATGTCTTCTTCATCGTCCGTCGGCGCGGACAGCTTGGCCGCCCAGTCGGGATCGACAACGACATGACACGTCGCACAGGCCAGCGAACCTTCGCAAGCGCCTTCCAGGTCGATATCGTGCTTGTGGGCGATCTCCAGAACCGAAAGGCCGAGCGGCGCATCCACCTCGCGGCGCGTCCCGTCTCGTTCGATGAAGATCATATGAGGCATGTCGATCCGTCCTGAAAAGCCAATGAGTGCAGTGCGCGGCAAACGATTTCGATCGCCTGCGCTATATCCGCGCTGGAGGTAAAGCGTCCGACAGACAGACGCAAGCTTCTCGCCGCTTCTTCTGCCGTGAGCCCCATGGCCGTCAAGACATATGACGGCACGACATCGGCCGACGAACAGGCCGATCCGGTGGAGACGGCCAGATCCGGCATCGCGTCGATCAGTTCCAGCGCGCGCAACGGCGCCGGGAGGCGCAGGTTAAGGGCACCGGGCAGACGATGTTGCGAATCACCGTTGCTGACGAGGCCAGGCATCGCGCGGTGCAGCCCCTCCCACAACCGATCGCGCAACATCCGGGTGCGGCGCGCCTCATCGGCCATTTCGGCCTGCGCCAGGGCACACGCCACGCCGAAACCGACGATGGACGCACTGGGCAACGTTCCCGAACGCAGACCCCTTTCCTGACCGCCGCCGGAGAATAGCGGTTGCAGGCGCACGCGGGGTCGACGACGGACATAAAGCGCGCCAACCCCCTTGGGCCCATACATCTTGTGGGCGGAGAAGGAGGCAAGATCGCAATCATCGAGTGTCACAGGCAGCTTTCCTGCGAGCTGCGCCATGTCGCTGTGCATCGTCGCTCCCGCCGCACGCGCGATGGGTGCCAATAGCGAAAGATCGTGCAGCACACCTGTCTCGTTATTGGCCGCCATGATGCTGACCAGCAATGTCGGCACGCGCAACGCATCAGCCAGCAGGCCGGGATCGAGCCGACCGTCCGGCTGAACCGGCAATACCAACGGCTCGCAGCCTTCCGCTGCAAGCTCATGAACGGACTCGAGCACACATTTATGTTCGGTCGCGACGGTAATCACGCGACGGGCCTTGTTGCCCTGCGCAATCCGGTGCCGAACGGCACCCTTGATGGCCAGATTGTTCGCCTCGGTCGCGCCGGACGTGAAGACGATCTCCCTGGCCTCCGCGCCGATGAGCGATGCAACCTGTTCGCGCCCGATCTCGACCGCGGCGGCAGCGGCGTGACCGAAGGCATGACCGGCACTGTGCGGATTGCCGAAAACGGTGGTGAAATACGGCAACATGGCCTCAACAACACGGGGATCGCAGGGTGTCGTAGCCTGATTGTCGAGATAAACGTTCATGCCCGCTTCCCCAATCGCCCGGCCAACTCGGCGTAAGCGATGATAAACCTGTCCACCGCCGCCGCCTCGACATTCCATGGCAGGGATACGCGGATTGCCTGCGTCGCCAGCTTCTTCAGTCCCATCGCCATCAGCACATGCGATGCCGTCACCTTGCCGGAAGAACAGGCCGACCCCGCCGAAACAGCGAAACCCGCCAGATCCAGCGCCATCAACTGTGTCTGCGCCGGCACGTTCGGCAGAACCAGACATGTGGTATTCGGCAGGCGTGGCGCCAGACCATCTCCGGCAACCATTGCGCCAACCTGCCTCGCCGCAACATCGATGGCATCCCTTAGCCGCGCGATGACTGTCCAGTCCTGCGCCAGGGCGACCGGCAGCGCGGCCGCCATTCCCGCAATCGCCGGCAACGCCGGGGTGCCGCCCCGGCGGCCCCGCTCCTGCCCGCCGCCGGCAATCAACGGCGCCACCTTCCGGCTCTCGCGAAGCAACAGCGCGCCCGCACCTTTAGGCCCACCAAATTTGTGACCGGAGATCGCCATGCTGTCAGCGCGCGTCGTGGCGAAATCCAGCGGGACGCGACCGGCCTGCTGGACGGCATCGACATGAAGCCAGGCGCCATAACGCGCGCAGATCGCCGATACCTCATGCAAAGGATGCAGCACGCCCGTCTCATTGTTCGCAGCCATCACGCAGACGAAAGCGCCCGGTGCCTCCGCCAGACACGCGCCAAGACCTTGCCGGTCCAGAACACCGTCACGCCCGACCGGCAGTACAACGGCATGCGGCGCCGCCTGCCGCACAGCGTCATGTTCGGTCGCACCGATCATGATCGGTCGCCCTTGCCCGAACGCATGGATCGCCAGAACATTCGCCTCCGTCCCGCCCGAGGTGAACACGACCTGATCGGCATCGACGCCGAAAGAGCGTCCCAACACAGTCCGTGAATCCTCCAGAACCCGCCGGGCCGCACGGCCGGCAGCGTGGACCGACGAAGGATTACCTGCCAGCACCGACGCCGACACCATGGCGTCGAGCGCCGCCGGACGCAGCACTTCGGTCGCGTTCGCATCGAGATAAACTGTCATGACAATCATCACATCGTATCTGCCGCTCCCGAACACAAGCAGCCGCGATGATGATGACGCCATATCGACAAGAATTTACGTCTACTGTCGATTTCTGTGGAATTTTGCCATTCAGGACCGTTATACACGCCTCACCAAACGGAACCCGATACGCGATCGTCGGCGACACCGCCCGTTTCGCGCATCAGATTTCCGGACAGGATTGTTGCATCGCGTGGCCGTCCCGTCAGCCAGGATAAGGAGTTCGTCCATGCCTGTGTCCACGTCGTTCCGCTCATCTTTCGGCGCCGATGCGCAAAATGTACCACGGTCCGGGCAACTCTTCCGGACGCGCTGAACGTGGCGCGTTGAGCAGGATATCCTGACACTGCGCAGGATCGGACACCTCCTGTCACGACTGCGATCCGTGCGGCCGAGGCTATGGCATCGTAAAGCCTTGGGCACGATTACCTCAACAACACGCCGTCACGCCAAACGACGGCACCAGAATATCGCGGAAGCACTTTAATGCCAGAAGTCATGTTCGCCGGTCCCGACGGCCGGTTGGAAGGGCGCTACCACCACTCCGACGAGCCCAATGCGCCGCTCGCCCTGGTCCTGCACCCGCATCCGCTGCATGGCGGCACCATGAACAACCGCATCACCTATTCGATGTATCGCAGCTTCGAGAAAATGGGCTTCTCGGTCATGCGCTACAATTCGCGTGGCGTCGGCCGCAGCCAGGGCCGATACGATGGCGGCATCGGCGAAATTTCGGATGCCGCGGCGGCACTCGACTGGATGCAGATGGTCAACCCGAACTCCAGCACGCTCTGGATCGCCGGCTATTCCTTCGGCGCCTTCGTCGGCATGCAGCTGCTGATGCGCCGACCGGAGATCAGCGGCTGGATCAGCGTCGCCCCACCGGCGAATGACTACGATTTCGGGTTCCTCGCGCCATGCCCGTGCGGCGGCCTGATGATTGCAGGCGGTCGGGACGAAATGGCGCCGGAACCTGGCATCCGCAAGCTGGTGGATAAGCTGAACACCCAGAAGAACGTCACGGTCGATTATCGTATTTTCGATGACGCCGACCATATCTTCGCGCAGCAGGCGGATCAGGTCTCCACAGCGCTGGAAGATCACGTTTCGACCATGCTGGCGCGTCGCTCCCTCGCACTTGCCGCCGACTGAGCATCTCTTTTCCTGTCAGTCATCAGAAAAGGCGGTTCCGCACTGATGGGCCGCCTTTTTTGTTACCGTTCGAGTCAAGGTTCTCGCGACGTGCCGCTCATGATAGGACGCTAGCCGAACGAACGAATAACGGACCCGATCATGCCCAAAAGCGCCTTCCTCCGCGACGCCCAGGCGCGCGGTTTCATTTTCCAGTGCACGGATCTCGATGCCCTGGACGAAGCGATGCTGGCCGGACCGATCACCGCCTATATCGGGTTCGATCCCACCGCGGACTCGCTGCATGTCGGCAATGCCCTGTCCATCATGGCGCTGCGCATGCTTCAACGGCATGGTCACCGGCCGATCGCCCTGATGGGCGGCGGCACGGCGCGCATTGGCGATCCTTCGTTCCGGGACGAGGCACGCGCCCTGATGAGCCCGGAGAAACTCGCGCATAACCTCAACGGCATCGAGGGAAGCCTGCGGCAATTTCTCCACTTCGACGAACAGGACAATGGCGCCATCCTGGCGAATAACGCCGACTGGCTCGACAAGCTGTCCTACATCGATCTGCTTCAGGACGTAGGCGTCCATTTCTCGGTCAGTCGCATGCTTTCCTTCGATAGCGTCAAGCAGCGCCTTGATCGCGAGCAGGGCCTGACCTTCCTCGAATTCAACTATTCGATCCTGCAATCGTACGACTTCCGTGAATTGAACCGCCGTCACGATGTCCGCCTCCAGATGGGCGGCTCGGACCAGTGGGGCAATATCGTCGCGGGCATCGATCTGGTGCGCCGCACTGACGGCAAGCAGGTTTTCGGTCTCACAACCCCGCTCGTCACAACCGCGTCCGGCGCGAAAATGGGTAAATCCGCGAAAGGCGCGACATGGCTCTCCGCCGAACGCCTGCCGGTATTTGAATACTGGCAATTCTGGCGCAACACGGAGGATGCCGATGTCGGGCGCTTCCTCAAGCTCTTCACCGAATTACCCGTCGAGGAATGCGAGCGACTGGGCGTCTTGCAGGGCGCGGACATCAACGAGGCCAAAAAGATACTCGCAACGGAAGCCACGGCCATCTGCCACGGACGTCCTGCCGCCGAAGCGGCGGCCGAGGCTGCCCGGCAGACCTTCGAACAGGGCGCTCTCGCCGGTGAGCTGCCCCGTCGCGATATCACCGCCCAACTGCTGGATGAGGGAACGCCGGCATTCCGCATACTCGTTGAGGCCGGTCTGGCCACCAGCAATGGGGAAGCTCGCCGCCTGATCCGGGGCGGCGGCGCACGACTGAACGATATCGTCATCACGGACGAAAACCAGAGCGTCACGCATGCCGATCTTCGGGACGGCGTCGCCAAGCTGTCCTCCGGCAAGAAACACCATGTCCTGATTCAGCCTGCATGACATTTGTCAGGTCATATCGCTGATCGAGGGGCATAGCGCCCCACCCCCTCCTGTTGCTGTCTACGAAACGACCGCAACAGGAGATCCGTTCATGCCATCGAATCGCTGTGAAATAACCTTTCGCGGTCTGTTGACCGACGCATTAGGCCTGCTATTCGCTGCTTTCTGGGCCTTGCGTGCCGCCACTGCCCTACATGTTCCGCTATCTGCCGCGCTTTTCGTCATCGGACCGGTGACAGGCGCCTTGCTGGCAGGTTTCGTCTGGCGCGACATCATCCTGCGACGTCCTGAAATCACAGTCGATATCCGCCTTTCACGCTATACGCGGATCGGACGCATCATCGCCTTCACCATCGTCGGGAATATCTGTCATATATTCCATCAACAGGCATTGCTGCTGCCGCTCTTCGGCCTCATCATCGGCATTTCCTATTGGCCGCTGGGCATCGCAATGCGTGAACCGATCCATCTGTTCGTTGGCACAGCTGTCGTCCTCGTCACGCTGATATCCCTCCCCTTCCCGGCAACGGCACATCAGGCAATCGCCGGAACCGGAACGGCGCTGGCCGTGTGGACGGGCTGCGCCCTGAGATTGGGACGTATGGCAACACCGCTCTCCGTGGAACAGACCGCTTGAACGCCATTTCCGCAACGTTCCGCGGCCCACATGGTGCGAGCCGGTTCCGTTGGTTCTATCTTGTCTATCTCATCATCTATCCCATTCCCTGGTTCTATGACGGCTTCCACACACTGGATATCGTCGGCAGCGGCGTCGGGCTGATCGCATTTCTGACCATCTATCTGTCCTACGCCCCCCTTCAACCAGCCTTCTGGCAAGGATGGGCCATCGCCGGCATCGCGTTCGCCATGGCACCGTTCCATGGCATCTGGACCGTCTTCATCGTCTACGCGAGCGCGACGTTCGCCGGATACGCATCACGCCACCGCGCGGTCGCCTCTCTCGTCTTCGTTCTGCTGATCCTTGGCCTGTTCTGCTGGTGGACACATCGGCCCTGGCCGGATGCGGTGTTCGGCGCCAGCTTCAGCATCGCTTCTTTTGCCGGCACGTCGTTGACGACGGATCTCGCGCGCCGTCATCGCCAACTTCTCGAAACGCAGGAGGAGGTGCGACATCTCGCCGCCAGCACGGAACGCGAGCGGATCGCGCGCGACCTGCACGACCTGCTCGGCCACTCGCTGACGGTCATCGCCGTCAAAGCGGAACTGGCGGAACGTCTCAACACGCTGGACTCGTCCCGCTCACGGCGCGAAATCCAGGAAATCGCCGAAACCGCCCGCCAGTCCCTGCGTGAAGTCCGTGCCGCCGTCGCCGGCATGCATGGCGCTTCGTTGCCGAGAGAGGTCGCCCAAGCCGAGTCATCGTTGCGCAGCGCCGGCATCAGAATGCAGCTCTCCGGCGATCCCGAAGCCGTCGATGTCTCCCAGGACGGCATACTGGCCATGGCACTTCGCGAAGCGGTCACAAATATCATTCGCCATACCAAGGCGGCCCATTGCACAATCCGATTGCAGCAGGAACGCAGCAAGACGGCCGTCATGATCATCGAGGACGACGGGCAAGCCTACATTCCCGTCAACGCGCGCAAGCCGCTGACCGAAGGCCACGGTTTGCGCGGCATGCGCAGCCGGCTTGCGGCGGCGGGCGGCGCACTGCATATCGAACAGGGCACGAAAGGATTGCGTGTCACGGCAAGATTGGGCGCATCGTCATGACCGAACGTAAAATCCGTCTGGTGATCGTCGAGGATCAGGCGATGCTGCGTGAGGCGATCGTCACCCTCCTCTCACTCGAAGGCGACCTGCAAGTCGTCGGTCATGCGCCCGACGGGCAGGCCGCCTACGCCATGATCACCGAACACCAACCCGATATCGTCGTCACCGATATCGAAATGCCGCAGATGAGCGGCATCGACCTGGCTGAAAAGCTTCGTCGGGAAAAAGCGCGCACGCAGGTCATGATCGTCACGACCTTCAGCCGCGCGGGATATCTGAAGCGTGCCCTCGACGCCGGCGTGCGCGGTTACCTGCTCAAGGATTCACCCATAACGCAATTGGCCGATGCGATCCGCAAGGTGGCGGCAGGTGGGCGCGCCGTGGCAAAGGAACTCGCGGACGCAGTATGGGATGCTGCCCCCGACCCCCTGAACGATCGCGACCGCGCCATCCTCCGTATGGCGGAAGCAGGACGCAGCAACCAGGAGATCGCCGAAGCGCTGTCCCTGTCCCCCGGTACCATCCGGAACTATTTTTCGGAAACGGTGCAGAAACTCGGCGCACGAAACCGCATGGATGCGGGACGCATTGCCCGGCGAAACGGCTGGTTATAGAGGTGACGTGAGCAGGCGCACGATACGCGCCGTCACCGCACGTTCATCGTATAATGCGCAGGCGCGCGCCCTGCCTGCCACACCCATCTTCGCTCGCAAGACTGCGTTGTTCGCAAGACGCTGCAAGGCTCGGGCCAATGGCGCCGCCAGCCCGGGTGTCACCAGCAGCCCTGTCTCGCCATCGACCACCTGTTCGCGCGGACCACGGATATCCGTTGCCACGACCGGTAATCCGCTGAGCATCGCCTCGATCACCGACATCGGCAGGCCTTCGAAATGGCTTGGCAATACGAAAATATCCGCCGCCGCCATAATCTGCGCCACGTCGGCCCGATGACCCAGACGCTTCAGCCGATCGCCCAGAACCACTTCAGCGTGCGCGAAGGACATGCCCATGTCGTCGCCATGATCGGACGTCAACCGCGATCCCACCACCCAGAGTTCCGCATTCGGCACGCTTTCCATGGCGCGCAGAAGCTCCGGATAACCCTTGTGTCGCACAAGACGCGATACCGCGAGGACGACGATGCGTTCCGGCGAAACGCCCAGTTCCGCGCGAACCGCCTGACGCGCGACCGGGTCCGGTTGGAATTGCGCCGGATCACGACCGTTCCCGACCGAAACCGGCCCTGGATGAATGCCGAGACGCCGCGCGTCTGCCGCCTCCTCATCCGACACCGTCATGTAGACATCGGTAATACGTCCGGCGAGCCATTCCAGACACCGCGCCAGAACGCGCCGCGTCAGTTTCCCGGGCTGATTGAAAAGGAAGCCATGGCATGTGTAGGCCACAACCGGCACGCCGGAATGCCATGCCGCCAGACGCGCCAGAAGCCCACTGATCGGCATGTGCGCGTGCACGATATCCGGACGTTCCCGCTTAATCAGCCGGCGTAAGGCAAGAAACGCACGCGCCTGCGCCAGTGGCGAGAATGACCGGACAAGCGGCATGGCACGAACGACGAAACCCTCCGCCCGGACAACGTCCAGATCGGGGCCATCCGCGCACGCCCCCACGACGTCGTGGCCCTCCTCACGCAGTGCTCTCATAAGCGGCAATAGGAACTGCCGCATCGAGAAATCCACATTCGTCACTTCAAGAATCTTCAACGCATGCGGACGGGGAGCACCCGACCGCATCGTCATTCCGGCACCTTTTCCAGCATCCAGTGAATGGTCTGGCGAAATGCCTGCGCCGTCACACCGAGCGACGGTTTCGTGGATGACTCATCTACCCTATCGGCCGCAGCCGTGTCTGTGCCCGGCACTTCGGGCGCCGGCGTCTCGGCATGCGACGAGGCCGTGTCGCTCCGTGCCTCCGCGCCAGCTTCTTCAGCCTGGTCGAGAACGTCCAGACTATCCGTCGTATCGGCCACGACATCGTCCTGCACGATCTCCGGTGCCGTCTTTGGCGGCACTGGCGCCGTGATGATGATCTGCGCAGTCCGCCTCAGCTGGCCGTCACCGGTGTAAACACTGTCCTCCAGAGACAGTGCCCCGCCGTCATGCCGAAAGCGCCAGATATTCTCCTCAGCGTGCAGGATGACCTCATCCCGCTCATCGGAAATCTGCGCACTGACATCGGGATGGAGATGGAAGCGTAAAGCAACGGGCACTTCCCTCTCCGCCTCGACCGTTTCCTCGCCACGCAGATCACTACCTTCGGCATTGAGATAAAGCCGCCGCCGCCAGTTCGCGCCCAGCGTCGTGCGATAGCCATCGTGCGACAGATCGAGCCAGTGCGCGCCGTCCTGCGCGGTCTGCCTGGCCGTGACATGCGCCGGACGGCGCGACAGACCCCCATCCGCCGCGAAATCGACACAGGACCGGTCGTCGAGCACAAGCGTCGTATGCGCCGCCGTGGCGCGCAGAGCGTGCTCCCAGGCCCCCATGGGCGCGCTGCCGCAATTGACGAACAGTCGCTGCCGACCATGGGAGAACTCGAAGGACAGCGGTCCGCCATGCGCCATCCGATCGAATCCATGTGGCGGCGGCATTCCGCCGTCGACGAACAGCAGGGACTTGCCCGCGGCAACGCGGATAAAACCGCTATCCGGCATGGACGGCGCCAACAGGCGCTGCCGTGCACCGTGCTGCAACACCATCTCCACAAAGCCCGGCGGATGTTCGGATGCGCCATTGAAAATGGCGAGACCGCCATCCGCATGACGCATCGCGCGCAGCACCGGGCAGACACGCGCCAATCCAGCAATCACGGCGGGCGCTGGCGGCATCTGCGCCATACGCAGGATCGCGCTCATCTCCGCCAGTTCCCGCGCCGTCTGCAGCTGAGCCTCGGGGCTGCGTTCGGCAAGAGAGCCATCGGGTAACAGCAGCCGATCAATATCCTGATCGAGATAGCGCAGGAAACGCGACAGAAAGCCGCTCTGACTCGGGATGGAGACAGCCGCCGCCAGCAGTCCCTTGAGCGCCGTCAGTCCGCGCCAGCCCTGAACCGGCAGCGGCAGCAGGGCCGCGATCGTCCGCCCCTCCACCAGCAGACGATCCATCAGCCGTTGCCGAAAAACCTCATCGGCCGAAGCGGCGAAGAAATCGTAATGACCCATCCAGGCCGCCAGTCGCGCGCCCGTGGTCGCGGCATCGACGATCAGGGGGTCGGTCGGCGGATGATCAAGCCAGCTACCGACGATGGCGCGGGCGCAGAGCCGCGCCTCGTCACTGCCGAGCGCACGCAGATCGCGCAACCACGTGAACCCATGAAGCCACTCCCGCTCGGGGCCGGGCAGTTCGACGTGCTCCCAGTCGTTCAGATTGAGCTTGTGATCACGAAAGCCGAAATGAAAATGCCCCTTGATCAACCTTGCGCCGTGCCCGGCATCGCCAGGCCACAAGTCGCGAATGATATGCGCCGGCGCGCTGGGCGCGCGCGCCAGCCCCGGCAGATTGGGCAAACGAGCAAGAGATAGCCGCGCCTCGCGCGTCCAGCGACGCATCATAAAAGTTTCGCAGACTCCATCTTTCGGCCGATCCTCGGGATATCCTGTCGGGTAACTGTCAGGAGGGACGCCCTGCCTCACGCAGGGCCATAATGGCGCTTTCGTAATCCTTCCTGCCGTAAACCGAGGTTCCCGCCACCATCATGTCGGCCCCCGCTTCCGTCGCAAGGCGCGCCGTATGCACGTCCACGCCGCCATCCACGCCAATCCGGATATCGCGACCTGTCGCGTCTGCCATGCGGCGCAGCGTCCGAATTTTGGGCAACTGGCTCTCGAGGAATTTCTGGCCACCGAAACCGGGATTGACCGTCATGACGAGGATGATGTCCACAAGATCCAGCACATACTGAAGCGCTTCCGGCGGCGTGGCCGGGCAGATGGCGATCCCCGGCTTCTTGCCTAGCGCCCGGATATGCTGGAGCGAACGGTGAACATGAGCGTTATTCTCGATATGGACGTGGATATGATCCGCTCCGGCGTTGGCGAACGCCTCGATGAACGGGTCCGTCGGATCGATCATCAGATGCACGTCGAAAGGCTTGTCCGTATAGGGCCGCAATGCCGCAATCATCCCGGGGCCGAACGTCATATTCGGCACGAAATGCCCATCCATGACATCAAGATGCAGCCAGTCTGCACCGGCATGGCTGACAGCCGCCACTTCCTCACCCATACGGGCAAAGTCGGCGGAAAGGATGCTTGGAGCGATCAGGGGGGAATGCAGCGCGACCATGGAGCCGATTTAAGAGCCAAACACCGGCAAAGCGCAAGGCATAGACGGCACGATCACGAAAATCCGAACGCCTGCCTTCGAAATCGTGACCGGCAGGATATCAAACCCGCCGCAGACGGGCTGCGAAGAAGCCGTCCATGCCGCCGCGCTCCAGCCACATGCCGGGATGCGTGCGGAAATAGCCCTCTGGCGTCCGCGCCATCGGCATGGCTGCCAGTTCGTCCGGCGTGAACGGGTCGAGCCGCCATCCCTTCTTCAGGGCCGCCTGAATCCGCTGCGGCCCTTCCTCATCCTGTAATGAACATACCGCATATAAAAGGATTCCATCGGGACGCAGCATCTCGTAAGCCGCGTCGATCAGTCGGTCCTGCCCCTCGGCCAGAGCCGTGACATCGCGCGGACGCTTGACCCACAGGACGTCCGGATGTCGCCGCAACGTGCCGGTCGCCGAGCATGGCGCGTCCAGCAACACCGCATCCACGGGCACCGCCGGACGCCACGTCGTCGCATCGGCCGTGACGCACTCGGCCTCCACGTTCAATCGTGCCAGATTTTCCTGCAGCCGAACAATTCGCGCGGCATCACGCTCGACCGCCGTTACCCGCACGTCGGAGACTGCCATCTGGGCGGTCTTGCCCCCCGGCGCCGCGCAAAGATCGACTACGCTCCAGCCGGGCTGGGCATTCAGAAGCCGCGCCGGCATCGATGCCGCAACATCCTGCACCCAGAACTGTCCCGACTCGAAACCCGGCAGTTCCGTCACGCGCGTTCCCACCGGAAAACGTATGCTGCCGTTCGGCAAGACCTCGCCACCCGCCGGCGCTTCAGCACCGGGGCGCATCGTCAGATCGAGCGGCGCTTCACGATGCAACCCGGCCGCGATCGATCGCGCACGATCGCCCCATGCGGACCAGAGCCATGGCGGAACATCGAGCCGCGCGTCGTCCAGGCCATCCGCCAACGTGTCTCCCTCTCGGGCGACACGACGTAACACGGCGTTCGCCAGGCCCGCGAACGGTGCGAGACCACGCCGCCGCAGTAGCGCGACAATCGTGCCGACCGCCGCATGCGGCGGCGTCGCCAGCAGACGGAGTTGCGCCACGCCCATCAGGAGCGCGCAGCGAACGGGGGCCGGCGGCTCCCGGCGCAAAAGCGGCTGGAGAAGTTCCGTCAAACTGCCCATATGCCGCAGAACCGTTGCCGCAAGACGATGGGCGCTCGCACGATCCCGTGCATCCGCGACCGTACTGCGGTCCAGAGTCGTTTCCAGCATGCGGCGATGCTCGACAACGCCGCACAGGATATCGAAAGCGAGATCGCGCGTCGGATCGGCATCCGGGCGTGGGGCAGGACGATGAGGGCGGTGCCGGGCGGGAGTATTCGGTTTGGACATTCCGCCAGCCAATGGCATTTCGCGCGCTCGCGCGCTACCCCTTGCGAGACGAAGCCATGCAATCCGGGCGGAGCATCATGACCGAAAACGACATTTCAACACGTCTCGCAGCCGTGCGCGGACGTATCGCCGCCGCAGCCGAAGCATGCGGCCGGCCCTCTTCAGACGTCCAGCTGGTCGCCGTCAGCAAATTCCATCCAGCCGAAAGCATTGCGCACGCACTCGAGGCGGGGCAGCGCATTTTCGGCGAGAATCGCGTTCAGGAAGCCGAAAGCAAGTTCCCCACGCTTCGCACGCGCTGGCCTGACCTGCGCCTGCATATCATCGGCGGCCTGCAGACGAACAAGGCCCTGGCCGCCTGCCGCATCGCCGATGTTATCGAAAGTCTGGATCGCCCGCCCCTCAGCGACGCGATCGCACGTGCCGGAGATCGGCTGGGCCGCCTGCCCGATCTGTTCGTCCAGATCAACACCGGTGACGAACCGCAGAAATACGGGGTGCCGCGCGCCGAGGCAGCAGCCTTCATCGACGCGACAAAGCGCCGTTTTGGCGATCGTGTGCGGGGTCTCATGTGCATTCCGCCGGAAGACCAGGACCCGCGCGCGCACTTCGCGTGGCTGGCGCGGACGGCGCGGGAGGCAGAACTGCCGGCAATTTCCATGGGGATGTCCGCCGATTTCGAGGCAGCGATCGCCGAGGGCGCAACCCTCGTGCGCGTCGGCACGGCGATTTTCGGCGCCCGCCCCGCCATCGGCGCCTGATCGAATAATGCGCGTCCCGCTTGCGATACACGCCGAAAGGATCGTATGCGGTCATTTCAGGCGTTTGCAATGATGGACAATTGATGACTGACAGGCCGGACGCGACGTCTGCCCCGCAATCCCATTCGTTATCGAATGCGCCCGTCGGCCTTGTCGCGGGCGCCGGTTCATTGGCGCAGCCAGCAGACCAGGCAGCGCGACGCGGCAACGCGCATGAGTTCGGCGCGGACGAGCACGCGCGGGATCATCGGACACCGGTCGGTGCCGCGGCGCTGCTGGGCGTGCTCGGCGTTGTCTATGGCGATATCGGCACGAGCCCGCTCTATGCGCTTCAGTCCTCGGTCAATATCGTGGGCTCCGTCGCGCACCCCGCGAAACCATGGGAAATCCTGGGTATCGAGAGCCTGATTTTCTGGGCGCTCATGCTGGTCGTCACGTTGAAATATGTGCTCCTCGTGATGCGCGCGGACCATGACGGCGAAGGCGGCATCATCGCCCTGATGTCCCTCGCCCAGCGCGTCTGCAAATCGCCCAGGTTCCGATGGATCTTCGGCCTGGTGGGCATCGGTGGGGCATGCCTGTTCTTCGGCGACGGCATCATCACGCCCGCCATTTCCGTCCTGTCGGCCGTGGAAGGCATTGAGGTTTCAATCCCTTCGGCCGCTCATATCATCATTCCCGTGGCGATCGTCATCCTGATCGCGCTGTTCAGCGTTCAGGCGCTCGGCACCGGCACCATCGGTCGCGCCTTCGGACCGATCATGCTGATCTGGTTCCTCACCATCGCCCTCCTCGGCATCAGCAGCATCGTCCATGCACCGGAAGTGCTCTGGGCGCTCTGGCCTTTCTATGCCCTGCAGTTCGTCTATTTCCATGGCTGGCTCGCCTTCATCGCTCTCGGCTCGGTCGTGCTGTCCGTGACCGGCGCCGAGGCGCTCTATGCCGATATGGGGCATTTCGGCCGAAGCCCCATCCGCTACGCCTGGCTTTTCTTCGTTCTGCCGGCACTGACACTCAATTACCTTGGCCAGGGCGCATTGCTGCTCCGTCACCCGGAGGCGCTTGCCAACCCCTTCTACCATCTCGCACCGCACTGGGCGCAGATCCCGCTTCTCATCCTCGCGACGATGGCGACCGTCATCGCCAGTCAGGCCGGTATCTCGGGCGGATTCTCACTGTGCCGGCAGTTGATTCAACTGGGCTATCTGCCGCGCATGCGCATTACCCACACGAATGCGGAAGAAGAAGCGCAAATCTACCTGCCGGTCTTCAACTGGCTGCTCGGTATCGGCGCCCTGCTTCTGGTCGTCTCCTTCCGCTCCTCATCCGCGCTGGCCGCTGCTTACGGTATCGCGGTGACCGGTACGTTCATGTGCACCGCCGCGCTGGCCATGGTCGTGTTTCGCCGTGTCTTCAAATGGAGTGCGCCTGTCGTCGGCGTCGTATTCGGTTTCTTCTTCCTCAGCGACACCACGTTTTTCGCGGCGAATGTGCTCAAGATTCCGGATGGCGGCTGGGTTCCTCTGGCCATTGGCGTGTCCGCAACCATCCTGATGACGACATGGCAGCGCGGCCGCAACCTCATCCGCGCCCGCCAGCAGGCGGACAGCTTGCCCGTCGCATCCTTCCTGGCGCGGTTGCCGCAATCGCGTACGCTCCGCGTGCCGGGCATGGCGGTCTTTCTGACCGCGAACCCCGATCAGGTACCCACCTGTCTCCTCCACAATCTCAAGCACAACAAGGTTCTACACGATCATGTGCTTTTCGTGACGGTGCAAAATCTCGACCAGCCGGAAGCCGAACGCGGCCATCGCGCCATGGTGCAGGAACTGGCACCCAACATCCATCGCGTCATTCTGCGCTACGGCTTCATGGAGATTCCGAACCTGCCCCGCGCGCTCGAGGAACTTAATGCGATCGGCGTCGAATTCGACGCGATCCAGGCTTCCTATTTCGTCTCCCGCGAACTCGTCGTGCGATCGACATTGCCGAAGATGTCTCTCTGGCGGATGTGGCTTTTCCTTCTACTTGCCCGCAATTCGATCCCGAGCACGGAATTCTTCCGTATTCCGCCGGACCGCGTGGTCGAACTCGGGGTCCGGATCGCGATCTGATCGTGCCCGACCGTTCGGAACCGCTGGGGCTCTACGTACATTGGCCATTTTGCCTGGCCAAGTGCCCTTACTGCGACTTCAACAGCCATGTGCGCGACGTCATTCCGCAGGCGCGTTTTCGAGACGCGCTCCGTCGCGAACTGTCGAACGACGCCGCACGATTGGGACGACGCCCGTTACGCTCGATATTCTTCGGCGGTGGCACACCTTCGCTGATGGACCCGGAAACAGTGGCGGCACTGATCGAGGATGCCACGACATTGTTCGATCCCGCGCCCGATCTCGAAATCACGCTGGAAGCCAACCCGACCAGCGTCGAACGCGATAAGCTGGCGGCGTTCCGGCAGGCGGGCGTCAACCGTGTATCGCTTGGCGTCCAGAGTCTGAACGACGACGCCCTCAGGGCACTTGGACGCGAGCATTCGGGGCGACAGGCGGTGGCCGCGTTGGAAACGGCCCGCAAGATCTTCGACCGTATATCGTTCGATCTCATCTACGCCCGGCCGGAGCAAACGGCCCTGACATGGCGTCATGAGCTTGAAACGGCACTCGATCTCGTCTCCGATCATCTGTCGCTCTACCAGTTGACCATCGAACCCGGCACCGTGTTCGAAGGGCACTACCGGCAAGGCAAGATCATCCTGCCGGAGGACGATCTTTCGGCGGCGCTCTACGATATGACAGGTGAGATCGCCCAGACCCGCGGCCTCCAGGCCTATGAGGTCTCGAACTACGCCCGTCCCGGCGCGGAGAGCCGCCACAATCTCGTCTACTGGCGCTATCAGGACTATCTCGGCATCGGACCAGGCGCTCATGGCCGCCTGACGCTGAACGGGCAACTCCACGCAACCCGCCGGCATCGTGCACCGGAAATCTGGGCGGAACGGGTGGAAGCCCGTGGTAGCGGTAGCACGCAGGAAACGCCCCTCAACGCGGAAGAGTGCGGACGCGAGGCCCTTTTGATGGGTTTGCGCCTTGCCGAGGGCATAGACCTTCGACGTTTCGAGGCGCGAACGTCCCGCGCGCTGGCCGACTGCGTCGATGAGGCCATACTCGAAGCCGCGATCGCCGAAGGCTATCTCGAACACGGGTCCGATCGACTTCGGGCCACCCATCAGGGACGTTTGCGGCTTGAAGCGCTACTCGGCGCACTCGTGCTTTGACACGCAGATTGCCGCATGAACCGCTTTCAGGTTCAATCCCTCTATCGTAATGACTCAGCTTCCTTTCATCCTTCCGGAGAACGACCGTTCATGCGCCGACTGATCCCATCGCTGTTTTCCCTCGCGCTGTTCGGCGCAACGAGCATGGTCGCACAGGCGCAGACGACCCCGGAACTTGTGATCGAAGACAACGATTTCCTCGGCCCGGGCGGATCGGATGTGCAGTCCATCCTGCCGTTCCTCAATAATCCTCATATCCGGCTGCTTGGCCTGACCGTTGCGGCAGGCGACGACTGGGAAAACGCCGAGTCCGCACATATTCGCCGCTTTCTGGAGATTTCCCGCCATCGCGATATCCCGGTCTATGACGGCGCAACCCAACCGCTGGTCAACACGGTCGAACTGATGAGGCTCCGCGAGGTCCAGTTCGGCACGATCCCGTGGAAAGGCGCATGGGGCGGTCTTGGCAGCATCGACAAGACACCCGATACGCAGCCGGCACTCGGCAAGCTGCCCGAGGGCACACCCACGCTGAAGGCCGGCGACCTGCCGGCGGCCATGTTCCTGATCCAGCAGGTTCATGCGCATCCTCATCAGGTCACCATCGTCGAGGCTGGTCCTATGACCAATCTGGCGCTGGCCATCCGCCTCGATCCCAGCTTCGCCGCCACGGCGAAGCAACTTGTCTTCATGGGCGCCTATATCGATCTCAACCTCATGTCGGTCACCGGTAACGCCGATAACGGATCGGACTTCAACATGATCTTCGACCCCGAAGCGGCGCACATCACCCTGACGGCAGCCTGGCCGCGCATCACGTCGATCGCCAACGTGTCCAACGATATCATGATGTCCCATGACGACATGGCGAAACTGACGAACGCGCGTCACACGCCGGTGACGGACTACATGCTGAAGTACTACGCCCCGCTGCCGATGTGGGATGAAGTTGCATCCGCCGTCGCGGCCGATCCGTCTCTCATCACCAGGTCCGTGGATGCCTACATGGACGTGGAGACGGGCAAAGGCATCAGCTACGGTCACGCCTATGTCTGGCCGGAGGCGCTAGCACCGAAACGGATGGGCGTGCGCCAGGTCCGGATCGTCCAGTCCGTCGATACTGCCCGTTTCATGAAGCAATTCGCACAGGCGGCACAGAATGCCATGGGCACTCACTGAACGCCGTGCTGCATCTCATCAAACTCGCCGTTGGTTGCCCAACTCTCGACATGCTGGCTACACGCATGCAGGAGCAGCGCGTCGACGGTCACGGGGTGATCCATACCCGTACCATGCCGAAGCGCGCGACGGAGATCCTGTCCGGTGGGTCGATCTATCGCGTGCTGGACGGGATGATGCTCTGTCGGCAACCGATCACGGACCTTCGCGCCGTCAAGCGCGCCGACGGCAGCAGCGGAACACTCATCCTGGTGAGCGACGATATCATCCCCGTCTCGCCGCGTCCCGTGCGCCCGTTCCAGGGCTGGCGCTATCTGGAGCCAGACGACGCACCGGGCGATCTTTGCGCTGGCGACCCCGCGACACAGGGGCTGGAAGACCTGCCGCCATCCCTGCGTCGTGCCCTGGCCGGACTGGCGCTGATCTAGCCTGACACTGAACGATCGGCCATCGCGCCCGTCGCCGCGACCATCTGCAGAATTTGCCCGGTCGTCAGGTCCGAGACGACCTGCTTCAGTGCCTCGGCATTGCCACTTCGAACATATTGCGCCATCTCGCGCAGTTGCGCCGCCCCTACCGGATTCGCATGACGCAGTCCAGCTTCCATATCGAAACGCAGTAACGTCGCCTCCCCACTGAGACGCCGCAATGCCCGCAAAATCTCGATATGCTCGCGCGCTCTACGGCCCGTCACGCTGCTCGCCGTCAGACCGCCGAGAAGCGGCAGGCCGCCACGGGCAAACTCTGCACCGATAGTGGCCACACCGGCATCGCGCTGGGTCGTCGCCATCGCCGCCCGCGTCGGCGCATCATTGATGCCATCCATGATGTAAGCCGCATATTCCAGATTACCGGCGAGTGCCTGTTGCAGCAGATGTGTCATGTCGCCGCTGTCTCGCTCCGGCCACAGGAACACGACGCACGCCAAACCGATGATTGCACCAACGATATTGTCCTCGGCGCGTAGCGCCGCCAGCCTCGGACCTGGCGTCACCAGATCCGCAACCAATACGAAGAGGCTTGTCAGGAACAACACAAGCATCGTGTAGTTCACGCCGCGCATGGCAACCGCACATAATGCTAAAATCGTGATCGCCCCCATCAGTGGCGCAATTTCATGCAGCCAGTTGCCAAGCACGGCGGCCAGAATGCTGCCTGCAATGCTGCCGACAAGCCGCTCGAGACTGCGCGTCAGCGTCGTGAAGCCAGCAGGCTGCACGACAAGCAACGCGGCGATCAAAGCCCAATAGGCATAGTCTAGCCGGAAATAGAGGCAAACCGCCTGCGTCAACACCAGGGCGATGGACAACCTGCCCGCATGTCGCCAGATGGCCGCGCTCGGTCGGGCAAACCGCCGAGCGGCGGCGGAGATGTCGAGATTGGCCTGCGCATTCATCAAGGCCGATGCAAGGCCCAACAAGGCATCCGCACAGATACGTAGCAGATGGGCCGATGGCTCGTCCGATGAACGGACATCCCGCGCGAGAACCCGCTCCGCCTGCACTTTCAACGCCTGTGTCGCTGGCTCGAGACGTTGAACCTGCCGGGCGGCTTCGCGGCAAGATGCCGCCAGACGGGCCAGTTCGGACTTTTCGAATGGTCTCGGGCCGCGAATTTCGAACAGATGCTCAATGGCCAGCATCGCCGTGAACAGGCGCTCCGCTGTTGCCAGGCTCGCTTCAAGACGCACCCGCATGAGGCTATTGCCATGGCCTGCGTCAAGCTGGACCGTCAGGGCACGCGCACGTTCTATGGCGTTGCGAACGGCCTGTCGATGAACGGTTTCCCGAAGCCTGCCCATCGAAAGCTCGGACAACATAATCTCGAGCGCCTGATAGATCGCCGCGACCGCCTTTCTTGCCGACGCATAAGGCTGCAACCGCCAAAGGATAAGACAGAGCAGCAGCGCAACGAGACACCCGGCCATAAATAGCGTGGCGGTAAGGACGGCGCCTGTAATACCTTGGGGAAATCCGGTTGCCGCCACCGATGCCGCGCCGATCAACAGGCAAAGCTGCATGACGACTGGCGAGAACATGCGCGCCAGACCGCTCCCGATCCCCACAAGCAGCAGAATCGGAAAAACGGCAAGCGACGAAAAATGCACGAGCCATGTCGTCAATGCGACGACAACACCACCGTAGAGCGTGAACCCACCCAGTATCTGCACACGCTGCCGATCGGTTCCACCCGGATCGATCAGGCATGCCCAGAACGTGGCGAAAGCAATCCATGCGTAAAGAGGCCGATGCAGATACAGAGCTGGGACCAGCGCCGTCGCTGTCGCCACGGCGGCGCGAAGGCCTTCCCAAAGACTGAATTGCTCGGGCGTCAGTGCAATCGCATGTCGCGCCAGACGGCGTGACAATGCGGCAAGCAACCTACGCGAAAACGACGGCGCGTGCGATGACGCGTCGCCCATACGTCAGCGACCCGTCAGGATACGCTCGACCAGTTGCTTGACGGTCGGCGTGAAGCCGTCCGCATAAAACGGGTCCGAGCCGAAGCGCCACGCATTCGTGCCGCTGAACATCAGGTTATGATCGACAAGGTTATCGGCAGCCGCAATCCCATTGGCTTCATCGGCATGCGAAATCGTCTGCAAGGTTTTCTGAATGCAGAACGAGCGCGGGTCTGCCTTGATCCCGGTGGAATAGGTCGGCCCCCGCTGGCTCCAGTTGGAAAAGCGGCATTCCGACAGACAGCCCATGCAGGCAGCCTGATCGGCGACGATCTGCTGCGCGTCATCGGCGCTCACAAAGACGAGCGTCGAATCGGGCGTTCGCATGGCTTCGTCGAAACCTTCAGCTTCCCATTCCGCGATCCGCGCAAGATCCGCCGCCGTGACATAGACAAGCCGCTTGCGCACACCGACGCCGTAGGGCTCAAGATGGTCCCCAACCGGCTCGGAACTATAGGCCACCTGCCGCTCGGAGCGGCCCAGCAGATCGTGCAGGAAGCTGTTGTTGATCGCTGAAGAATAAAAGCCCGTCGGCGAGAAGCGGTTAAGATAGACATCCCCCTGCTTAAGGGTGCGCAGCCGACGTTTCCATGCCATCGGAATGGGACTTTCTTCCGTCAGAAGCGGACGTGTCCCGAACTGGAAGACGATAGGCCCCAGATCGGGATTGCCGATCCAGTCTTCCCACTCTTCGAGCCACCAGACGCCACCAGCCATAATGATCGGCGTCTGCGACAAGCCATAATTATTCATCGTCTGCCGCAGTGCCAGAACCCGCGGAAACGGTTCTTCCGGGGCCAGCGGGTTCTCGGTGTTCGAAAGCCCGTTATGGCCGCCGGCGCGCCATGGATCCTCATAGACGACGCCACCCAGCAATTCAGCCGTCTTGTTGTAGGACCGCTTCCACAAGGCATTGAAAGCCCGGGCGGAAGACACGATCGGATAGTAATGAACACCGAAATGCGCGGCGATCTCTGACAACCTGTAGGGCATGCCCGCGCCGCAGGTCAGTCCATCAATACAACCGGGCGCACCTTCGAGAATTCCGGTGATGACCCGCTCGGCCGCACCCATTTCCCAGAGAATATTGGCATTGACCATGCCACGACCGCCCGCGATATCGCGGGCCGCGCGAACCTGCGCAATGCCGCCATCGATGGCGTATCGCACAAGTTCTTCCTGTCGATCGCGTCGTGTCCGGCCATGATAGACCTGCGGAACCGGATGGCCAGCCTCATCGTAGCTATCGGCATTGACGGCCGAAACGGTACCGACACCGCCTGCGGCCGCCCAGTAACCGGCGGATACGCCCGTCGAAACCGAGACTCCCTTGCCGCCCTCGACCAGCGGAAGAACATCCCGGCCCGCCATACGAACCGAATCGATCAACTTCATTATCGTCTCTATACCTCAACATCGTGATAAACCTTGCCGGGGCGCCGTTCATCACGATATGTCGCAACAGTTTTATTCTGCGTCGCGCGAACGCGGCGGACGAGCAGGCTTGGCACCCACGCTTTCGGTGATATCGGCGCCGGTCGCCTGATCGACAACCCGCATCGAAAGCTTCACCTTGCCGCGATCATCGAAGCCGATGACCTTGACCTTGACGGCATCGCCCTGCTTGACGACATCCGTGGTGCGCCCGACCCGGCCATCAGCCAGTTCGGAGATATGCACCAGCCCGTCACGCGGGCCGAGGAAGTTAACGAATGCCCCGAAATCGGCGGTCTTGACGACCTTGCCATCGTAGATACGGCCGATCTCCGGTTCCGCCACAATGCCCTCGATCCGGGAAATCGCCTTCTGGGCCTGCTCGTCATTGGACGCGGCGATGGTGATCGTTCCGTCATCCCCGATATCGACCTTGGCGCCGGAATACTCGACGATCTCACGAATGACCTTGCCACCCGAGCCGATCACGTCGCGAATCTTCTCTTTCGGCACGTTCAGCGTGGTGATCTTCGGCGCATTGGACGATACGTCGCCGCGGCCTTCCGTCAGGGCCTTGGCCATTTCACCGAGGATATGAATGCGACCCTCACGCGCCTGCTCCAGGGCCACACGCATGATTTCCGGCGTGATGGAGGTGATCTTGATGTCCATCTGGAGCGCGGTGATGCCCGCTTCCGTTCCAGCCACCTTGAAGTCCATGTCGCCCAGGTGATCCTCGTCGCCAAGGATATCGGAAAGAACAGCGTAACCGCGATCTTCCTTTATCAACCCCATGGCGATGCCCGCGACGGGACGCGGCATCGGCACGCCGGCATCCATCAGCGACAGCGAGGTGCCGCAGACCGTTGCCATGGACGATGAGCCGTTGCTTTCCGTGATTTCGGAGACGACACGCAGCGTATAGGGGAACTTGTCCTTACCCGGCAGAACCGGGTGGATCGCACGCCATGCCAGCTTGCCATGACCGATTTCACGACGACCCGGCGACCCCATGCGACCACATTCACCAACCGAATAGGGCGGGAAATTGTAGTGCAGCATGAAGTTCGAACGATATTCACCTTCGAGCGCATCGATGACCTGCTCGTCCTGCCCGGTGCCTAACGTCGCCACAACCAGTGCCTGGGTCTCACCACGCGTAAACAGCGCCGAACCATGTGCCCGCGGCAGAATACCAACCTCGGAAACGATTGGACGAACCGTCTTCAAGTCGCGGCCGTCAATGCGCGTCTTGGTCTTCAGGATCGCGCCACGGACGACCTGAGCCTCAAGCTCCTTGAGCATCGGCTTGGCAAGCTCGACATCGAGACCTTCCTCGACAAGGCCTTCATTGATACGCGCCTTGGCCTTGGCAACCTTCTCGTAACGAGCCTGCTTGACCTTTTCCTTATAAGCGTCGGCGATCAGCTTGGTGCCGATCTTTTCCACACGCTTGCGCAGCGCGATCTGCTCCTTTGTCGGCCCTTCGAGCTCCCAAGGCTGCTTGGCGGCATGCTCCGCCAGCGCGATGATCGCATCGATGACCGGCTGGAAGGATTCGTGACCCAGTGTCACAGCTTCCAGCATCGTTTCTTCCGACAGTTCAGACGCTTCCGACTCGACCATCAGAACACCTTCGCTGGTGCCTGCGACGACGAGATCAAGATCGCTGCCTTTCATTTCCGCCAATGTCGGATTGACCGTCAGCTTGCCGTCGATCCGGCCCACGCGGCACGCAGCGACAGGACCGAAGAAGGGAATGCCAGAGAGTGTCAGCGCCGCCGAGCATCCGATCAGGGCAACGATTGCCGGATCGTTTTCCATATCGTGGCTGAGAACTGTCGCGACAACCTGAACTTCATTGCGGAAATTGTCAGGAAAAAGCGGGCGGATCGGACGATCAATCAGGCGCGCGTTGAGGATTTCCGCTTCCGAGGGCCGACCCTCACGCTTGAAAAATCCGCCCGGAATCTTGCCGGCGGCAAAAGCCTTTTCCTGATAGTTGATCGTCAGCGGAAAGAAATCCTGCCCCGGTTTGACGGACTTCGCACCGACAGCCGTGCAGAGCACCACGGTATCGCCATACGTGGCGACAACCGCGCCATCAGCCTGCCGCGCAATCTTGCCCGTCTCAAGCACAAGCGGACGCCCCGCCCACTCGATTTCCTTACGAAAATAATCGAACATGTATTCCTCCTGGAACTGCCATGGATCGAAAGGCAGGCTGTTCCGTCAGCGTCGCGGGACATTGGAGGATTAAGGACAGCGCTTCGGACGGCATGGCAGAAACACGGGAAATCCGTCTTGTCACCATGTGGCCTGAAACGCCGGCAAGCCCGTCCGCTTCGGTTCCTGCCGCATTGATCACGGCTGATATAAACCGGCCGCCGCACAAACGGCGACCGGACGCTCATTATTAAAGCGTTGTCAGAGTGGCGGGAAGACCTTCCATCGCCATTCCGATTTTAGCGACGCAGGCCGAGGCGACCGATCAGCGTCTGATAGCGAGACTGATCCTTGCGCTTAAGGTAATCCAGCAGGCCGCGACGCTGCCCGACAAGCACCAGCAGACCACGACGCGAGTGGAAATCCTTCGCGTGCGTCTTCAGATGCTCCGTCAGGTTGGAAATGCGCTCGCTCAGCAGCGCCACCTGAACTTCCGGCGAACCCGTATCATTGGGGCCAGTCTGATATTCACCAATAAGTGCCGTACGGCGTTCCGCGGTAATCGACATCATGATCTCCGTTCACTAAATCTCTAAAGCATCCGCATCGGCTTCAGTCGCCCGTCAACAGGTCGACAGATGCCGATCGCGCGCTCTCCGCACATCGCATGCAGCACGTCTCCCTGGGGAAGACCGCTCTGCAGTACCGGCATCGGGTGCGTCAATTCGGCCAAGACAATACTTTGCCCGAATGAAAGCGCCTTTGCCTCCGCTTCAGTCACGGCCAGAGCCGGGATGTCGGCCAGCGCGGTCGCGACCGGCAGCAGAGGCGCCGGAAGAGCATGCGCCTTCTCCATGCTTTGCGAGAGATTGTCCAGCGATATTGCGTTCTTCTCATGAAACGGGCCGCATTTTGTGCGTCGGAGAACTGCAATGTGCCCGACTGTCCCGCAGGCCAAAGCAATATCGCGCGCCAGGCTGCGCATATAGACGCCCTTCCCGGATTGCACCTCGAAAACAGCATGATCGGCATCGGGACGCTCGACCATCTCGATCCGATCAACACGCGCATGTCGCGGAGGCAGGCTTTGAAGCAGACCGGCACGGGCAAGATCGTAGGCTCGCTGACCATCGACCTTCAACGCCGAGAAAATTGGTGGGATCTGCATGATATCGCCCGTCAGGTCCGGCAGCACGGCGCGAATGTCATTATCACCTGGACGATGGACCGACGTTGTCAGAACATTCCCTTCCCGGTCATCCGTGGTGCGCGATTCACCGAATGCCAGGGTGAAACGATAATGCTTGGTGGAATCCATAATAAACGGGATCGTCTTCGTGGCGCGGCCAAAGGCGACCGGCAATACGCCGGTCGCCAGCGGGTCCAGTGTGCCAGCGTGACCGACTTTCCGAGCGTCATACAGGCGTCTCGCTTTGGCAACCGCCGTCGTCGAGCCCATTTTCAATGCTTTGTCGACGATCAGCCAGCCATTGATCTCTTGGCCTCGCTTGGAAATCATAAGCTTGGCTTGCCTTGCTCATACATAGTGAAAGAAGCAGAAGTCGGCCCTTTTCGAGCCCGGAAAACAGAACCGACCGGGGAAATTTCGCCGAATCCCTGCAAAGACTCAGATATCCGGCAAGCGTTTCCTAGTCTTTGCTCTCCAGATCCCGCCTGACTTCGGGCTGCCTGAACAGGCCATCTATTTCCATTGCATGATCGAGCGCCGTATCGGGCTGGAAATGAATTTCCGGAACCACGCGTAAACGAAGGGTCTTTGAGAGTCCGGTTCTCAGATACGGCGCGGCACGTTTCAGCGCTGGCAATGCCGCCTCGATATCGGTCCGTCCAAGACGCGAAACAAATGCCGTGGCATGCCTGAAATCCGGAGATATTCTCACCTCCGTCACTGTAACACGAATATCAAGCAATTCAGGATCACGGAACTCGGTCTTGGCGAAGAGGTCGGCAAGAACCCGCCGCACCTCTTCGGCAACACGCAACTGGCGTTGCGAAGGACCGTGGGCCGACGTCCCAGCCAAACGACCGGCCGGGCCCGTCAAATCCACCTTGCTACGACCACCCCTGCTCATGCAGGCACGACCTCCATTTCATAGCATTCGACAACGTCGCCTTCACGCAGATCGTTGTAACCTGCGAAGGAGAGACCGCATTCATAGCCTCGTGCGACTTCCTTCACGTCGTCCTTGAAACGCTTGAGCTGGCTGAGATCGCCTTCGTGAATAACCACGTTGTCCCGCAACAGGCGGACGCCACAACCACGCTTGACGACACCTTCGGTGATGTAACAGCCGGCAACCTTACCAACCTTGGTAATATTGAAAACCTGACGGATTTCAGCATAGCCAAGGAACTTCTCACGATGCTTGGGTGCGATCTTGCCCTTCACAAGCTGTTCCACATCATCCGTCACCTGATAGATGATCGAATAATAGCGAATATCAACTTCTTCACGTTGCGCCATTTCACGTGCTTGCGAAGTGGCACGCACATTGAAGGCGACAATGATCGCATTTGACGCCTTCGCAAGCTGGACGTCGCTTTCGGTAATCTGACCGACAGAGGCCGCCAGAACCCGAATACCAACTTCCTCGTGCTCAAGTTTCTGCACGGAGGCCTTGATCGCCTCAGCCGAACCCTGAACGTCCGCCTTGATAAGAAGGGCGACTTCCTTCTGCTCACCAGCCTGAATGCGCGCCAGCATCTGATCGAGCGTACCGCGAGCCGCGGTCTGCGTTGCCGCTGCTTTTTCCCGCAGCTTGCGCTGACGGAATTCACTGATCTCCCGCGCCCGGTTTTCGTTCTCGACCACAACAAACGGCTCGCCGGCACCCGGCACGCCTGCCACGCCAAGCAATTCTACCGGCATCGACGGACCAGCTTCCTTGAGCTGACGTCCTCGATCATCCAGCATGGCACGCACACGTCCCCACTCAGCGCCCGCCACAACGATATCACCACGATTCAGCGTGCCTTTTTGCACGAGAACCGTCGCAACCGGGCCACGACCACGATCAAGGCGGCTTTCGATGACCGACCCTTCGGCGACGCGAGACGGATTGGCCTTGAGATCGAGAATCTCCGCCTGCAGAAGGATCGCTTCCTCAAGCTTATCCAGACCGGTCCGCTTCAGCGCAGAGACCTCGATGTCCTGAACGTCGCCACCCATTGCTTCCACCACGATCTCGTGGCTCAGCAGTTCCTGACGGACGCGATCCGGGTTCGCCCCTGGCTTGTCGATCTTGTTGATCGCCACGATAATCGGCGCATCCGCGGCTTTCGCATGCCGGATGGCCTCGATCGTCTGCGGCATGACACCATCATCGGCGGCAACCACAAGCACAACAACGTCCGTCACCGAAGCACCACGCGCACGCATGGAAGTAAAAGCCTCGTGACCCGGCGTATCGATGAACGTGATCTTTGCCCCTGAAGGCACAGTCACCTGATAAGCGCCGATGTGCTGCGTGATGCCGCCAGCCTCGCCCGCTGCGACATCCGTAGTACGAAGCGCGTCGAGGAGCGATGTCTTGCCGTGATCGACGTGACCCATGATAGTGACGACAGGCGCGCGGGGCTTAAGATCCGCTTCATTGTCTTCGACACCCTCGATACCGATCTCGACATCGCTTTCCGCCACGCGACGGACGCGATGGCCGAACTCCTCGATGACCAGTTCGGCCGTATCGGCATCAATGCTTTGCGTGGCGGTTGCCATCACACCCATTTTCATGAGCGACTTGATGACTTCCCCCTGACGGAGCGCCATACGATTGGCAAGTTCCGCTACCGTGATCGACTCCGGCAGGATCACCTCGCGCACCACGCGCATCTGGTCCGAACGCAGCCGCTCGAGTTCTGCCTGCCGACGCTCGCGGTCACGCTGGCGCCGAACGGATGCCAACGAACGCGTCTTGTCATCATCGCCTTCGATCGCAGCCCGCACATCGATACGACCGGCACGGCGATGATCGCCGCCGCCCTTTTTGGGCACAGCGCTCGGCGCACGACGCGGCGGCGGTGACGGCGCACGGCGCGGTGCTGCGCGACGGTCGTCATCACCCGCTTCCGTCCGGCGCAGATGCAATGTTTCACCACGCGGCGCAGCAGCTCGCGGCTCGCTCGGAGCCGGACGCGGCGTCAACGGACGGCTCGGCATAATGGCACGCTCAGCCAAGGGACGCAGACGCTCAACCGGCGGCGCAAGCTGCACGCCACCCGCCGTTCCGGAGCGGTGATCGAGCGGCGCATTGCGTCGAGCTTCCTCGGCGGCGCGCTCTTCTTCACGCGCCTTACGCTCAAGCTCACGCGCGGCGAAGGCCTCAGCTTCCGCTGCAGTGCGCTGCGCGGACTCCTCCTGCTGGCGCTCCAGCTCTTCACGCGTTGCCGCTTCCTCAGCAGCCCGCTCCCTGGCGCGGATATCTTCCTCTTCCCGACGGCGCGCCTCTTCGGCTGCCGACAGGATCATGATCTTCTCCTGCTCGCGTCGGGCGGCTTCCTGGCGCTGCTCTTCCAGAACGCGCTGCCGTGTCGCCAACTCGGAAGCGGTTAATGCCCGCCCACCAGACGCGCTGCCACCACGAGAACCGCGTCCACCCGATGCACCTCCACCTGACGGCGGATTGGTCGGGCCACGCTTCTTGCGAACTTCAACCTGCACGACCTTCGAGCGGCCATGGCTGAAGCTCTGCCGCACAGAACCCGCATCGACCGTGCGACCCGACTCCATGCGCCCCGCAGGACGCAAGGACAGACGCCCCTTCCCCTGGTCGCCGGACGGCGTTCCCCGGGTGGGTTGGGCTTGCCCCTCTTGGCCGCCCTGAACCTGACTGCCTTGGTTCCGTTCGTTGCCTTCGCTCATATACCTGCCTGTTCCCATCCGCCCCGCGCCTCGCGCGAGCCGGAAACCGGCCTTTCGGCCAGCCCCAAAAATCGTTCATGCTCGATCATCAGACGACGTGCCAGCGCTCCCCGCGCCACCACGGCATAGACCGCATGCTCCCGGCCGAAAGCTTTTGCAAGCGCCTCGACCGACATCGTTGCCACCGGTAGCGATCGCGCCCCCGACAGCAAGCGCACTAATTCATCCTGGCTTCCACCCGCCCCTGAACGACCGCGCCGACCTTGCCGGAGACGATCCATTCACGACACTTCGTGAAACCACATAATGCCTGTCCGGCGCGACGCGCCAATGTCAGGCTTTCAACCAAACGCCTCTCAAGCGCATCATGGACCAACTTCCCGAGACCATCCGGCACGTTCACAACCTGCCGGGCCGCCTTGGCAAAGGAATGTCGACTCTGTGCGGTTTCTACCACATCCCGCTTGGCGCTCAACCATATTCCCCGTCCCGGCAACCTTGCTGAAAGGTCGAGGACAAGATCGCCACCCGGCGCGACGACGAAACGCAACATCGTTTCCGGCACGCCACGCTCGCGCGTTACGATACAGCGACGAAGATGGCCGCGCTCGTCTTCGTCGTCGATATCGTGCTGAACTCCAGCGTCGTCAATCGGTTCTTGACTCTTAGACGTCGGAAGCCTCCTGAGTTTCACTACCTGGCGACGCCGTTTCACCGTCATCGAACCAGTGCGCACGAGCCGCCATGATGATCTCGTTCGCCGCGTCCTCGTCGATCGCATCCGTGCCAAGGATTTCGATCAGTTCGTCGGCTGCCAGATCGGCAAGATCGTCCAGCGTTTTCACGCCCTTTTCACCAAGGGTCACCAGCATCTTGCCGGAGAATACGCCCAGATCCACGATTGCGTCTTCGACACCCAGAGCCTTGCGCTGGTCATCAAGATCCTGTTCCTTGCGAGCAAGATACTCCTCGGCACGACGCACCAGTTCCTCGGCGACGCTCTCGTCGAAATCTTCGATATTGTGAAGCTCATCGGCCTCGGCGTATGCGAGTTCCTCGATAGTATGGAAACCTTCCGTCACTAGCAGGCTGGCAATGACGTCATCCACATCCAAAGCGTCGACGAACAGCTGCGTCCGCTTGCGGAATTCTTCCTGGCGGCGCTCCGATTCTTCGGCTTCCGTCAGAATATCGATATCCCAACGCGTAAGCTGGCTCGCCAGACGCACATTCTGCCCTCGACGCCCGATCGCCAGGGAAAGCTGCTCGTCAGGCACAACCACCTCGACGCGCCCCGCCTCCTCATCCATGACCACCTTCGTCACCTCGGCAGGCGCAAGAGCGTTCACGACGAACGTTGCTGCCTGAGGACTCCAGGGGATGATATCGATCTTTTCACCCTGAAGCTCAGCCACAACAGCCTGAACTCGCGACCCACGCATACCAACACAGGCCCCGACGGGGTCGATGGACGCGTCCTTGGAGATCACGGCCATCTTCGCACGAGACCCTGGATCACGCGCAACAGCCTTGATCTCGATGATGCCATCGTAGATTTCCGGCACTTCCTGCGCGAAGAGCTTCGCGAGAAATGCCGGATGCGACCGACTTAGGAAAATCTGCGGTCCCCGCGGTTCGTCGCGCACATCATAGATGTAGGCACGAACACGATCAGAGTTACGGAAGGATTCACGCGGGATCAATTCGTCCCGACGCAACAGCGCTTCCGCATGGCCGATCTCAACCATCATGTTACCGTATTCGGTCCGCTTGATCGTTCCGTTGACGATTTCGCCCACGCGATCCTTGAACTCGTCATACTGGCGCTTGCGCTCGTATTCCCGAACGCGCTGCACAATGACCTGCTTTGCCGTCTGGGCTGCAATACGCCCGAAATCGATCGGCGGCAGGGGATCGACCAGATGTTCACCTGCCTTGATTTCCGGCTTGAACTTCTGGGCGATATGCAGCGGAATCTGCGTGTCCTCGTTTTCGACGACCTCGACAGCCTCAGTCCAACGCGACAGACGCACTTCGCCTGTCTTCCGGTCGATCGTCGCACGGATGTCTTTCTCATGACCGTATTTCGCGCGGCCAGCCTTCTGGATCGCCTGCTCCATGGCTTCGAGCACTTCGTCGCGATCAATATTCTTCTCGCGCGAAACGGCATCGGCAACCAGCAGCAATTCGGGCCGAGTAACGGAGGTGTCCATCAATGCAGATCCTCAAGCAGCGCCGCTAAAGACGCGATACGAAAATTCGTGGCAGCGCATATCATCATTAATGCACGCGCTTGCCGGGTTTCGAGCCCTTGCCGGGCTTCGTCGGGTTGAGCTTCGGTACCTTTCGATCCGGCGCCGCCTCATCCCCCGCGGAGTTCAGGCCCGTCAGTGCCGCGCTGGCTTCTATCAGTTCGTCCGTCAGAATCAAACGTGCCTTGCGAATGGCCGGCAGCGGCAGAACGGCTTCGGTTCCGTCCTCAAGCCGCAAGACGGCAGCACCATCACGCATGCCCAGAACGATACCGGTGAACCGCTTGCGACCATCGATCGGAAGGTCCAGTTCCGCTTTGGCCAGATGACCGGAAAAGCGGTCCCAATCCTTCGCACGTGTCAACGGCCGATCAATGCCAGCCGACGAAACCTCAAGTGTCCAGGCACCTGGCAACGGATCGTCCACGTCCAGAACAGCACCCACAGCGTGACTGATCTGCTCGCAATCCTCAACAGAGATCAGGGACCCGTCCGCGCGATCCGCCATGATCTGGATCGTCGGTGTCTCACGTCCAAGAACGGCCAGACGTACCAGCTCAAAGCCCAGATCGCCCAGGGTCGGTTCGATCTGCCGCGCGATGCGCGCTTCCAGCCCGTTCAGTTGATGAATCTCTGTGTCCAATGCCAAAAAGGCGGCCCGTGAAGGCCACCCCCCGAATAAGAAGCGGAAGATAAGGTGATTGGCCTCTATCTAGGTGATCCGGCCCGACAACGCAAGGGGAAGTCCCGCCGAGAATCCATAGCCCATGAGCGCACCCGGCTGGCGATGTTTCGAAAAGATAGTTTACAACCAAGATCTCATGGGCGCTTGCCATCGGCGCAAAGTCCCTGTCAGATGACACGGATGAACGACAGGCCGGAACCGGAACTCCATCGACTGCCGCCAAACGCGGCGTCGGAAGCGCGCGGCCATGGCGCAATGGCCACCTGGCTTGTCATCGCGGCAAGCGCGCTGCTTGGTGTCGGTTACCTGGCCAATCATGGTATCGCCGGGAATTCGGCCCCTACCGCCGCCCCGGTTTCGGCACAAGGCGCAACCCAGAATGCGGCGTCAGCAAAGCATACCCTTCATGTCGGCGCCCAATTCAGCATGATCGCGCCCGAGAATGCCGCCCAGGCGTTGAAAGCCAGTCATTTCTCCCCCGATCAGCAACAGGATATCCTTGCCGCGGTCAAACGACGCGATGTGCGTCTGGTCCAGATGCCCATCGCGGATGCCACCGGGCAGGTCGGGCAGGTCGTCTCGGTCAGCTCCGCGGGCCTGACCCAGAACGTCTCGCTGACGGGCAAACTACAAAGCGTGCTTCTCCCGATCCGGGATGTCGGCGAGGTGACCCTGACACCGGTCACGACCCCTCGCCCCGGCGGCATGCAGGTCGTCGCTCTCTCGGCTCTGGGTCCCGAACTGTTGCCCAACCTTTCGGCGCTTGATCAGCAGCTCATTCTGGATGTGATTGTGCAATGAAAGCTCTCATGCCCATGCTCAACCGGCTGATGCCGGTCATGATGGTGATCTTCCTGGTGCTCGCCAGCCTTCAGGCGGCACTGGCATTGCACCTGTCTTTCGGCATGATCGAACGCTTTCTTCAATGGGCGGAAGCAAGCTATCTTCCATTGGCTGGCATTGGTGCCTTGTTGACCGTCTCGGGCCTCCTATTTGAAACAAGAGCGGAAAAGCTGGCGCGCAAAGGCCTGCGACGCAGAAAGGGATTCATGATGGACGTTCTGGCACGTCTCACCAATCGCAATGCCCTCGAAGAACTCATGGCGCGCGAGCAAAAGGAAACGGTACTTGACGCGGATGAACTTGCCGCCTCGCTGCGCGCACGCGTGATCGGCCAGGATCAGGTCTGCGAAGACATCGCCCAGCAGTTGCGACGTCGCCTTGCGCTGCAGGTCCGGGGCAAGCCCGTCGGCATTTTCCTGCTCGCCGGCCCGCCCGGAACCGGCAAGACCTATCTGGCCAAGCAGATCGCCCGCCAGATGGACCGGCCGCTACTGCATTTCGACATGACGCAGATGTCGAGCCCACATGCGGCCACCCAGCTTTTCGGATCGCCCAAGGGTTATGTCGGATCGGACACATTCGGAAAGCTGACCGGCGGCCTTCAGGAAAAGCCCGATGCCGTCGTGCTGCTCGATGAGATCGAGAAAGCCCATCCCGATGTATTCAAGAAATTCCTGACCGCATGGAATGACGGTCACGTGACGGAAGCGTCGACCGGCACGCAAGTCTCCACGACCCGCGCGATCTTCATGCTGACGTCCAATATCGCGACCGAAGCCCTCACGGACATCGCCGAGCGGCTTTCGGACGAGCCGGACCGGATGCGCGCCGAGTCGGTCGAAGCATTGCGTCAGGCTGGCTTTGCGCCGGAAGTTCTCAACCGCCTCGATCGGATCTTCATCTTCCGCAAGCTGTTCGGCCTGGATCTTGCACGCGTCGCGGCACTGGAGATCGAAGCCATGATCGACAGCTACGGCTTGCGCGTAGAGCCCGGCGGCATCGACGCCGCCCTGCTTTTCCAGGTCATGCTACGCCAACAGAAGCTCGGTGCGGGCGCGTCCGCGCGCGATCTGGTGCGCTCGATCGAGGATATGGTCAGCGAAAGCCTCATCACCGCCCGTCAGAACGGCGCGAAGATGGTACGCCTGGTGTCGGATGAGGCCGGCGTGACTGCGGAAGTCGCGAACGATACCGAGTCCATGCACGCCCGTATGGCGCGCTGATCGGGAATCCGCGAGTTCATGTCCGCAGCTTCCCGTCTCTGGCGCCGCGCGCCGCTCTGGCGCTGGTCCCTGTATCTGACTGTATTCTTCACGGTTCTGGCAGCGCTTTATCCGACACCCCGTCTGCTTCATCGCATTCCGCAGCTATCGCGCCTGCCCGGCAGCGACACACATCGTCGCGCGCCCGTAACAGCGCCAGAAAACGCCTCTTCCTCGACCGCGGCTGATCCGAATGCATCTGGCGACAATGCGGCCGCCGGTCCGGACCGCGTCGGCGCACCCAACATCAACACTGCCTTGACTGGCGGCATTCCCTTCGCTGGCCATACGCTTCCATTGCCCGCCGGTGTCTGGCACCCCGTCCTGACAGGTCAGGTTGGACCGGGCGGCGCGATCCTGTTCAACATTCTGGCACGAACCGATCGAGGGATCGTGACCGGCGTGGTCATCGCCCGCACGACCATTCGCCCCCAGCCGGGACAGAGCATCGATGGCATCGAGAATTCCTGTCACGACGATCGGAACTTCATGTCACGCATTCTCTCCGAAGGTCGTGGTGGCATACTTGAATGCTGGAGTGTCGCGCGCAGCACGGGGTCGTCGAGCGAATTGATCAACACGGCCTTCCAGCGTCTGCACACGCTTGGCTTTCCGGTCCCATCGCTTTTCGTCACGACATCCTGGGTCCGGGCGAGTGCAACCAAGGACAACAGCGGCGCCAATCTCGCTGCGGTCGATACGTTACTGGCCCCCATCAAGCCGGGCACGGTGCAACTTCTTGCCCCCCTCCCATACTGGGATAAAAGTCAGGTGGCTGGGGCACCGGCAGCCCAGAATTTCGTCCGTGCCACGGATCGATGGATGACCAACTGGGTCGGCGTCCTGCGCGGCGGCCTTCTGGACGGTTTGCCCGGTGGTGTCGCGCCTCTCGATCTGAGCACCGATCCGGCCGCCCCACCCTCGGGTCTGTAAGGACCGATCCCCCCTGCCATAACGGCGCGTTCGAATGTCACCGGCCTATGCTGGCAAGCAAGGGAACGAACGCCATGTCACCAATCCTGCCGGTTTCCGGAGGGCGTCGTCCTGCCTCAACATTGGACACGGGCGAAATGACATTCAGTTCGGCAACTGGCGCAGCGATGCCGATCGGCTCAAACCGGATCCCCCGGCCTTCTTGCCGCCCGAGCAGCGGGTCGATTTCGCGATCATGGGACTGGGCAGACTGTCGCTGGGACAAATCCTGCCAGCCTTCGCTGCTGCAAATACGCACGGCCCGTCGCGCCCATTTCAAATCACCGGGAAAAAGCTGCAACGGTTGCGGCGCCATACGGGATTGCCCCCGCATTCGGTTTATGACGAAGAAACGCCAGGCTCAGTGATGACCGTGCGGCGCGTTCATGCCGCGTCCAAGACGCTGCTCCGCCATACGCGCCAATCTGACGAACGGCAATCCAAGAAGGAGATACGCCAGGCCGATCAGTAGTCCCGTCCCCACATAATCATAGTAGGTAGACGAAAGCCGGACATACGTCTGGCTCAACTCGGTCAGGGTAATCACACTGACGAGCGACGAGTCTTTCAACAACGAGATGAAGTCGTTGGTCATAACCGGCACAACGGTGCGAAATGCCTGCGGCACGATCACCAGGCGCAGGGCCTGCATATGCGTCATATTCAGCGCTATTGCCGCTTCCATCTGACCGCGCGGTACCGACAGTAACCCGGCCCGATAGTTCTCCGCCTCGTAAGCCGCATAGTTCAGGCCCAGTGCCAGAACACCTGCGAAAAAGGGGGACAACCGAATGCCCAATGATGGCAAGCCGTAGAAAATGAAGAGGATCTGGATCAGCAACGGCGTGCCGCGCACAATTTCGATGTAGAGCCCCGCCAGCCAGCCGATTGGCCTTGGCCCGAAGCGCCTCATCAACGCCAACAGGACACCAAGCCCGATGGCCAGTACCATCGCGCAAGCCGAAACCAGCAATGTCAATCCGGCACCATGTGCGACGAGCGGCAGGAAACCGATGTAACGCATGATGCGCGCGTGAAAGCCGCCCGTGCCGGCAATCGCGGCCCGATAACGATCCCACTCTACCGGCGCGACGTCAGACTGCGTATGATCGTTGAAGGCATTCGCCATCTGTGGCGTCCACAGATTCCAGCGCGCGAGAATACGATGCAGTGTCCCATCGGCGATCAATCCGCCCAAAGCCGCATCGACCTTGTCCCGTTCCGCCGTATTGTTCGCAGCAAAGGCAATGCCATATTCGGTTCGGCCGATCGGTTCGCCGACCAGTTTGAAGTCCGCCGACACAGCACCATAGTACAAGGCGATCGGGCCATCGAGCAGAATGGCATCCAGCCTGCCATTGCGCAGGTCGGAGAAAGCATTGCTCTCCTCCTCATACGCGCGCACCATGATGGTCGGCTCGCGCAATAGAATGCGCTCCGCCAATGTGTCCTTGATCGTTCCGAGCGTATGCCCGCGCAGCGACCCCAGCGTATCGAGTCCGGTCTGATTGCGCCGAACGATGATGCGTTCGCCCGTTATGTAATAAGGCCGTGAAAACAGCGCCGCCGCCTTGTGCTCCGGCGTCATTTCGATGCCATCGAGCACCATCTGATACATGCCGCGCTGTAGCCCCGGGATCAGTCCTTCCCAGTCATTCTGGATATAGACCGGCTTCTCATGCAGCCGCGCACCGAGCGCCTCGACGATTTCATATTCGAACCCCTCGAGGCGCGACGCCGATTGGGGGTCATGAAAAACATAGGGTACGTTCGCCTCGCCATCCGAAGCCCAACGCAGTTCCGGCATATCGGCGGCGTGCGCAGAGTTCATGATGCCGCATAAACAGCACGCGAAAAGCCAGAGCGTCGCAAGTCGCTTCATGAAAGCAGCGTTCTCAGGAAGCGCCGTGTCCGTGCATCATGGGGCGCTGCGAACATCGTGTCCGGCACACCCTCCTCGACGATTTCGCCACCTTCGACATAAAGAACCCGGTCGGAAGCGGCCCGTGCAAATCGCATGTCATGAGTTACAACGATCTGGGTCATGCCTTCATTGTCCAGCGCCCGCATGACCTGCAGGACCTCCTCCGCCAACTCCGGATCAAGCGCCGAGGTCGGCTCGTCATACAACATGACGGCCGGTTTCATGGCCAGGGCGCGGGCGATTGCCGCGCGTTGCTGCTGGCCGCCGGAAAGCGTCTGCGGATAGCGATCCATCGCCTGCACCAGCCCGACCTTATAGAGCAGTTCGCGCGCGACCGCCTCGGTTTCGCCCGTCGGGCGACGTCGGACGCATCGCGGGGCGAGCATAACGTTCTCCAGCACCGTGTATTGCGGAAACAGATTGAATGACTGGAACACCATGCCGACATGCGCCCGCAGCTGATGCGCCTGTCGCTCGTCGGCACGCGTCCAGCCCCGCCCCGATTGACGTTCGACACGCACATCCTCGATCCGTATGACGCCGCCATCGGGCACTTCGAGCAGATTCAGACAACGCAGGAAAGTCGATTTACCGCAGCCGGACGGACCAATGATCGAGACCAGCTCCCCCCGCTCAACGCGGAGGGAAATATCCTTCAGAACGGCATGCGCACCGAAGCTTTTCCGCAAACTTCGAGCGTCGAGAACGATATCGTCGTCAGCCAGCGTCCATCATCCCGCGCAAGACATAGGGCAAGATCCCTCCATGACGATAATAGGCCACCTCGTCAATCGTATCGATCCTGCACAGAAGGTCGGCTGTCGCGGTCGTGCCGTCGGCACGCTCGATCGTCATGACGACATTCATGCGGGGACTGATATCGGCCAGACCCGACAATGTTATGCGCTCCGAACCATCGAGACCCAGCGTCTTGCGCGTCACGCCTTCGGGAAAGGTCAGCGGCAATACGCCCATGCCGACGAGGTTGGAACGATGGATACGCTCGAAACTCTCGGCAATGACGGCCTTGATACCCAGCAACCGGGTACCCTTCGCTGCCCAGTCACGGGATGAGCCCATGCCGTACTCTTTCCCGCCGAACACAACGAGCGGCACGTTTTCCGCGCGATAACGCTCAGCGACCTCATAGATCGACGCCACCTCCCCATCCGGCAGATGCTTCGACATACCGCCTTCGATGCCCGGCACCATCTCGTTGCGAATGCGGATGTTGGCGAACGTCCCCCGCACCATGACGCGATCATTGCCACGCCGAGAACCATAGGAATTATAGTCCGCCACGGCGACCTGATGTTCGCTCAGATAACGCCCGGCCGGTGAGGACGGCTTGATCGCGCCCGCCGGAGAGATGTGATCGGTCGTAATGTTATCGCCGAGTAGCGCCAGAATCCGTGCACCGACAATATCGCTCGTCCCGCCGGGCTGAAGCGTCAGCCCCTCGAAATACGGTGGATTCTGAATGTATGTCGAACCCGGCGACCAATCGAACTGCCGCGCATCGTCCGCAACGGCCAGTTCCTGCCAGTGCTGCGTGCCTTCGCTGATCCGGCCATAGCGGTCGAGGAAGCTCTCGCGCGTCAGGGAAGAACCGACCAGCGCCGCAACTTCCTCGTTGCTCGGCCAGATATCGCGCAGGAAAACGTCGCGCTCATCGCTCGAGACACCGAGGGGCACCGTCGTGATATCGGCGCGCATCGTGCCCAGAAGCGCATAGGCGACGACCAGCGGCGGACTTGCAAGATAGTTGGCGCGCACGTTCGGCGAAATGCGTCCTTCGAAATTGCGATTGCCGGACAGCACCGAGGTCGCAACAAGCCCGTTGCCTTCGATGGCATCCACCAGCGGCTGGGCCAGGGGGCCGGAATTGCCGATGCACGTCGTGCATCCGTAGCCGACCGTCTCGAAACCCAGCGCGTCCAGATCGGCCGACAACCCGGCTCGGTCCAGATAATCCGTAACCACCTGCGATCCCGGCGCAAGCGACGTCTTGACCCACGGCTTGGGCGCAAGACCCAGCGCGCGCGCCTTCCGCGCGACAAGACCGGCTGCCACCAGAACGGCGGGATTGGAGGTGTTGGTACACGAGGTGATCGCGGCAATGACGACATCGCCATGACCGAGGTCATAATCCGCACCCGCTACCGGAACGCGGCGTTCACGCTGCTCCGGCTTGACACCAAGCCCGTCCGTCAATGCATGCTCGAAGGCGTCGGCGGCGCTCTTCAGGTCCACACGGTCCTGAGGGCGCTTCGGCCCGGCGAGAGACGGCACGATGGTTCCGAGATCCAGCGACAAGGTGGTCGAAAACACCGGCTCGGGCATATTGGCATCGCGGAACATCCCCTGCGCGCGCAGATAGGATTCCGTCAGGCGGATACGATGTTCGTCACGGCCGGTCTGGTGCAGATAGTCGAGCGTCAGCGCATCGACCGGGAAGAAGCCGCAGGTCGCACCATATTCCGGTGCCATGTTGGCGATCGTCGCGCGGTCGGCAACCGGCAGGCGATCGAGTGCCGGTCCGTAGAATTCCACGAATTTGCCGACCACGCCTTCCTTGCGCAACATCTGCGTGATCGTCAGGACCAGGTCGGTGGCTGTCGCGCCTTCCGGCAGCAAGCCATCGAGCCGTACGCCCACCACGTCCGGGATCAGCATGGCGATCGGCTGGCCCAGCATTGCCGCCTCGGCTTCGATACCGCCCACGCCCCAGCCCAGCACGCCCATGCCGTTGACCATGGTCGTATGGCTGTCCGTGCCATAGAGCGTGTCGGGATAGGCATAATCCCGGCCATCGACATGTGCTGTCCAGACGGCCTGGGCAAGATACTCGAGGTTGACCTGATGGCAGATGCCCGCCCCCGGCGGCACCACGCGGAAATTCTCGAATGCGCCCTGGCCCCAGCGCAGGAACGCGTAGCGTTCGGCGTTACGCTGGAACTCGATGGCAACGTTGCGCTCCAGTGCGTCTTTCGTGCCCGCCACATCCACCATCACCGAATGGTCGATCACCAGATCGACTGGCACCAGCGGATTGACGCGCTCGACATCTCCGCCCAGCGTGACGATTCCGTCGCGCATTGCCGCCAGATCGACGACGGCAGGAACACCCGTGAAGTCCTGCATCAGGATACGCGCTGGCTTGAACGGCACTTCCTGCGTCGAATGCCGGTTCTTTACCCAATCGGCGATCGCCTGCGCATCCTCGACGCGATAGCTCGATCCATCCTCGAATCGAAGAACGTTTTCCAGCAGGATCTTCAGGCTGACCGGCAGTCGCGAGAGGTCGCCAAGTGTGGAAGCGGCTGCCTGCAAGGAGAATATGCGATACGACCGGCCATCGACCGCAAGGTCTTGCGCCACCCCCAACGAATCCCGTCCCGTCGCGCGCATGTCCATCCCTCCGCTCAGTCCATATGCCGGGAATTTGGCCCGGCGGCTTTCGCCCTCTATACAGTCTCTCCGCCGCTCCGCACAGGGCCGGAACAACACGCTTACGAAAGCCGATGCCAGAGTTTTCCTTCCGCCCGCATGCCCGCCTGACCGCCTGCAATATCGTCGTCATCCGCGGTGAACGTCTGGTGCTCGACGATGTCGGCTTCGACCTCGACGACGGGGAGGCACTGCTGCTGACCGGCCCCAACGGCGCCGGCAAATCCACGCTGTTGCGCACTCTCGCCGGTCTGCGCCGTCTCGATGGCGGAAAGATTCGCTGGCGGGAAGACGAGGCTCCCGTCTCGTCATCACGTCTGGCTTACCTTGGCCATCAGGATGCGTTGAAGCCGGGCCTGACGGTTGCCGAGAACCTCACCCTGACCGCACGGCTCAATGCCACCGATCTGGATACCGCGCTCGCCCAGGTCGATCTCCTTCCTCTGGCCGAACTCCCTGCCCGGCTGCTTTCCGCCGGGCAGAAGCGCCGCGCGGCAATCGCCCGCGTGCTGCTGGCCGACGCGGCCCTCTGGCTTCTGGACGAGCCGAGCCTCGGACTCGACGCCGCTGCCGTTGAAAAGCTCGGCGGCCTTCTGGCTACCCATCGCGCCAGAGGCGGCATGGTGATCGCCACCACACACGTTCCCTTGCCGCTCCCCGCGCCACGGCACCTGGCCTTGCGCGCGCCCGACATGGTGCCCGAACGATGATCGCCGCCCTGCTTGCCCTGGTCGGCCGTGAAATCCGCCTGGCTGTGCGACATGGGGCCGATACATTGGCCGCGCTTCTGTTTTTCCTGCTTTGCGGGAGCCTGTTCCCTCTGGCACTCGGTCCCTCGGCCGATCTCCTGCGCCGCATGGCACCGGGCGTCGTCTGGGTCTGCGCCCTGCTGGCGACATTGCTGCCGCTGGACCGCCTGTTCGGCTCGGAACTGGAGGACGGATCGCTGGACCAGCTTCTGCTCCTCGGTCTCCCGCCCTCCCTCGTCGCACTCAGCAAGATCGCGGCCCACTGGTTGACCACCGGCTTGCCGCTGCTCATTGCCGCCGCGCCCATGGCCATCATGCTGGGCCTGCATCCGCACGATCTGGCACCGCTTCTTATCGGATTGGCGCTTGGTACGCCGATCCTGTCCCTGATCGGCGGCATGGCGGCCGGCATTGTGCTGGGCGCGCGCCGGGGCGGTGTCCTGCTGCCACTGCTCGTCCTCCCACTGGCCACGCCGGTGCTGATTTTCGGTGCAGCTGCCGCCTATGCCGGAGAGTTCGATCTGTCCTACGCCGTGGAATTCGATCTTCTCGGTGCATTTCTGGCGCTCTCCGCCTTGCTCTGCCCGCTTGCCGCGGGGAGCGGGCTTAAGGCGGCGGCGGCAGCATAAGGGGCGTTGCTCGCTTCACAAGCGGAACAATCTGGGCAATATTTTTGATATTGCCTCACTTCCGGACTTGCTTGATGCGTTTATTTTCCACCCTCCTGATCGGCACGACAGCTCTCTCGTTCCTCGCTACCGCCGCCAACGCCTCCCCCGGTTACCTGCGCAGTCCCAGCGCCGCGGCACAGATGGTGGCCTTCGAGGCGGAACAATCGGTCTGGACCGCTCCGGCGCAGGGCGGTCAGGCCAGCCGGCTGACCAGCAATACCCATGTCGATCCACAACCGGTGCTGTCGCCGGATGGCCGCAACGTTGCCTTCCTCGCAGACTTCGACGGCCCGACTGAAATCTACGTCATGCCCGTCGCAGGCGGCACGCCGAAACGCGTGACGTTCGAGAGCCTGTCGGGGCGTGTCGCGCCGCGACCGATCGGCTGGGACGCCCACGCGGGCATCCTCTACAGCACCACGCCCGACACGGGACCGGCCTTCAGTCGTATCGTCGCCAGTGTCGACCCCGCCACGCTGGCCCGGCACGTCTATCCGTTGGCCGACGCCAACGACGCAGCCCTCAGTCCCGACGGTCGCTGGATCTACTTCGTACGTTTCGGCACGGCCATCAGTGGCGATCATCTGCGCGCCTATCGCGGCGGCGCGTTGTCACAGCTTTGGCGTTTCGATCTGCAAAGTGGTCATGAGGCCGAACGCATCGGACCTCAGGACGTCAACCTGCGACGTCCCATGCTCTGGCGCGATCGCCTCGTCGTCGTGAGCGATCAGAACGGTCGTTATAACCTGTGGAGCTACGCGCTTGACGGCACCGATCCGCAACAACTGACGCATCACATCGACTTCGGCATCGAGGATGCGAGTCTCGCGAACGACCGCATCGTCTACCAGCTTGGCGCCGATCTCTTTGCCTATGACCTTGCCGGTCGCACGACCGCGAAACTGCCGATCGACATCGCGACGGACGATGCCGCCCGGCGCCCCCAGTGGCTGGCCCACCCCTTCCGCTACCTCAACGACATCGCGCTCGCGCCGAACGGACAACTGGCCGCACTGACCTTCCGCGGGCATGTCATCCTCGCCGGCAGCGGCCCCCGCCGACGCGTGCAGATCGCCGATGCGCCTAACATCCGCTTGCGCCACGCCGTCGTCAGTCCCGATGGACAGGCCGTCTACGCCTTCAGTGACGCATCCGGTGAATCCGAAATCTGGCGCTTCCCGACCAACGGCGATGGTCATGGCACGCAACTGACGCATGGTGGGCATACCGAGCCCACCGGCCTGTATATATCTCCCGACGGCAAGCGTATCGCGCATACGGATCTGTTCGGTCGCCTTTCCATCTTGGACATCGCAAGCGGCACAGACCGCGTCATCGACGATGCCACGAAGGACGGCACGAACACCTACGACACCGCAACATGGTCTTCGGACAGTCAGGCGCTGGTGTTCGTTCGCACGCGCGCCGACAATATCCGGCGGCAGATGGCGCTCTACACGGTGGGCGATGGCAAGATTCTCTGGCTGACCGACGGCAAATACGAATCGTATGCCCCACGCTTCAGCCCCGATGGCCACTGGCTCTGGTTCCTGTCGGACAGGACATTCAATCTCGCCAACGACTCGCCATGGGGCGATCGCAATATGGGACCAGCCTTCCCGAAGCGCACCGGCATCTACGCGCTCGCGCTCCAGCCGAATGAAAAGTTTCCGTTCCAGCCACGCACGGAACTCGACGCGCCGCCACCGGAAAAGCCCGCGTCAACGGACAAGAACGACAAGAAGACCAAGCCCGCGTCCATCGTCACGGCCGGTCTGCCGGAACGGCTCTATAAGGTCCCCGTTCCCTCCGGCGACTATCAGTCACTCGATGCGTCGGACGAATTCCTGTTCGTCTTGGACGGGACGGACGACGCCAATCCGCTCAAATCCATTCATATCGACAACGAAGCCCACAAGATCGAGACGTTTGCCCCGTCGGTCGAACATTTCGAGATCACGCCGGACGGCAAGACGATGCTGCTGCGGAAGCATACGCCCAACGACGCACCGCCCAGCCTGCTGCTTGTGCCTACCGGCGCGAAGCTGCCGACGGATACCGCGCAGAATGGCATCAAGCTCGACGATCTCCGCTTGCGGATCGATCCTGGCGCTGAATGGGCCGAGATGTTCGACGACGCATGGCGCCTGCGCCGCGATCATTTCTACGACCGCAACCTGCTGGGCGTGAACTGGGATTCGATCCGCGCGCGCTACCGGCCGCTTGTGGCCCGCCTGAGCGACCGGTCCGATCTCGACGATCTGCTGGGTCAGATGGTCGGCGAACTGGGTGCGCTGCATTCACAGCTCAGGCCCGCCGACGTGGATCAACGCCCCTCAGGCGATCTGATCGCAGGTCTCGGCGCGCATCTGGCGAAGGAAAACGACGGCTTCCGCATCACGCATATCGATGCCGGCGATCCCGACCTGCCGGATCAGCTTTCCCCGTTGCTGGCACCTGGGGTGGATGCGCGTAACGGAGACCTGATCGTCGCCGTCAACGGGCAGAACGTCGTCGGCGCGCCCGACCTGTCCGATGTTCTGGCCGATCAGGCGGGGCGGCAGGTCCTGCTGACGTTGCGTCGCAACGGAAAGGAGATTCGAACCGTCGTGGTCGCGACAAGCGCGCGTCAGGAATCGAACCTTCGTTATGGCGACTGGGAACTGGGGCGCGCCCAGGCCGTCGAGAAAGCCAGTAACGGTCGCATCGGCTATCTGCATCTGCGTGCGATGACCGACCCCGATATCGCAAGCTTCGCGCGGGATTTCTACGCCAATCTCGACAAGGACGGTATCGTCATCGATGTCCGCCGTAATATGGGTGGCAATATCGATTCCTGGGTGCTGTCCAACCTGCTGCGACGCCCATGGATGTTCTGGGGACGCTACAATAATGCGCCGGCCGTCAACATGCAGCAGTCTTTCCGCGGGCACATCGTCGTTATCTGCGATGAATTCACCTATTCCGATGGTGAGACTTTCTCGCAGGGCATCAAGTCGCTCCACATCGCCCCGCTGATCGGCATGCGAACCGCCGGCGCTGGCGTCTGGCTTTCGGATAGTGACCGCTTGATCGACAAGGGCATGGCTCGCACTGCCGAAAATCCGTATTTCGATCTCAACGGGCATTGGCTTGTCGAGAACCACGGCGTCGAACCGGATGTCGTCGTCGAAAACATGCCGCATGCGACATTCAACGGCGACGACCAGCAACTGATGAAGGCTGTCGATACCCTGAAGCTGGAACTCCAGAAGGAGCCCATTCAGAAACTCGTTCCGGAGGCCTTCCGCCCCGCCGTCCCCGCTCCACAATAACAGTTACCGAGCGCGATATGGCCGACAGGACCGGCAATATCGCGCCTTTCACCGTCAGCGATCCAACAGTCAGAACGCCGCCAGGAACAAACGGCGAGTTTCAAATCGGCCGGTGCTCTTCCAGGCCCGCAGGACAGGTCAGCGATAAGCCGAAAAATCCGCCGACAAGATGATTTCGCTGCACATGGCCGTCAGATTGTCGGCGGCGCCGGCAGGTGGCCAGATGCCCGCCTCCGTTGCCTGACGGCGGATATCGGTGCGCTGGGCCAGGCTTTCATAGGGCCAGATATGACAGAAGCGCGCGGCGCCATCGAGCGATTCCATCACCGCAAAAAGTGAGGACAATGCCAGACGGCGCGGCAATGCCGACAGGAATCCCGCCGTCATGTCAGCCATGCGCGAGGTCGCCACGTCATAGCAGCGCCATTCATAGATCGGACCATGTTGGCCAGGCGGAAGGACGCCATCGCCAACAACACGCCAGCGCGTGCGGTCCGTGCCGCCTGTTCCCGCCGGCAAGTCTGTCGCACCGAGAATAGGCGTTTCATCGAAAAACGAGAGGGTTTCAGAGGTGCGAAACAGTGTGATCCGGTTCAACGTCCCGAATTCGTTCGTCCAGCACCCAAGACCCGCTCTTTCGACATGAGGACGAAGCGCTGCCAAAACCCCACCCATCTTGCCGGGTGCACACTGCACGATCAGGGTTTCGGCATAGAGCATGGCGACGTCCTATTTCAGCGAATCAACGAAGCGTTCCAGCCAGTGGATCGTATAGTCACCACGCTGGAACTGCGGGTCGGCCAGAATCTTGCGATGCAACGGTATGACGGTCTTCACACCTTCGACAACGCATTCCTCCAGCGCACGCTGCATGCGCGCGATAGCTTCCGCACGCGTCGGGGCGTGCACGATCAGCTTCGCGATCATGCTGTCATAATAGGGTGGCACTCGATAGCCGGCATAAATGGCACTATCGATTCGAACACCCAGCCCGCCCGGTGCGTGGAAAACCTGAATGGTCCCGGGGTTGGGCAGGAAAGTTTCAGGATCTTCAGCGTTGATGCGGCATTCGATGGCATGTCCACTGAAACGGATATCGGCCTGCTCGTATCCCAATGCCTGCCCCGCCGCGACGCGGATCTGCTCACGCACGAGATCGACGTCACAGACCATTTCCGTCACCGGATGTTCGACCTGCAGACGCGTGTTCATCTCGATGAAGCAGAACTGACCGTCCTGATACAGGAACTCCAGCGTGCCGGCGTTGCGATAACCCATTTTCTTCAGCGCGGCCGTCGCGGTTTCGCCGATGGCATCCCGCTCCGCCGTAGACAGGACAGGCGAGCCGGCCTCTTCGAGCAGTTTCTGGTGACGGCGCTGCAACGAACAGTCGCGTTCGCCGAAATGCACGACGTTCCCATGCGTGTCGGCGAGGATCTGCAACTCGATGTGGCGAGGCTTGTCGAGATATTTCTCGAGGTAGACCTCGTCGTTGCCGAAAGCGGCGCGTGCTTCCGTGCGCGCCACGCTCCAGGCTTCCTCGATCTCGGCTTCTGTCTGCGCAACCTTCATGCCACGCCCGCCGCCACCGGCAGCCGCCTTGATGAGCACGGGATAGCCGACACGATCGGCAACTTCGCGCGCTTCGTCGATCGATCGCAGCGCGCCGTCGGAACCCGGCACCAGCGGCACGCCAAGCGCCTTCATCGTCGTCTTGGCGGTGATCTTGTCGCCCATCATGCGGATGTGCTGGGCGGTCGGCCCGATGAAGGCCAGCCCGTGTTCTTCCACCGTTTCGGCGAAGTCGGCATTTTCCGACAGGAAGCCGTAGCCGGGATGGATGGCATCCGCGCCCGTGATGGTCGCCGCCGACATGATCGCGGCGACGTTCAGATACGATTCCCGGGACGAGGGCGGTCCGATGCAGACTGCCTCATCGGCGAGGCGAACATGCATCGCATCAGCGTCGGCAGTCGAATGCACGGCGACCGTCGCAATGCCCAGTTCACGGCATGCGCGTTGGATGCGCAGCGCGATTTCGCCTCGATTGGCGATGAGGATCTTGGAAAACATCGGGAGCCTGCGCCTATTCGATGATGGCCAGCGCTTCGCCAAACTCGACCGGATCGCCGCTCGTCACGAGAAAGCGGGTCAGCGTGCCGGCGCGCGGCGCCTTGATCTGGTTGAAGGTCTTCATGGCCTCGATCAGCATGATCGTCTGGCCTGCGGTAACGCTCTGCCCTTCGGACACGAACGGCGGCGCGGAGGGATCGGGCGTCAGGTAGGCGATGCCGACCATCGGGCTGTTGACGGCGCCGGGATGCTTGGCCGGGTCGACGGGCGCGGCCGCCGGTGTCGGCGTGCCCGCCGGCGCTGCCGCAATCGGGGCGGGCGCCGCCGTGTGAACGACCGAGCCGCCCCGCACGACGCGGATACGGTTGTCCTTTTCCGCGATCTCGATCTCGGTCAGCCCGGTTTCGGTCAGAATATCAGCCAATGCCCGGATGGCATCCGCGTCCACGAGCATACGGCTCATCGTTCGTCCTCGTCCTCAATCATGTCGTAAAGGGCCTGCAACGCCAGGGCATAGCCACGCACGCCGAACCCGCAGATCACGCCGATGGCGGCCTGCGACGTGTAGGTGTGGTGGCGAAAGGCGTCGCGGCGATGAATGTTGGATATATGTACCTCGACCGTCGGAAGTCCCGCCGCCAGCAATGCGTCGAGCAAAGCGATGGAGGTATGACCGTAAGCCGCCGGATTAATCACGATCCCACGTGCCCGTCCCCGGCATTCCTGGATCCAGGATATCAGCTCGCCTTCGATGTTCGTCTGACGAAAATCGATGGCAACGTCGAGCCGCTCGGCCGCCTGGATGCACACCTGCTCCAGATCGTCCAGCGTCGCATGGCCGTAAACCTCCGGCTGGCGGAGACCAAGCATATTCAGGTTCGGACCGTTCAGCACGGCAATGAGGGGACGGATCATGAAGGCTGCCCGTAGCACTTTCATTCCACACGTAAAAGCCTCGACCCGCGCGGTTCATTCATTAAGCATGCGAAAGTGCCCGAACACGCGCTGGAGTCATGGCCCTGTCGGCGCGCTGGTGTCGCCAAGATAGGCCCGCATGAATGCCGCGAGACGGTCCGCCTCCGCCGCAGGCTTGTCGGTCCGTATCCTTGCAACGCGTGGGAAACGCAACGCGACCCCGCTTTTGTGACGGGCGGAAAGTTGCGCCGCATCGAAGGCGATTTCCAGCACGAGCGACTTTTCCACCTCGCGCACCGGACCGAACCGGCCGACCGTATGATGCCGCACCCACCGGTCCAGGAAAGCCAGTTCCTGATCGGTGAAGCCGAAATAGGCCTTGCCGATCGGCACGAGTTCCTCCTCACCATCGGCGTTTTCGCGCCAAAGCCCGAAGGTGTAGTCCGAGTAGTAGCTGCTGCGTTTGCCGTGGCCGCGCTGCGCATACATCATCACGGCATCGACCGTCAGCGGCGCGCGCTTCCACTTCCACCACGGTCCTTTCGGACGACCGGGCAGATACGCACTATCGCCCCGCTTGAGCATCAACCCTTCGATGGAGGCCGCGCGCGCGTCCTCACGATGTCGTTCCAGCTGGCTGAAATCCTCGAATGCGATCAGGGGTGACAGGTCCATCCGCTGCGGCGCATTGCGTTCGAACCACATTTCCAGTCGCCGACGGCGCTCGTCGAACGGCAGACCACGAACGTCATTATCGCTGTCGAAAAGAATGTCGTAGAGCCTTACGCCAGTCGGCATGTCTTTCAACATCGCGCCAGTCGGCGCTTTCCGGTTCAGCCGTTGCTGTAGGTCGGAGAAAGGAGCCGGCTCGCCGTCGCGCATGACCAGCAATTCGCCGTCAAGAACCACATCGTCCGGCAGGCGCTCCACGGCGTCCAGTATCTCGGGGAAAGCCAGGCCAATATCGTCGGCGGTACGGCTGTAGATACGCGCGCCACCGCGCGTGCGCACCAGTTGAACGCGAATGCCGTCCCACTTCCACTCGGCGCGCCAGTCCGCCGGATCGAGCGAGGCCAGATCGACCTCCTCCAGCGGATGGGCCAACATCGGCGGTCGAAAAACAGGCGCGTCCTGAAGATCGGGCCGCGCTTCCCGACCTTCGATCCAGGCGAAGAGCGCGGTGTAAGGCGGCTCCAGCCCGTGCCAGACCTCCTCGATGTCATCAGGTTCGATACCCGCGATCTCGGCCAGGGCTGTTTTCGCCAGCCTCGCCGAAGCACCAACACGCAACGATCCCGTCATCAGCTTCAACAACGCATAGCGAACCGATGCGTCCGACGCATCCAGCCAGTCGGCCAGAAGATCGGGCAATGCCGCCTTGGGCGTCGTATGAAGGGCTTCGACGACCTCACCAACACCTGGCGGCGGCCGGTTGGGCCGCAGTTCGCCCGGCGGCCAGATCAGCGCGACCGTCTCGGCCAGATCACCGACATAATCGTAGGACCATTCGAAAAGTACCGGATCGACGCGGCGCATGGTCAGTTCGCGGATCATGGCGGGCTTGGCGGCCTTGAACGATAGCGCACCGGCCATCGCCGCCAGTGCGAAACCGCGATCGGGGTCCGGTGCACTGACGAAATAATCCCGTAGAATCGCCAGTTTGGCGTTTCGTGATGGCGTGAAGGTCAGACGCTCCAGCAAGGCGGCGAAAGCAATCATGCCGCCTGCTCCTGTTGGCCGCCTTCGTCCTCCTCATCGCCATAGCCGATCAGGCGCAACGCGCGCCCCTTGATGCCAAGACCACCGAGGGCGTGGATCAGCGCTTCCTCCCGTCCATGTGTCACCCAGATTTCCGGCGCGCCCACTTCCTTACATGTCGCCAGCAGTTCGTCCCAGTCCGCATGATCGCTGATTACCAGAGGCAACTCCACGCCACGCGACCGCGCACGTTGCCGCACCTGCATCCACCCCGAGGCCATACACACAACCGGATCGGCCAGCCGTCTCGCCCATCGGTCCGTCACCGCCGCCGGAGGTCCCAGGACGATGCCCCCGCGCAATGCCGACTTGGCAGCACCCGTCGCCGGGCGCAGGTCGCCTAGAGCCACACCGAAACGTTCATAGAGATCGCAAACCGGACGCAGGGCCCCGTGCAGCCATAACGGCTCATCATATCCCGCGCGTCGTAGCAGCGAGATCACGCGCTGGCATTTGCCCAGCGCATAGCAGCCCACGACATGCGTGCGCTCGGGAAACAGCCGCACATCATGGAGCAGCTTGTCGATCTCGTGCAGCGGGTCAGGATGGCGGAACACCGGTAGCGCGAAAGTGGCTTCCGTCACGAACAAATCACATGGCACGAGCTCGAAGGCTTCGCACGTGGTGTCCGGATGGCGCTTGTAATCGCCACTCACGACGGCACGCCCACCGCGATTTTCCATGACAACCTGCGCGCTTCCCAGCACATGCCCGGCAGGTGCCAGCCGCAGGGCGACATCCCCGATGCGGATGGTCTCCCCATACGGCAATTCCTGCTGGACCCGGCCTGCCATGTCCTCGCCCATGCGGACGCGCATGATGGCCAGCGTTTCCGGCGTCGCGAGAACACGGGCATGGCCGGAGCGGGCATGATCGGAATGACCGTGGGTGATGACGGCACGCTCGACAGGGCAGACCGGGTCGATGAAGAAGTCCCCCGGAGCGCAGTAAAGCCCTTCGGGGCGTGGCGAAAGCCAGTCGGATGGTGTCGTCACGTCCCTGCCTTGCAAATCCAAAAGCGTATTCGGGCGTATTCTGGTTCATGGATGAACTCTTGCCCGCTCCCTTTACAACGTGGTTCACGCGCCATGGTTGGCAGCCGCATGCCCATCAATTGGCCATGCTCGAAGCCGCTGCCCGCAGGGCATCCACGTTGCTCGTCGCGCCCACGGGTGGCGGCAAGACGCTGGCGGGCTTCCTGCCGAGTCTTGTCGAACTGGCGTCCATGCCGTCATCGGCACGGCACGGCATTCACACGCTCTATATCAGTCCCCTCAAGGCGCTGGCCGTCGATATCGCGCGCAACCTGACGCGTCCGGTCGAGGAAATGGACCTTCCGATCCGCATCGATGCGCGAACCGGCGACACATCCGCAAGCCAGCGACAGAAACAGCGCAAGACCCCGCCGGATATCCTGCTCACCACGCCGGAAAGTCTGGCGCTGATGCTGTCCTATCCCGATGCCGGAGAAATATTCGCCGGGCTGCGGGCCATCATCCTGGACGAGGTCCACGCTCTCCATGGCAACAAGCGTGGCGATCATCTGGCGCTTTGCCTCGGACGTCTGGCCCGTCTGACACCGACGGCACGGCGCGTCGGCCTTTCGGCCACGGTCGCGGATCCGGACGCCGTCGCAGCCTATATCGCGCCGGGCGGGGACCCCGGACGCGTCGAACGCATCAACGCACGTGCCGGCGCACCCCCGGAGGTCCATCTGCTCTTGCCGAGCGGCGACCGATCAACGCGAGACTGGTATCTTCCATGGTCCGGTCACATGGGCGTTGGCAGCACCCGTGCCATTCTCACCGCGATCGCCAGCGCGCGCCTGACGATCGTCTTCGTCAACACGCGCGCCCAGGCGGAACTCATCTTCCAGGGGCTCTGGAAATATAACGAAGACACGCTGCCGATCGGCCTGCATCATGGCAGCCTGCAATCGACGCAACGCCAGCGCGTTGAGCAGGCGATGGCCGAGGGCACGTTACGCGCCGTCGTCGCCACAGCATCCCTCGACCTCGGCATCGACTGGGCGGGGGTGGACCAGATCATCCAGGTCGGCGCACCGAAAAGCGTCTCCCGCCTTCTGCAACGCATCGGCCGCGCCAATCATCGACTGGACGAACCCTCCCGCGCCGTTCTCGTGCCGGCGAACCGGTTCGAGGTGCTGGAATGCGTCGCCGCGCGCGAAGGCGTCGCGGCCATGGATCTGGACGGACCAATGCCGCGTGCCGGTGGGCTTGACGTTCTTGCGCAACATATTCTTGGCATGGCGTGCAGCGCCCCCTTCATGCCTGACGATCTTTACGACGAAGTGCGCGACACCTCTCCCTACGCAACGCTATCGCGAAAGGATTTCGACGACGTACTGCGGTATGTCGAGGATGGCGGCTACGCATTGCAGGCCTACGACCGGCATCGGCGGCTGATCCGCGATTCGCTGGGTCAGATGTGGGTCCGCAACGAGCGCATCATGCGCCAGTATCGGATGAATATCGGCACGATCGTGGAAACACCGATGCTGCGCGTACGCCTGCGCCGTGGCCCTGCACTGGGGGAAATCGAGGAATCCTTCGCCAGCCAACTCGTCGTTGGCGATACCTTTGTCTTCGGAGGCCAACTCGTCTGTTTTCACGGCCTGCGCGATATGGTGGTCGAGGTGACCCAGGGCGGCAGCGGAGACCCGCGTATTCCTGTCTATGGCGGCAGCTGGATGCCGCTTGCCAATAACCTTGCCCGACGCGTGCGGGGACTGATCCACGACTCCGCCGAGTGGGACATCCTGCCACAGCCCGTGCACGACTGGCTGGCCATGCAGCAGCGACGCTCCAGACTGCCGGACCGGCACGGCCTGCTGGTCGAGACGTTTCCACGCGGCGACCGCTGGTACCTGGTCGCCTATTGTTTCGAGGGCCGCAACGCCCATCAGACGCTCGGCATGCTGCTCACGCGACGCATGGCGCGTTTCGGCTACGGTCCGCTGGGTTTCGTTGCAACGGATTACGTACTGGCGGCCTGGTCCATCCGAGAACCGACGGACATATCCGCGTTGTTCAGTCAGGATATGCTGGGCGAGGACCTGGAGGAATGGACGGCCGAAAGTTCGATGATGCGGCGCATGTTCCGTAACGTCGCCGTCATCGCCGGGCTGGTGGAACGCAACCTGCCCAGCCGGCAGAAAAACCGGCGGCAGGTCACGATGAGCACCGATCTGCTTTACGATGTCCTGCGCCGCCATCAGCCGGATCACGTCCTGATTCGCGCCACATGGGCGGACGCCGCGACCGGCATGACCGATCTCGGTCGCCTGTCCGCCATGCTTGCCGATGCCTATGGGAACATTATGCATATGCGGCTCGATCGTGTATCTCCCCTCGCCGTCCCCATCATGCTGGAGCTGGGCCGCGAAAAAGTCGGTGCGGGCGACAGCGAAGACGAACTCATGGCGGAGGCGGAGAGCCTTCTGGCCGAAGCGTCCGCCGATGCGCCTTCCATACCCCTGCCCAAACCGGCGAGAAAACGAAAGATTCAGGCTTGATCGCATCCGAATGGTCTCTCGGAAGCTCGAAATTCCTGCTCGATCCGACCGGCATCGTTTACTGGCCCGAACAGCGGCTGATGGCTGTCGCCGACCTGCATCTGGAAAAAAGCACGGCTTTCGCTGCCCGTGGACTGCTTCTTCCTCCCTATGACACCAGCGTCTCGCTCGCCATGCTTCATGACGCGATGATCCGCTACAACCCCGAGACCCTGCTGGCGCTGGGCGACAGCTTTCATGACAATGGAGGTCCCGGCCGGATGGCCTCGACCGAACGCGAGAAGCTGGCCGCCATCACAGCCCTGGCGGAAACCATCTGGATTGCGGGCAACCACGACCCGGACCTCCGGCAACAGGTGCCGGGACGGCATGCCGATGAATGGCGGATCGGTTCCTTCCGTTTTCGCCATGAACCTGCCACGGACATTCCGACAGGTTCTTTCGAATTTGCCGGGCATCTGCACCCGAAGGCACGCGTGCGCCTGCGTGGACAATCCATCAGTCGTTCCTGCTTCATCGGCGATGCGCGACGCCTGATCCTGCCGTCTTTCGGCGCCTATACCGGTGGTCTGGACGTCAGCGACCCTGCCATCGGCAACCTGTTTCCGAACGGCGCGGAAATCTTCATGCGCGGCAAGGAACGCGTCTATCGATTTGCCATATGATCGCCGATCCCACGACGGATCGAGGGAATTTTCTGTCGACCCCGTGAATCGCATTGCGGTGCAGGCGCGCATCCCGCAAAACCGCCATTATGGATGCCGCCTCTTCTCCCGCCGCTCGTGCCCTCGAACATGGAATTGCCGAAACCGGCCTGACACCCACCCCGCGCGAAATGGCGCGCCTGGAAAAGCTTGTTGCGCGCGCCCTGCCGCCGGGTGCCGACCAGATTTCCCCGTCCGAATTCGAACGCTGCGTTTGCGATGTGCGCCGCAAGGACTGGGCATCCCAACTCATGAACGGGGCGCGTCGCGCGGGCGAGCAGTGGATCGGCAAGCCGGACATTCTCGAAGCCGTCACGAGGATGCACGACCCACGCGCTACGCCCGAACAGTTGCGCACCCTGCTGGACGACGTCCTGGCGGAGCGGCTCCGCGATCTGGGCGATACGCCTCGAACGGTTCTGGAGGCCGTTCAGGCCGACCTGACGGATGCCGGCCAGTTCCTTTCGGGCGGGCAGATCGATCGTCTGGCCCAGACGATCGCCCATGCCTTCGGCATCGGCGACGTCGCCTTCGAAGCGGAAATGCTGGCGGCCGAACGCGCCCGTCGTGAGGAAGACGCCCGGATCGAGGCTCGTGCCGACGCACGGCGGCGTCGCGAGAATGATCGCCTGCGCGCCTGGGAGGAAAGCCTCGTCACTTTCGAGGACGTGCCGGGTATCCTGCATTGCAGCCCGCGCGAAGCCCTCCGGTGGATCGCGGAAAACCGGCTGCCGGTCGCGCGTCGGACGCCGCAGCCGGATGGTACGGAAATCTTTGCTTTCGACCCGGCGGAACTCAGACGTCTGCGTCCGCAGCTCCCGGATTGGCGACGCGGCACGGGCACAGGCAAGCCCGATCTGGACCGTATCCCGGCGGGAAATCGCAAGGTCGGCAACGCCGTCATCGCCCGCGTGGCCGCGCTGGACCGTTACGCCGCGCATTTCAAGACCGCACGGGCCCTGAAACGCCGCATTACATTGGTGACGGGACCGACGAACAGCGGCAAATCCTATACGGCGCTGAATGCCCTCGCGGGCGCGGAAAGCGGTCTCGCGCTCGCCCCCCTGCGCCTGCTGGCACATGAATTCCGGGAGGCGCTGCTTTCACGCGGCGTCCCGGCCTCACTGGCGACGGGTGAGGAACGGATCGTCATGTCCGGCGCGCGCCATCTGGCCGCGACGGTCGAGATGTGCCCGTTTCACAACCCGGTCGACGTCGCCCTGATCGACGAGGCGCAGATGCTGGCCGACCCGGATCGCGGCGCGGCGTGGACAGCCGCCATCATGGGCGCCCCCGCCCGCCATCTCTATATTCTCGGCGCGCCGGACTGCATTCCCCTCGTGCGGCGGATCGCGGAACTCTGCGACGACCCGCTCGACGAAATCACGCTTGAACGCAAAAGCCCACTGCGGGCCGCAACCGCGCCTGTCCGGCTGAACGAACTTGCCCCGGGCGATGCCGTCATCGCCTTTTCCCGACGCGAGGTGCTCGATCTCCGCGCCGAACTACTGGCGCGCAGCCGGCGCGTCGCCGTCGTCTACGGTGCATTGAGCCCCGAGGTCCGTCGCGCAGAGGCCGCGCGCTTCAACGATGGCGATGCCGAAATCCTGGTGGCGACGGATGCCATCGGCATGGGCCTGAACCTGACCATCAAAAGGGTGGTCTTCAGCAGCCTGCGCAAATTCGACGGCAAACAGACGCGCGAACTGACAACGCAGGAGATCAAGCAGATCGGCGGTCGTGCCGGACGTTACGGAAAGCACGAGGATGGCATCGTCGCCGTCCTTTCCGAGGCCGGCAGCCCGACCTATATCCGCCAGAAGCTCGCGGCCCCACCCGAACCGATCGTTGAATTGCGCCCGCTCGTTCAGCCGGACGCCGACATCGTTCGCGCCGTCGCGGAAGAGATCGAGTCCGATAGCCTCTATGGCGTGCTCGCGCGAATCAAACGTGCTGTCTTGCGGACGGACGATCCGAACTACCGTCTCGCGGACATGGATCAGGCCTTCGAGATCGCATCCGCGCTGGAAGGTGTTGAAGGGCTCGACCTCACGCAGCGTTGGACCTACGCGATGTGCCCAGTCGACGAACGCGATAATGGCATCATCCGCCTGACACGCTGGGCGGCAGACCATGCCGCGGGTCGCGCCGTGCCACCGCCCGGAACAGGTCGCCTGCCACAGCCCGTCCAAGCTGGTCGGGAAGAACTGGAACGCGCGGAAAAGCGGCACAAGCGCCTCGTCGCATGGCGCTGGCTTTCACTCCGCTTCCCGGAAGCCTATCCCGACCGCGAAATGGCGGAAGACAATACCGTCGCACTCAACGACTGGATTGAAGCCGTTCTCCGGCAGCAGAGCCGTGTGCGCGAAAATCAGCGCCACGAGCGGCCGAAATCGCGTGGCCGGGGCGCGCAGGCGCCTAAAAAGCCGGTGTTTTCCACGGAAAAATCCAGCAAGGACAAGGGCAAGCGTCGCCGGCCCTCGCGCTGATCGACGGGCTGGCATAATTTTTCATATTCGTGACGCAAAAAGTTCTTCCATTCTTCACGAAATACGCGCTAGCGTCATTTTGCGGCAACCGAGTAAGCCTTGCAGCTCTCCCAAATAATTTTTGGGCATGGTGCAAGTATTGATCGGCCAACGCAAAGCAACGCGCTTTATGCGCATGTGAAGAAGGAATACCGATATGTTATCTGGTTTTTCCGTAAGCACATTCCGTCGCAAAACTATTGGCTTTAGCCGGGTTGCGCATGTCAACGTTATGCATTGGGGGGCAGATCCGCCGTAGCTTCTGCCCTTATGCGACGTCCGTACTTTAGGCGGAGCCAGATCGCTCCGACTTATCGGCTGGCGTCGCATCCCTCGACACTCTCCGCCACCCAGTTTCTTTTTTTCGTTGCCTTGCCGATCCCCGGATTGAAACAGTTACAGGGATCGAGTTCCCGATAATGGGCCAGCATCGCCGACGGCGCCTCATAAAGGTGTCCGACATTGTGCTCCGCAGGATATCGGGCACCACGCTGATCGAGCAGTGGCAGCATTTCATGCTCCACGGCCATGGCATCATAACCTTTCCGAACAGCATAATCCTGATGCATGACATGGCAGAAGAAGTGGCCATAATAGAGTTTCAGGGTGATCTTGTTCTCGATTTCCGCCGGAAGCTTCTCGAACCACGCTCGATCGTTCCGGCGTAGCGCGATGTCGAGCGCCACGATGTCCTCGACCGTATCCGAATGGACGGCGCGATAGCGAACCGCGGCACCGGCTGCCGCAAAACGGTGCAGGAATGCCCGTGCACCTTCGTCATTCGAACATTGAAAGAAATCGCCGGAATTATGGGTGAAGAACTCTTTCAAATACTGCTCGGCGCTCGATCGCATGTTTGACGATACTTTGAGCATCAGATGATGCTCGAAACGATCCCGGTATTGCCGCAACCTCGAGGGTACCTGTTGCGGTAGCAGCCTGCTGGCAGCCTGAAGCAGGCGGTCACTAAGATGCGCCGGCAGAAATGGCACACGTTGCGCGATAATATCGAACCGCGCTTTAAGGGCGAAAAACAACGGCAGCCGACGCGTGCCGAAATAGCGGATCATCGCGAAGGTGTCTTTGCCGTAGGTTTCGGCGATGTCGAATGCCTCGCGGTGAATGTATTCTCCGGCGATCGGAAGTTCGTCGAAGGTCGTCAGGATATCACGGCGTATCCGCTCCAGTTCGTCCGTCTCGTTCGTGCCGATATAGAATACCGCCGGGTCCTTCTGCTTTTCGAACGTATCGAGACGCACAGCAAAAACGATGAGTTTGCCCGCGCAGCCTGCGGCTTCAAACCATCTGGCGGCATCGGCATTGAAGCGGGCAGGCGTGTCGGCATCGACATCGCGTATGCGCCGGGCGTAATCCGCATCGTGCCCCTTTCCGGCGGCACGCACGTCTTGCGCGGTAAACTCGCCTTTCTCCACACGCGAAAGAACCAGTTCCGGCTCCTCACCGAGTTCGATGCCCAGATGATTGACGAGTTGAAGCCGCCCATCGATGCCGACACGCCCGAACAAGGCCATTTCCGTGAAAGCGGGACCACGCTGGATGAGCGCCCCGCCGGAATTGTTGCTGATGCCGCCCAGAACCGAAGCGCCGATACACGATGACCCGATAACGGAGTGGGGCTCACGCCCGATCCGACTGAGCAGCGTCTCCAGAACATTCAATGTTGCGCCGGGCAGACATACGACCTGCCGTCCCTGATCGATCAGGTGAATCCCCGAGAGTCTCAGCGTGCCAATCAGCACGATATCCCGGTCGTAATCGTTCCCGTCCGGCGTCGAGCCACCCGTCAGTCCGGTATTGGCGGCCTGCATGATGACAATCTTGCCAGCACGCGTGCAGGCCTGCGCGACACGCCACAGCTCCACAAGAGACCCCGGCCGGACGACGGCCTGAACGGCGCCGGCGCCAAATCGATAGCCACGGCGGTAACGATAGGTGCTGGCAGGCCGCGTCAGGACATGCCGTCTGCCAACGATCTTCCGCAGGTCCGCGATAAAATCCAGGCTACCGATGCCTGGCTCTCCACGATCCGACCGTTGCGTGTGTTTCATTGATACGATGCTTTTCCTACGCCGCTTCTCCCGACGACGTTTACCAGCGGCCACGCACGGTACCAAATCAGATAAAATTCAGGAACGGATCCCCTGCCCCAGCCTGCGCACCACGGCCTGCCCGACACCATGCGCACTGGCGGGATTTTGACCCGTAATCAGAAGTCCGTCTTCCACGATATGGGAAACGAACGGCAACGCCGACATGCTGTACCGGCCGCCACGTTTCTGCAATTCGTCTTCAAGGCTGAACGGAACCGCATCGTCGCGCTTGGCCGTGACTTCCTCACGCCACGAAAAACCCGTGACGTTACGACCATCCACCAGATAACGACCGTCTGCCAATTGCACATCCAGCAGTCCCGATGGACCATGACATACAGCGGCCACGAGCTTGCCGGCGTCGAGGAACGAGCCGATCAGCGCCGTCAACGCACGACTGGAGGCAAAGTCGAACATGACGCCATGCCCGCCGGTCAGATAGATAGCGTCGTAAAAGGAAGGATCGATCGCGGATACCGGCCGCGTATCGCGCAGCAGGTTCATGAACGCACGATCCTTATACCGGCGGTGCACGCCGCCCTTCAGACCGAAAGCCGCTCCCATCTCCGTAACGATCAGGCTCTCCGGATCGATGGGCACAGGCCCGCCGCCGGGACTGACGATATCCATCGAATAGCCTGCGGCTTCCAGAACATCCCAGAAGTGCGTCAGTTCGCTCAGCCAAAGCCCCGTTCGATAGCCAACGCGATCGAACTCACCAATATTGGTCACGACGATAAGAATTCTCTGCGTCACGGTCATATCCCGTCTCCATCCCATCCGACGACTGGCATAGAAGCGTGGCGCGACACGCGGAGTTTCAGGCGTTCCGCATCATGGCTGATCGGGATCGGCCGCCAGAACATCCTCGTCCTGTCGGGCAAGATACGCATCGTGCGTATCGGGCGACAGTGCGATCACCCGGTCCCAGTCATCCCGCGCCGGGCCGAGCGCGCCCTGTCGTGCATGAAGGATGCCCCGCTCCAGCAAAGCCCCGACGTTATCCGGCGCCAGGTCCAGTGCCGTCTCCACATCCTTCAGCCCACCGGCGATATCGTTCATATGACGACGATCGGCCGCCCGGAGTGTGTAGGCGTCCGACAAATCCTTGCCGGTCCGGGGCAATGCGCCCAGCGTCTGGAGGCTTGCGGCATATTGGCCCTCGTCACATTGGGCCCGCGCAAGCAGGGTCGACAATACAAGATCCTGCGGTGACCATGCCAACCCGGCACGCGCCGATGACGCGGCGGATGCTGTTTGATGGACCTGCAGCCAGGCGCGCGCTGCATTTGCATAGAACGCGGCAATAACCTCCGCCTGCGGATCACCCGCCGACACGGTATGGCCTTCCGCCCTCGCCAGCGCGAGTGCATCGAAGCGCCGCGCTGCATCGGCCACCTCGCCACGTTCCATCTGTGCCAAAGCGGCGCATTCACCGGCAGCCAGGCCGCCGCCATGGCGCGTCCATTCCTCGGCCTGCGCAAGCACTGCATCGGGATTATCCGCGAGATGGGTCAGGCAGCGCGCCAGCTCCGGCGATGGGGATTGCGCCACGGCGACCGAGCCGAAGCCAAGGGTGCCGACAACCCATGTTGATACTATGATGCGCCCACATGCTTTCATAAGTGTTGATTGACGTTGGGCCTCGCCGATGGTCAAGCGGGAAAAGGATATCGATGTGCGGCGAATTGTTATTCTGGGGATGGGATATGCCGCCACGGCGTTCGCAACATTGGCCCAGACACGCGGGTGGTGCACGATCGGAACGAAGCGGCAGGCTGCGCAAGCGGCCACCACGCTGCCTTGCGTTCCGTTCGACGAGGCTGCGGACATTCTGGCAGCGGCCACACATATCCTGATCTCGACGCCGCCCGGCGCTGACGGCGATCCGGCCTATCTGCGTTACGCGGCGGCAATACGTGCGGCGCCGCAGCTGCATTGGATCGGCTATTACTCCACGACCGGCGTCTATGGCGATCAGGGGGGAGCGCGCGTGGATGAGAAGACAACGCCCGCGCCCGCGCAGAACCGTAGTATCGCCCGTCTTGACGCGGAGAACGCATGGCGCAACCTGGCCAGAGAGCGTGCCATCGCATGCGACGTCATGCGTCTCGGTGGAATCTACGGCCCCGGCCGCTCGGCGCTGGATGCGTTGCGCAACGGGACGGCACGCATCATCGATGCGCCGGACCATTGCTTCAGTCGAATTCATCGGCAGGACATTGCGGAAGGGACACTGGCGGCGATTGAAACCGCGCGAGATATTCGCATCCTCAATTTTACGGACCGTCTGCCAAGCCCTCAACGCGACGTCTTCGCGGAGGCGGCGCGCTTGCTCGATTGTCCCATGCCGCCGGCGATGCCGCTGGCGGCCGCGTGGCCGGAAATGAGCGAAATGGCCAGAAGCTTCTGGTCGGAGCGACGGCAGGTCGATAGCCGGTGGACAGAAGCCAGCCTGCACCGGAGATGGCGCTATCCAACCTATCGGGAAGGCCTTGCTGCCATCCTGCATGACGTGTGAGTAGCCTCGATCGTCCGAAACCCCACGGGGAAGACCGTAAACGACCATGGCGGCTCTTGCGGGATGGAGCGCCTTGGTCCATGCGCATTATCTGATCGCCATCAAGAAACGATCGCGGGGCTGCCGCCGCCTGTCCGCGATCGATCCGGAACAAGATAGGGTTAGATATAACGGACGCCATGACGATTCTTTCGGTGCGGCAGGGCCGCCTACCCTCTCGCTCGATAAAATGCCTGACCGGCTTCGCGTTCAGTGCCTTGCTCGCAGGATGCATGTCGATCGGCCCGGACCGGCTGACGCGCGATCAACTCGATTATTCCCGGGCGCTCGGCGAAACCGAGAAGCACGAGATGCTGCTCAATATCGTTCGCATCCGATATGCCGATCCGCCGACCTTCCTCGATACGACGCAGGTGATCGCCGGTTATCAGCTCAATCGTTCGGTCAATGGCGGTTTCAATGCCTTTCCTTCCGGGATTGGAAGCTATCTGTTCGGCAGCGGCACGGCGACCCTGCAGGAGAACCCGACCTTCACCTATCAGCCCGAAACCGGCCAGCAATATGCCGAGAATGTCATTCGGCCCATTTCGCCGGTCGTCATCATGCCACTCAGCCTCGGTGGCCTGCCGATCGACTCCCTGTTGCGGTTAACGGCACAGTCCATCGACGGCCTGAGCAACGTCCGTGCGCTCGGCGCCGGTCCAACGGGCGGTGGTTCCCTCAAGTTCTACCTGCTACTTCACGACCTGCGGCAACTCCAGATCGCCGGTGCGATGACCATCCGTATATCGACGGACGCACCAAAGGCCGGCAGCGGCGAGACCAGCGCCAGCAACGCCTCGAATTCGACAAAATCGACCGGCCCGCAGCCAGAGCACGCCTATCTGGTGCTGACCTCGACATCCGATCCATCCCTCACGTCGATTCAGAGCGAGGTCCGCCGGCTACTGCATCTCGATGCCCATGCGGAAGAAGCTGAAATCGTCTACGGCCCCTATCAGAAGCCAGGCCAGATCGCCATTCTCACCCGCTCGATGTTCGCCATCCTTTCGCAGATCGCGTATGAAACGAATGTCCCGCAACACGACGTGGACACGAAACGCACGCTGCCGACGATCAGTCCCGTCGGCATTGAAACCCGGCCCGATATCGTCATCCACTCCGGCAAACACGTGCCGGACGATGTCTATGACGCCGTTCACTACCGCGACCAATGGTTCTGGATCGAGGATTCTGACTTCAACAGCAAGCTCAGCTTCACCATGATCCAGATCCTGGCGGCGCTGGCGGCAACAAGCCACTCGCCCGGTGCGGTCATTACCATTCCCGCCGGCTGATTGTCGGGCTCATAGCTTGCCGGCAAGAGCAAGACGGCAGCGCATCACTTTTTTTTGCTTCTACAAATCAAAACTCAGTGACTTAGGGTGGGAGCATCGAAATTTAGGAGGTTTCATGTCTTCTCGAACCCGACCGATGGGTATTGGCGGGGCCGCTAGTATCGCACTCGGCGTCGTCATTGCCTTATTCGGCGCGATTTTCGTGCTCATGGGCGCGTATCTCGCTGTATTGGGAGGCTCTTGGTACTACGTTATCTGTGGGCTTGTATTGGTTACCTCGGGTGCCCTGATGGTCACAGGTAAGCTGCTCGGGGCCTGGCTTTTCCTGGCGGCCTGGCTCGGCACCATCATCTGGACGATCTACGAAGTGGGCTTCGAGTGGTGGGGATGGCTCCCCCGTGATTTCGGCCCGACGATCCTTGCAATCCTCGTTGTTCTTTGCGTGCCGGCCCTGCGTCGCCGGGACACTATCCGTCCCATTTCACGCGGAGCCGTCTGATGCGTAAAATAAACCTTCTGGCTGCCACCACTCTGTGCGGCGTCATGACCCTCGCCTCGGCCCAGGCTCAGGTCGCCTCCCATACCGAGCGCCTGCCTGGCCCCGGCAATACATCACAACAGGAACCGCAGAGCAGCGACGAAGCCGCCAGGTTCGCAGCGCCGTCGCCAAACGCGCCACAGGCCTCCGGTGTGAACGCCGCCAACCTGCCGGACGCCGAAGAGATCGATCCTGCCACGATCCCGGCAATGGCCGCACAACACAGCGCCGACCCGGCGCACGACGACTGGCCTGCCTATGGCCGGGACGACAATGCCTCACGTTACTCGCCGCTCGATCAATTGACGCCGAGCAATGTCGGCCAGCTACAGCGGGCCTTCGTCTATCACACGGGCAGCAAGCCGGCGCCTGGCCAGCAGAACAAGTGGGCAGCCGAAACGACACCGATCAAGGTCGGCGACTCCCTGTATATGTGTTCAGCCATGAACGACATGATGCGGATCGACGCCACCAACGGTCATGAGATCTGGCGCTACAAGGCCGGGGTCAAGTTCCACTCCATTCCCTACACGGCAGCCTGCAAGGCGGTGACGTATTATACGTCCTCCACCGTGCCGGAAGGGCAGCCCTGCCATAACCGAATCATGGAAGGCACGCTGGACGAGCGTCTCATCCAGGTGGACGCCGAAACAGGCAAGGCCTGCGAAGGCTTCGGGTTCCATGGCCAGGTCAACCTCATGCAAGGCATGGGCGAATCCGTTCCGGGCTTCGTCTCGATGACGACGCCACCGCCGGTCATCAACGGTGTCGCCGTGGTCAATCAGGAAGTGCTGGATGGCCAGCGCCGCTGGGCTCCTTCGGGCGTCATCCGCGGTTACGATGCCGAAACCGGCAAGTTCGCCTGGGCCTGGGACGTCAACAATCCCGACAACCACCATCAGCCGGCTGCGGGCGAGCATTACAGCCGTGGCACGCCGAACTCATGGGCCGCCATGACCGGTGACAATGCGCTGGGCCTCGTCTACGTCCCGACCGGCAACTCGGCATCCGACTACTACAGCGCCATGCGCTCGGATAAGGAGAACGCCGTTTCCTCCGCCGTCGTGGCGATCGATGTCAAGACAGGCTCCCCGCGCTGGGTCTTCCAGACAGTCCACAAGGACGTGTGGGACTACGATATCGGCAGCCAGGCCACGCTCTTCGACTATCATGCGGCAGATGGCAGCACGATTCCGGCGCTGTTGATGCCAACGAAGCGCGGCCAGACGTTCCTCCTGGACCGCCGCACCGGCAAGCCCCTGCCGGAGTTTCCGGTTGAGGAACGCCCCGCTCCCTCGCCGGGCGTCGTGCCGGGCGATCCGCGTTCGCCGACCCAGCCCTGGTCGGTCGCCTTCCCGCGTCTCGGCTTTCCGGACCTGAAGGAAAGCGACATGTGGGGTATGTCGCCGATCGATCAGCTGTTCTGCCGCATCAAGTATCGCCGCGCGGCTTATGTGGGTGAATTCACCCCGCCGCATATCACCAAGCCCTGGATCGAGTATCCTGGCTATAATGGCGGCTCGGATTGGGGAAGCATGGCTTACGACGCCAAGAACGGCATCGTCATCGCCAACTGGAACAACACCCCGATGTATGACCAGCTCGTCACGCGTAAGCAGGCGAACAAGCTGGGCCTGATGCCGATCGACGATCCCAACTTCAAGCCCAGCGCTGGTGGCGCGGAAGGCAACGGCGCCATGGCGGAGACGCCCTATGGTATCGTCGTGACGCCGTTCTGGGATCAGTATACCGGCATGATGTGCAACAAGCCGCCTTACGGCATGATCGAGGCAATCGACATCAAGACGCATAAGGTGTTGTGGCAGTCGCCGCTGGGCACGGCGCGCGCCAATGGTCCCTGGGGCCTGCCGACCTACCTGCCATTGAACATCGGCACGCCGAACAACGGCGGTCCGGTTATCACGGCAGGTGGCCTCGTCTTCGTGGCGGCCGCGACGGACAACCAGATCCGCGCGATCGACGTCAAGACCGGCAAGGTCGTGTGGAGCGACGTTCTGCCGGGCGGTGGCCAGGCGACCCCGATGACCTATGAAGTCAACGGCAAGCAGTATCTTGCCATCATGGCCGGCGGTCATCACTTCATGATGACGCCTGTGAGCGATGATCTGGTCGTTTACGCGCTGCCTGGCAGCACGCACTGACGCCGGACCGACATCGACGGAAATGAAGCAAGGGCCGGGTTCATAACCCGGCCCTTCGCTTTTATGCTCGCTTCCGATAAGCAGGACGCTTCATTTCGACGGAGTCGGTTCCTTGTATGACAACGGCCAGGACGAGCCCCCCAGCTGGACGGCGATCGGGGTCATCGCCTTTCTCAGTATCGCTTTTGCAACCGTCCTGGTGACGGCGATGGCCAATGCGGGGCCGACCTTGCAGTTCGTGCCATGAGCGCGAAAGGACCGGACATCATCGTTAAAATGGCGTAACGTAGGCATATTACCCAGCAGAGGGCCGCCATGTCTGCCGTTGCCGTTTTCGAATTCTCACTTTTTCTTCTCGTTGCCATCCTCTGCCTCGAAGTACTGGCGCGACGTCTGGGCCTTCCGCCTGCGGCCGCGCTGATCGCCGGTGGCGCCCTGCTCGCCGTGGCGCCGGGTATCCCGAATTTCGAGCTCGACCCGGATCTGGTGCTTGTTCTGTTTTTGCCGCCGCTTCTGATGGAGGGCGCATTCTTCACCGTCTGGGCCGATTTCCGGCGGCTGATCGGCGGCATCTTGTCGCTGGCCGTCGGCGCGGTGATTTTCACGACACTGGTCGTCGGCGCGGTGACTCACTGGGTCATGCCATCGCTTCCCTGGGGGGCGTGCTTCGCACTTGGTGCCGTCGTCTCCCCGCCCGATGCCGTTGCTGCGAAAGCCATTCTCGAACGCGTGCATCTCCCGCGCCGCATGATGGTGCTGCTCCAGGGTGAAAGCCTGCTGAACGATGCGGCTGGCCTTGTGCTCCTGCGCTTCGCCGTCGCTGCTGCCCTGACGGGAAGCTTCAGCCTTCCCAGCGCCACGGGTTCATTCGTCATGCTTGCGGTCGGCGGTACGGCGGTCGGCGCGGCATTGGGCCTGCTATGGCTGCGCTTCCTGCCGCTTCTGGGCAATACATCCCTGATGATCGCGGCGACTTTCGTCCTGTCCTGGGCAGCCTACATCACGGGAGAAGCCATCCATGTGTCCGGCGTACTCGCAACCGTAACGGCCGGCCTGATTATCGGATGGTATCAACATGAGACATTTTCCGCTTCCATGCGCATTCGATCGATTGCCGTCTGGGAAGTCATGGTCTTCGTCATGGAGTCATTCGTTTTCATCCTGATCGGCCTCGCTCTGCGTTCCATTCGTATGCATTTCGGATCGACCGAGCATGTCATCGGCGTTCTGCTTCTCCCCGTTCTGGCCGTTGTCCTGACAGTCATCATCTCCCGGTTCGTCTGGATTTTCGCCACGGATGGCATTCGTCTGGGGCTCGCGCGGGTGACTGGACGGCCTACGACACCGTTTTCGGTAGCTTCAGCGACGATCATGAGCTGGGCCGGCATGCGCGGCGTCGTGACACTCGCCATCGGGCTGGCTCTCCCGGAACATATGCCGGGGCGCGATCTGATCCTCATCAGTGCCTTCTCCGTCATCCTCGTGACGGTCGTCTTCCAGGGCACGACGATCGGCTGGCTCATCCGAGTCATGGAGCCCAAGGAAAACATCGCTTTCGCCGATGAGCATCTTACGCGCGCGCAAGCCGTCGCCCGCATGACGTCCGTGCAACTCACCGCCATCGAAAAGCTCGCACAACACAGCAATGGCGCCTTTCGTCACCCGCGTCTTCTGGAGCAGTTCGGTTATCGCGCGCGCGTGGCCGATGAATACAGCCGGTCGGAAACACTCCTCGCAGAAGAAAAATCTGCGCATTACACAGCTGTGCTCGCTGCCATTACGGCCGGGCGCAAGGAAATCCTGCGTCTTCATCGCGCCGGCGCCATCCACGATGATGTGCTGCATAGTCTCGAGCATCAACTGGACCTGCAGGAACTATCGGCTGAAAATGAGCGCGCCTGACATTGCCTGCTCCCGCGCGCCTCGTCTCATCGCATTTCCCGTGCTAACCGGCTGAGCATGTCTCATGCGTTTCAAGGCCCTACGATCCTGCAGGTCTTGCCGGCACTCGATGCCGGCGGCGTGGAGCGCGGCGCTCTCGAGATCGCGGATGCCATAACGCAGGCTGGTGGCCGCGCACTCGTCGCCAGTGCGGGCGGACGTCTGGCAGGACGCCTCCACGGTATCGGCGCGCGGCATATCGAATTCGACCTGCGCGGGAAATCACCGTGGGCCATCTGGCGCAATACCCGCAAACTGGTCGCCCTTATCCGGGCCGAAGGCGTGGATCTTGTCCATGCCCGATCCCGGGCGCCAGCCTGGGTCGCCAGTCGCGCCTGCCAACGGACACGTATCCCTCTGGTGACGACCTGGCATGGCCTGCATCGCGAGAACTTGCCCGGCAAGAAGCGCTATAATGCCGTGCTGGCGCGTGGTGCCCGAGTGATCGCCATCAGTGACTTCATCGCCCAGCGCCTTGCCACGCAATATGGTGTCGCGCCGGATCGGCTACGCCTGATCCCACGTGGCGCAGATATCAAGGCCTTCGATCCGGCGCGCATCGTCGGCAAAGGCGTGCAGTCGCTGGCCGAGGCATGGGCCATTCCGGAAGGCGCGCGGGTCGTGATGCTGCCGGGACGCCTGACACGCTGGAAAGGCCAGGCGCTGATGCTGGACGCGCTCGCCCTGCTGACAACGATGCTTCCCGGCGAATGGGTCTGTGTGTTCGTCGGTCCAGCCGATCCGGACGACAGGTTCGTCAGGGAACTGGTGACGCGGGCACGAGACCTGAAAATCTCGGACCGCCTGCGCTTTGCCGGTCTGTGCCAGGATATGCCGGCCGCTTACGCACTTGCCGACGTGGTCGTTGCGCCTTCGCTCCGCCCCGAACCGTTCGGCCGGGTGGCGATCGAGGCGCAGGCCATGGGACGTCCGGTCATCGTATCCGCCCACGGCGGCGCCGTGGAAACCGTCCTGCCGGAAGAAACCGGGCTGCTGGTCGCCCCGGGCGATGCGGCGGCATTGGCAAATGCCATCTGTGCCGTGCTGGACGCACCGCCCGATGCTCTCACACTTCTGGCCGAAACAGCACGCCGCCATATCGTCGAGACCTATCCGACGCGCCGTATGCAGGCAGCGACCCTCGGCGTTTACGACGAGTTGCTGGGTACATCGATGAAAGACTGTTTCCTGTCAAAAAGCGAGATTGTTTCAGAATGACCAACGAAACGCCCCCCATGAAACCCCGCCCGACCCTGAAGGAAAAGGCGCAGGCGGAACTGAACGCACGCCTGGCGCGGGAGGCCGCAGCCCTGCGCGCCAATCTGAAACGCCGAAAGCAGCAGGTTCGGGACCGCGCTGAAAAAGCCCCCGAAGACTGCGAGGATTGAAGGGATGTCTGGCGAACACGGGGAGTTGGCTTGCCGTCCGTCCTGATACGCAGAATAGCTTCAATTGAAACTGTACGATGGGAATACGACAATGCCGAAGACGCTCTACGCCACGATGCGCGCCCTGCCCGGCCACGGTCATAAAGTTCGGGCATTGCTGATCGATCTGGCGCGGGACGTCCGTGCGGAACCGGGATGCGAGCGGTTCGTGGTCTATACACGCGCGGATAACCCCGAATGCTTCCATGTCGAGGAAACCTATCGGGACGACGACGCTTTTGTCGCGCATATGGGCACCGCCCATGGACGTGCCTTCAACAAGGCGATCGAATCGCTCGTCGAAGGCGGCGGCTCAACGGTGGTCATGCTCAACAACGTGACCTGAGACCGATTTCAGCGCGGGAGCGTATTGATCGCAACCGGGCCGCCGCCCACGTGAAAGACCGTGCCCGTCGGGGTCAACGTGCCGCCAATGCGTCGGTAGACGGCGATTTCATGCTCGACGTTCCGCTGCACAAGCAGCATGTCCCCACCGTGCGCGAAAGCCAGACCCTGACCCGCGATGCCGGACGCCCAATGCCCTGTCCGAACGAGATGGCCATGATCGTTCCGGAACAATGTCAGCGACCCGTGAGCACTGTGTCCGGGCTGGTTATGCGGCAGAAACGAGCCGTCCATCGACTGAACAGCGACCCACTTGCCATCCGGTGAAAGCGCAATGCCTTCCGGGAGCGTCGGCGTCGTGGCGAAATCCACGGCCTGAAATGGCTGTTTCGACAGGTCGTAGAGGGTGATCGTATCGGCATCACCGGTGCTCTGGCCAAGGGTGAAATCCGGCAGTCCCGCCAACCCCACATTTCCCGTTACCATCCATCGTCCGTCCGACGATACATCGAGCGCATAGGGCGCAAGGCCGCTGGCAAGAATATGCCCATTCGGGCGAACCTCTTCCCGATCGACGTCCAGCACCGCTATGCCGCCGTCGTCACGACGCGATACGAGCGCATGCCGCCCGTCCGGCGTGAAAACGACACTGGCGAGACGGCGGGGCGCAAGGCGCAATGTCGTCAGAAGCGTGACCTCCCGCCCTCGCAGGCGGAGCACCCGTAACTGTCCGTCCACGCCGCATGCCAGCGCCAGTGTCCCTTGCCGGTTGATCGCGATGCCCTGAATCGTGGTGTTCATCGGCAGACGCGCGATGACACCGCGATGCGGTTCCGTTAACGCCACGACCTGTAGAAAACTGTCCACCACGGTCTTGCCGTCGGCATCGAGCCGCGACGGCGCGCCAAGCAGGGCGAGTTCGCCATCGGGCGTGATCGCCACCGATTGTGGCGGCCCGGCGATGGTCTGTTCGATCCCCTGATCGATCCGCGTGACAATTTTCGGTGGAAACTGGCGCGTATCGATCACCACGACGCTATCGGGCGCTGGCGGCCGCCGCGTCAGGCCCGCGCCGTCGGTGCGCTGGTATTTCCCGTCCTGGGTCGAGATGACCAGATCATGCGCCGGCCCACTCCACGCGCATGAAACATGGAACAAAGCCGTAACCGGCAGTAGAAACGACCATAACCTGCGCATTCGCGTGACACCTCATCCAGATGAACGAATGACGGCATCGTTCACGTCCGGCCACTTATGGCAGCGGCCGGAAAATGACCGAAATAACGTTTGCGCGGTGTCCATCACGGACTTGCAGCGCCATATCGTTGCTTCGCAAACCGGCGCCATGGAAAATTGCGTGGCACGCCGCGACCCGCTATCCCCATTGGTCAACAACTGTTTTTCTGGAGTTACCCCGACCATGCCGATCATGCCCGACAGCTGGATCCGCCGCATGGCGCTCGAACGCGGCATGATCGAGCCGTTCGTTGAGGCGCAGAAGCGTGAAGGCGTCATATCCTATGGCCTGTCATCCTATGGTTACGATGCGCGCGTCGGGGAGGATTTCAAGATATTCACGGATGTCGACAACGCGGTCGTCGATCCGAAGAATTTCGCCGCAAACAGCTTCGTCACGCGGACGGGCGATATCACCATTCCGCCGAATTCCTTCGCCCTCGCCCACACGATCGAATATTTCCGCATCCCGCGCGATACGCTCGTCGTCTGTCTGGGCAAATCCACCTATGCGCGCTGCGGCATCATCGTGAACGTCACGCCGCTGGAACCGGAATGGGAAGGTCAGGTGACGATCGAGATCAGCAACACGACCAAGCTGCCCGCGCGCATCTATGCGAATGAAGGCATCTGCCAGTTTCTGTTCTTCCAGGGCGCCTCGCCCTGCGAAGTCAGTTACGCCGACCGCGCCGGAAAATACATGCGCCAGTCCGGCGTCACCACGCCGCGCCTCTGAGCCGCTTCGTGCGTCATCGGCTCGCCCTCATCTGTCTTGCAACGATGCTGCTTGCCGATGTCGGACTGGCGCAGGCAGCCGATATCGACGTGCACTCGGTGGGCGCTGCCTGCGATGGCCGGCATGACGACCAGCCAGCCTTCCAGTCGGCTCTGGACCGCCTGTCGGCAGACGGCGGCGAACTCGTGTTTTCGGGCACCTGCCGCATCGATCGTCCGCTGATCGTCCATGACACCAACATGCAGTCGATCACGATCGACGGGCGCGGCGGAACGCTGCTCAGTCATGGCAACGATATCCTGCACTTCTCACTCCCGGCGGACACGCACACGTCGCCAACCGTGGCGCTGCGTGACATCCGGCTGAAGAATGATAGCGGGCATCTGGCCGGTAGCGCCATCGTTCTGGACAATGCCGCCGTCACAGGCACCAGCGCGGGTTTTCAGTCACCGACGATCCGGGATGTAATCATCGATGGCTTCCTGCGCGGCATCGTGCTGCACGACGTCGGTAGCGCGCTGGTATCGCACGTCACCATCACGGATGTCGGCAACCCGCAAAGCGAGGCCATCCGGATTGAAGGATCGAGCAGCAAGCGCAACCACTGGGCCAACAACAATTTCTTCGAGAACGTGACCGTCGTCGGCGGCTACGGCTTCCATCTCGTCGGTGCGATACAGGGGGTGAACATCACCAACAGCAAGGTGATGCTCGGCACCTATGGCGTGAAGGACGACAACGACGATTCCACGGAAGGTGTGCAGATAACCGCCAGTTATTTCGAAGGCCACGATGGCGGTATCGTCCTGCGTAATTACTCGCTGGTGCAATTCAACGGCAACAGCTTCGACTCGACGCCGAACGGGCTCGCGCGGGACTGGCATGCGATCGCCATTGGCGATGAGAGTGCCAATATTTATCCCATGGGTATCCAGATCATCGGTAATCAGGTGTCAGGTTTCGGCCAGACGACGAGCCCGCCATTTCAGATCGCGGCAGGCCAAGCGGTGGTATCCGGGAACATGGCCATCGGATTGGCCGACCACGACCGCGCCTGCATGCGCCTCGCGACGCCGGAGAACGCAAAGAACGACGCGATCGTGCTGAGCGGCAACGACTGCTGGGCGGCGCATGGTTACGACATCCGGCCGGGAAGTCACATCATTGGCGACAGCAATGCGTGGACCGGCCCGCATCATGACACGCTCATACGCTTTCCGCCCCCTCCTCTCCCTTGACGCCGACGCCTCAACGCGGGATGGGAGCGAACATATTGATCGTCTATATCGGGAGCCTGTGCCGTGGACCGTTTTATTATTCGCGGCGGCCGTCGCCTTGAGGGCGAAATCACCATCGGCGGCGCCAAGAATGCCGGATTGAAGTTGATGGTCGCCGGTCTGCTGACCGGCGAGCGCCTGATCCTGTCGAATGTCCCGCAGATCGCCGATATCGCCACGATGCGCGATCTGTTGCGGCAGCATGGTGTTGCCGTCGAGAATGTCGACGCCGAAGGACGGACGCTTTCGATCGGTGGCCCGATCGAGTCGGTCGAAGCCCCTTACGACATTGTCTCCAAGATGCGGGCGTCCATCCTCGTCCTCGGACCACTGCTCGCGCGCATGCATGAGGCGCGCGTATCCCTCCCCGGCGGCTGCGCCATCGGAACACGCCCGGTCGACATGCACCTTAAGGGACTGGAAACGCTTGGCGCCCAGATCCGGCTGGAGAACGGCTACATCAACGCCTCCGCGCCGGGCGGTCTGGTCGGCGACCGTGTCGTGCTGCCATTCGCGTCCGTTGGTGCCACCGAAAATCTCCTGATGGCGGCGACCCTTGCCAAGGGACGCACCGAGATCGTCAACGCCGCGCGTGAGCCGGAAATTGGCGATCTCGTCGAGTGTCTCAACCGCATGGGCGCGCGTATCAGCGGTTCGGGCACCGGCACCCTGGTGATCGATGGCGTGGAGGCATTGCATGGTGCGGAACATGCCATCATGGCCGATCGTATCGAGTGCGGCACGTATGCCTGCGCCGCGGGCATTACGGGCGGCGATCTCAGGCTCATCGGTGGGCGCATCGGCGATCTGGGCGCTGTAATCCGCACGCTTGAAGAAGCCGGGGTCGAGGTGATTGCCGAGGAAAACGCGATACGCGTGCGTCGCGATGGCCCGCTGCAAGGCGTCGACATCATGACGGAGCCTTATCCCGGCTTCCCGACGGACATGCAGGCGCAGTTCATGGCCATGCTGTCGGTCGCCGAAGGTGCCTCGATGATCACCGAGACGATTTTCGAAAACCGTTACATGCATGTCCCCGAACTCAATCGCATGGGCGCGCGCATCAACGTGCATGGATCGTCAGCGATCATCCGCGGCGTGCCATCCCTTTCCGGCGCACCCGTCATGGCGACGGACCTGCGCGCGTCGTTCTCGCTGATCCTGGCAGGCCTGGCCGCACAGGGCGAGACGGTTCTCAGCCGTATCTACCATCTCGATCGCGGCTACGAGGCGGTCGATCGGAAGCTTGCGGCCGTGGGCGCCTCGATCGAGCGCGTCAGGGAATAGAACGGGATGGCGCTGTCGCGCCTTAGCGACGCGACAGGATCGCCTCCGCCGTGCGCAGGCTCAGCGCCATAATGGCCAGCGCCGGATTGGCGCTGGTTGCGCTCGGGAAAACCGAATGATCGCAAATCCATAGATTGTCGATATCGAAACTCCGTCCATACGGATCGACGACGTTGGTTGCCGCATCGGTTCCCATTCGGCAGGTTCCGATCATGTGCGCATCGCGTGACAGAGACCAGATATCGGTAGCGCCTGCCGCGCTCATGATGTCTGTCATGGTCCGGATAGCATGCGCGTTCATGGCGTTTTCGTTGGCGCCATAACTGAACGAGATATGCGGCTTGGGGACCCCAGCGCGACCGACCTCGTTCGACAAGGTAACGCGGTTCCTCTCGGATGGCAGGCAGTCACCATGCGCCCCGATTCCCACGACATGGTTGTACCGCCGGAGATAGTCGGTCAGCGCACTTCCCCATAACCCGCGTCCACGTGCCACTGCGGTCGCCCAGGTCAGCGGCATCATACCCAGCGACTGCAACAGGTAGCCGCCGACGAAATCGACGTTTTCCGGACGTTGCAGATCCTCGGTTATGGCCAGCGAGGGATATCCCTTGTTGGGTCTCGTCTCATCCGGCAGCGTCCCCCAGACCTGGGGTGAAACATGCGCCATGTAATTCCGCCCCACCTGCCCGCTGCTGTTCGCCAGACCGGTATGAAGCAGGAGCCGTGCCGTTTCGACCGCGCCGGCCGACAAGACCAGCTGCTTGCATCGCTGGCGGTAATTGACACCATTGTGACGATAAACGACTGCTGAGACACGACCCGCCGCATCCCGCTCGATATGATGCACGAAACAGTCAGGGCGGATTTCGGCACCATCGGCTTCCGCACGCGGCAGATATGTGTTCTCGACACCGGACTTTGCGCCGTTACGACAACCTTGATGGCACGCGCCGCAGCCGACACATGCCTCCCTCTCGTGCCATGGCGCGGTAATCAGCCCGACAGGACCGTCGGACGCATGGATACCCAGTGCGTCGCATCCTCGTAACATTGCCTGCGCGGCGGCGTTGCGCGCGGGGGGCGGCGTGCGAAAGCGACGCTCAGGCTCCCACAGATAATGATCCGGCCCGGACACGCCGATTTCGGTCTCGACACGTTCGATATACGGCAACAATGTCGCGCGATCGAAAGGCCAGTCCACGCCCTGCCCTGTTTCGGCGTGAAGATGGAAATCCCGTGCGTCCGGACGCGGCAGGAACGCGCCATAATGCAGTAACGAGCCCCCGACGCCCGTGCCGCTGTTGTTGCCGCCGAAAGCCTGGGGCGTGTCCCCTCCGGAAAGGCGCTCCTCGCGCCAGTAGAACTCGGATGCCTCGGTTTCGTCCGGGGTGAATTGCCGTGCGTTGAAGCGAGGACCGGCCTCGAGCGCGACGACACGCAGCCCTGCCCGTGCCAGTTCGGCCAGTAATGGCGCGCCTCCCGCACCGGTACCCACGATAACGACATCCACGATATCGTCGTTGCCATGATGCGGCCCGTTCATGCCAGCGCCCTCGGTCCGGCGGGTTCCCAATCTTCGTGCGCTCCCTCGCCAATCGCGGAAAAACCCTGAAAAATCCTGTCGCCGCCATTGGCAACCGCATCGATCCCCAAAGCACCCTGAACGGCTGGATGACTGATGAACAGTTGCACCGCATCCGCCCGCAGGTCTGAAAACCAGAGCGCCATCTGCGCGGCAGTCATTCCATCGGCTATGAGTGTCTTTGACGCCATCGCTTCGATCAGGTCGTCCTGCTCCATATCGGTCAAGCCGACAAAGGATTTGCCGAAGCGCTTGAAAGCCGCATTATCAAGCGTCTCCAATGCGTGACGATACGCCTCCGGGTCCGGCGGCAGGGCGGCAAAACGCCATCCATCGCCCGGCTGACCGAGACGCTGGTCGATCCGCGCCGCGATATCGATCCGCGATGCGTCCAGAATTGGCGCCTGCGGAAGAACCCGCTCAAGCAACGCGCGCAATAATGTCAGTGCGTCGCGCGACATATGGACCGGCGCATAGGCAGGATCGTCCGGCTGTGCCCTTCGGGACATGATATCCCGTGTCCGCTGGGAAACATGATCCGAATTCAGCACGGCTTCGAAAGCGGAATTGATAACCGGAGCCTCGAATGAGGATACTGGTTTTTCTGTCATTCTTCTTCCCTTCCGGATCATCGTGCCCGGTTCCTGTGGCTAACTCTCGCGCCACCCTTCGGGTTCCCCCGCTACGACATTGCCGCAGAGATGCCCGCAACGTAGCCGCTCGACCAGGCCCATTGGAAATTGTAGCCCCCCAGCCAGCCGGTAACATCCACCGCTTCTCCGATAGCAAACAATCCCGGCACATGGCGTGCGCTCATCGTTTGAGACGAGAGATGGCGTGTATCGATTCCACCGCGCATGACCTCGGCCTTTGCGTAGCCCTCGGTCCCACTCAGCGTCGGGCGCCATCGGGCGACACGTGTCGCCAAAGCCTTGATCTGCCGATCAGGCAGGTTGACCAGATCGCATCGCATATCGCGTCCCCACGCCGTATCGACCAGTGCGCGCGCAAGCCTCTGTGGCAGGGCGGCCAGCAAGGCAGACGGTTCGGCACGCGGACGCTGTCTTTTTATGTCGAGCAGGGTCGCTTCTGCATCTGTACCGGGGAGCAAATCCAGTTCCAATGGCTCGGCATCGTCTCGACGATACGACGATATCTGTAGAATCGCCGGCCCGGAAAGCCCCCTATGCGTGAAGACCATGGCGTCGCTGAACGATCTTTTTCCAATGCGGGCGCTTACTGGCAGCGCAACGCCCGCAAGATCGACATTCGGTGCGGCAAGGGTGAGCGGCACGAGCGCAGGCGTGGGGGGCACGATATCGAGGCCGAACCGTTTGGCGATCCGCAACGACAAATCGGTGGCCCCCAGCTTGGGAATGGCAAGACCGCCCGTCGCCAGAATGATGCGGGAAGCCCTTACCTCGTCATGATCGAGTGCAACACGAAAGGTGTCGCCCTTCGAAACATCTCCGATGTTGGCGTTCAGATGGAACTCGACGCCTGCTGCTTTGCATTCGGATAGCAACATCTCGACGATCTGACGGGCTGAATTGTCGCAGAACAACTGCCCCGGCGTTTTCTCATGCCATGCAATCCGATGACGCTCGACCATCGCGAGAAAGTTCCGCGGCGTGTAGCGCGCCAGAGCCGATCGCGCGAAATGCCGGTTCTCCGAGAGAAAATTTTCCGGCCTGGTATCGAGATGCGTGAAGTTGCATCGGCCGCCGCCCGATATAAGAATTTTCCGCCCGATCTCGGCAGCGTGGTCAAGCACGATCACGCGCGCGCCACGCGCGCCAGCCGTGGCGGCGGCCATCAGGCCGGCGGCGCCGCCCCCGAGAACGGCGATATCGAATATCATGTCAGAAATCGAGATCGGCGTAATGGTCCGGCGGCGTGAAGCCCGTTACCCGGTCATTGAGAAGCGCCCTGAAACACGGTCTTGACTTGACCCGTGCATACCAGTCCTTGACGGCCGGTGCTTTCGACCAGTCGATATCGCCAATGAAATCCAGGCATGACAGGTGTGCGGCGGCGGCGAAATCCGCCATGGACAGCATCCCGCCCGCCAGCCAGGCGCGCGTCTCGGCCAGCCAGCCGATATAATCCAGATGAAAACGGATATTCGCATATCCGGCCCGCAGGGCATTGCCATCAGGATTGCCCCGGCCCGAGAGCCGCTTGTCCACTTTTTCCCCCAGGAGATTGCGCGACACCTCCTGAGCGAACTTCTCGTTGAACCACGCCATCAACCGCCGCACCTCCGCGCGCTCGGCAAGGGTCCGGCCCATGAGCGGCGTATCCGGATAGGCTTCCTCGAGATACTCGCAAATAACCCCGGCATTCGGGATCGTCAGTCCGTTCTCCTCGACCAGCAGGGGCACGTCGCCCGCAGGATTCATCGCCAGAAACTCTGTGCGACGTTCCCAGACGCGTTCCGTCATTGGTTCATAGGGCAGTCGCTTCTCGCCAAGAACGAGCCGAACCTGACGACTTTGCGGAGAAAGGGGCAAATGATAGAGAATGCGCATGGGCATCATTCTATGGCACCTCGTCCTCGTGCAACAAGATGTCTCGAAACGATGCCGCCCCATGTTTTCCTTAATTCGAGAGAGCTGAGCGTATTCCCATGTCGTCCTCGCCCCTGCACGCCGCGACAGGCACCACGCCGGCCCCGGATGCACCGATCCAGATCCGCGCGCGCGGTCGCTCGTTTCTCGCGCTCGTCCTGTCGCCGGAACGCCCACTGTCGAACTGGCTGGAAAGCCTCGACGCACAGATCGCCCGCTCTGCCGCGTTTTTTGCGGGAAAGCCGGTTATCTTGGATCTCGCCCTGCTTCATGCGGATGATGAAGGCCTGGACACATTGCAAGCGCGCCTGATCGAACGCGGGATTCGGATCATCGGCGTGGAGGGCGGCAATCCGGAATGGCCGGCTCTCGCGCAATGGGACATGCCGACCGGACTGGAGGGGGGCCGGGCCAGTGGCGCCGTTGACATCCCGGAAACGACCGAGGCGATTTCGCCAGTCGATACGCCGAAATCTGTCTCAAATGGGGAGACGCGTATTGTCGACGCGAGCATCCGGTCCGGACAGAGCATCATGCACATGACGGGTGACCTGGTCGTGATCGGTTCGGTCGCATCCGGCGCGGAAGTGGTCGCAAGCGGCTCCATTCACGTTTACGGCAGCCTAAGGGGACGCGCCGTGGCTGGCGTGGGTGGCCAGACCGGCGCTCGAATTTTCGCGACGCGTACGCATGCGGAGTTGCTGGCGGTCGATGGCTATTACATGACGGCGGAAGAGATGGAAGCCGGGCTTGTCGGACTCGCAACGCAGGCGCTGCTGGTCGATGATCGCATCGTCGTTCAGAAGATAGGATAATATTCTCGGCGCATACGAACGATTGCCCGTTGCGAAAGTTGCGCAATCCTTCCTAGTATGTGTCTGATTATTAAGTTCATCGGCATGACCGGTTAGAAGAGTGGTGGAGCGCGTATGGCGAAGGTGCTGGTTGTCACGTCGGGTAAAGGAGGCGTTGGCAAGACGACTTCCACGGCGGCGCTGGGCGCCGCCCTAGCCCAGACGGGTCAGAATGTCGTGGTAATCGACTTCGATGTGGGGCTCCGCAATCTCGATCTGGTCATGGGTGCCGAACGCAGGGTCGTGTTTGATCTCATCAACGTCGTGCAGGGTGATGCGAAACTCGCGCAGGCCCTGATCCGCGACAAGCGCTGCGAAACGCTTTCTATTCTTCCCGCTTCGCAAACGCGAGACAAGGATGCGCTGACTTCCGAGGGCGTGGCGAAGGTCATGGAAGAACTTCGTGAGAAGTTCGACTGGATCGTGTGCGACAGTCCGGCCGGTATCGAGCGCGGAGCGCAGCTGGCGATGTATCATGCCGATATGGCCGTCGTCGTCACCAATCCGGAAGTCAGTTCTGTCAGGGACAGCGATCGGATCATCGGCATGCTTGACAGCACGACCGAGCGTGCAAAGCGCGGGGAAAAGGTGGAAAAACACCTTCTTCTCACGCGCTACGATCCGGGTCGCGCCGCGCGCGGGGAGATGCTGAGCACGGAAGACGTTCTGGAAATTCTTTCCATTCCGCTGCTGGGTATCGTCCCGGAAAGCGAAGAAGTCCTTCGCGCCTCGAACGTCGGCTCGCCCGTTACGTTGTCCAACCCCGAATCTGCTCCAGCGCGGGCGTATTTCGAAGCTGCCCGCCGCCTCCAGGGGGAAAAACTGGAAGTTCATGTCCCGGTTGAACGCAAGGGGCTGTTTGATTGGCTTTTCAAAAAGAGGGTCGCATGAGCTTTCTAGGCAATCTTTTTGCAAAGCGTAATACAAGCACCGTTGCGCGTGACCGCTTACAGATATTGTTGGCCCATGAGCGTTCCGCGGGAATTGGTGACTCTGATCTTATCACCAAGCTCCATCAGGAAATTCTGGAAGTCATCAAGCGTCATGTAACGGTGGATCAGGATAAGGTGCAAATCAAGCTCGACGGCGGTAGCAACGGCTGCTCCATGCTTGAAATCGATATTGAAGTGCCTCAGGTGGAAAAAAAGAAAGAAGCGTCCCAATCGGCGTGACGGAAGCTCCTTTTCTCTATTGCCAACTGTCAGCCCAAACCCTGGATCGGTAAGTTTATGAGTGGCTTTTTTGGAAATATCGTCAATCAGGCAATGAATGCGCTCGGCGCAGAAGCGCAGCAGAAACTTGGCGGTAGTTTCAGTGAACTTCTTCAAGGCCAGGGCTTACAGGCGCTGCGCCAACAAGCCGAGAATGCTGGCCTCGCTGACAAGGTTCGCTCGTGGATCGGCAACGGTGAAAACTTGCCGATATCGGCTGCCGAGATACGCAATCTGCTGACCGACCAGCAACTGGAAGCTTTCGTTTCGCGCACGGGAATACCTGCGTCAGTCATTCTCCCTGCCCTCGCCGAATTCCTGCCGACAGCCGTGGACCAGCATACGACAAGCAATCCTGCTTAGGTTCAAGACTCGTAAAGCGCTTCTCGTCGGGTGCGCCTTGTGATTCGCTGTCTTTGAAAAGAGATAGGCGATTGTAAGGGGGCACTAGGCCCGATCGACATTCAGGATTCCCTTCTTTTGGAATGAGTGCTTCATAGAGCATCGTGTTGGAGCACGGAGCGTGGGATGGGGATCAAGCGTTACGAGTTGAACGAGGTGCAATGGCAGAGGATTGCGCCTCTGCTACCCGGCAAGGTCGGTGACGCGGGCCGCAGCGGGACGGATAACCGCATGTTCGTGAACGGCTGTCTTTGGATTGCTCGCTCCGGCGCGCATTAGAAAGACCTGCCTGAGCGGTATGGCAAATGGAAGACGGTACATCGTCGGTTCAGCCGATGGTGCCATGCCGGGGTGTGGGAAAAGGTTTTCGAGACGCTGACGGCCGATCGGAACAATCAGTATCTGATGCTGGATTCAACCATCGTTCGCACCCATCAGCAGGCCGCGAGCGGAAAAGGAGGGCCAAAGATCAGGCGCTGGGGCGTTCTCGAGGTGATCTGACGACCAAGACCCTATGCTGGCCGATGCGCTGGGCCGCCCGCTGTGCTTCGTTGTCACGGCTGGTCAGGTTGGCGACGTCACCCAGGCGCCGGCCCTGCTCGCGGGTTAGGAAGGGGCGGTCGTCATTGCCGACAAAGCCTATGACAGCAATGCGTTACGTGCCCTCATCGCTCAGATGGGTGCAGAAGCCGTCACTCCTTGCAACCCGACCCGCAAGATTATCATCTCGCACGATGCCATCGCCTACAGGCTACGCAATCGTATCGAGCGGTGCTTCAACCGCCTCAAGCACTTCCGACGCTTCGCTACCCGATATGATCGACGCACCATCCATTTCCTCGGCTTCGTTCACCTCGCCTCAGCCATGATCTGGATGGCCTGAATGTCGATCGGGCCTAGGGCACGCTGGTGGCGCTGGAGCCGACCGACACGGTGATGAGCGCCATCGAAAAGCATACGCGTCAGCGCGGCGTCCTGGTCACATCAGACGGGATCGGCGGCGGCGTCCTCACCCAGGCCGGCACGACGCGGGCGAGTGACAGCCTGAGGTTTCCCGGCAACGTGCGGGCGATGGAGGGTCGCATCTCCGGACGCGGTCGCCATTCGGATGTGTGGGTTAAAGGGCAGTTCAAGAGCCTTTTAAGACCGGCTAAAGCGACCCTCGATGCCACGGCCGCGCCACTTTCCGCCACGCCGGGTCCGGCGCCGGCCGCGCCCTCGCATCGCAAGGTCGAGGAAGCCTGCACGATCCGTTACGGGCACTGCGTTGATCCGGACGTTCGGCGCTACCGCCCGCGCGCCTGGCTGGCGGCAACGCAGTCAGGCGGGTCGGTCGCGGCGCAACAGTCGAGCAATCCGCCGCTCGACAGCCAGGCATCCGGACTGTCCTTCGACCTGGGACCAGCGCCCACCGCCTATCATGTCGCAAGCCGCCGACCGAGCCGCAAGCGCACCAGGCCGCGCGAGGATGCCGATCCCTGGACGTTGCAGGACCAGGCGAACTGGCGGATGCGCTCGACGCGGGCCAATACGACAGCGCGGGTTTACGTCGTTCCCGGGCTGCTGAACGCCAAGGGCGAGTTGTGGAAGCCGAACCAGCTGGTGACGGTGACGGATCTGTATTCGGGTCTCGACCAGGACATGCTGATCGGCGCGGTGAGATGGGTGGCTTCCCGACTTCGACGACCGGATCATCTCGATGTATGCGCGCGGGATGAGCGTGCGCGAAATCCAGGGCCATCTGCTTGAAATCTATGGCGTGGAAGCTTCACCGGACCTGATCAGCGTGATCACCGACGCTGTGCTGGACGAGGTAGCCGCCTGGCAGAACCGGCCGCTGGAGGCAGTCTACCCGGTGGTATTCTTCGATGCCCTGCGGCTGAAGATCCGCGACGAAAGCATCGTGCGCAACAAAGCGGTGCATATTGCTATGGGCGTGCGCGCTGACGGCACCAAGGAAGTCCTCGGCCTGTGGATCGAGCAGAACGAGGGCACGAAGTTCTGGCTCCGCGTCATGAACGAACTGCGCCATCGTGGCGTCGAGGATATTCTGCTGGCCGTGGTCGACGGGCTGAAAGGCTTCCCCGATGCCATTCGTGCCGTGTTCTCCGAAGCCCTGGTGCAGACCTGCATCGTGCATCTGCTGCGCCATTCGCTGAATTTCGTCGCCTGGAAAGACCGGAAATTCGTGACCACGGCATTGAAGGATATCTACCGGGCATGAACGCCGAGGCCAGCAAGACGGCTCTGGCTGCCTTTGCCGAAAGCCCCTGAGGCCGGAAATACACGGCGATCGTCCAGTCCTGGGAGCGGGCTTGGGAAGAGGTCATTCCGACCTATGCCTTTCCCGCCGAAGTCCGAAAATTGGTCTACACCACCAATGCCATAGAGGCGCTGAACGCCAAGCTGAGGCGGGCCGTCCGGGCCAGGGGGGGGGAGGCCATTTCCCCAATGCCAACGCGGCCCTCAAGCTTCTCTTCCTGGCCCTGAACCGCGCCGAGAAAGAATGGATCATGCCCCCAAAGGAATGGTCCATGGCAAAGGCACAGTTCGCCATTCTCTTCGGTGACCGCTTCGCGCGCGTCACCGCCTGATCAACAACATGAGCATCACACCAAAAACACGAAATTCCTGACAGTCCCGTCCAGGCCATCGTGATCCCATCAAATCGTCACAGCAACACCCCCCTGCAAACAATTCCGATATAAGTCATCTCGATTTTTTTTGGAATCCGACGACATATAATGCAAGGAAATTATACATTTTTCTGAAGAAAAATACTTGTCGATTTCAAGAAATTTCAGCCACCTTCTTTATATTTCCGTTCCCGGAAATTTCATCATAAGAAACAACATTTACTTTCCGGTCTAAGGCACGAACCATTGATAGAACTTTTCTTCTTATGCTTCCATTTACTACTAACGTTATTTCCCCTGAATCACTTCGGAATTTGCTAAGAAAATTTGTAATTTTTTCAACCAAGGAATTAAAACTTATAGGAGGTAACTTACTTTGCTGAACGCCGTTTAATAACACACCGCTATTTTCCAGCAATGCCAACTCAATCTCCGCAGAAACTGTCACGACTGAGATATATTGATCCAAGTTTATTAAGGAACTACATATCTGGCGGGATAGTCGCATCCTAACAAACTCTGTTATATCAGAAGAGTCTTTCTTCCCAATGTAATATGCTTCTTGTATGCTTTCTATTATTAAGTATTTATCGCGAATAGAAACATTTTCGGATAATAAATTAGAAAATATGCGATGAATCACACTCACGGGAAAAAGTGCCGGAACCACATCGGAAAAGATGTTCTTTATATCGTCAGAAGACGAATCAATTAGATTTTTGAGGTCAGTCGTAGAAAATAATTCCAAAATGTTCCTTCTAATAACTTCAACCATATGGGTTATAATGACACTTGTCGAATCCACAATTGTATAGTTTTTTGATATTGCCAACTCTCTCAAATCAGATTTGATCCAAAGAGCTTTAATTCCAAACGCAGGTTCTCTGGCCTCAATCCCCTCCATCTCCGGCACTCGCCCTGTAGGGTCCATGACTAAAAAATGATTGGGATATAATTCACCCTCCCCGGAAGTAATTTCTCTAATATTTATTCTATAAAATCTTGGCTTTAGTGATACATTATCTTGTATTCTTATCTGTGGGATTTTTATTCCACATTCCTCATTGAAATTATGGCGTATCGTTTGCATTTGCTTTGCAAGGTGACCTACAGAATCATTTACGATTTGAAGCAGATCCAAACCCAACTCAAGCCTTATTGGATCAATGCCTAGTTCGTCTCGTAAAATACTAGTGTTTTTTTCATTTATACTAGGTTGGATTTTATTTTTATCAACTGAATTAGCATGCTTATTTCTGAAAAAGAAAAATAAAGACAGCAGGGGTAGTAAGATAACAAAAAAGGGAAAAAAAGGTACACCGGGTAAAACGAGAAGAAAAACGCACACTCCGATGGCGATGATCAAAGGTGTTAATGTAGTATCTCCACTTCTGTCATCTGCGGCACTATTCCCTTGGTCTCCCTTGGTAACAATTATTCCGGCAGAAACAGATACAATAAGACTAGGAAGCTGCGATACAAGACCATCACCTATAGTAAGTGTCGTAAAGACGGACGCTGCGTCAGATATGCTCATTTTCTGGCCGAACACGCCTATTAGTAAACCGGCAATTATATTTACAAAAAGTATGCACATGCCTGCTATAGCATCGCCCCTAATGAACTTTGACGCTCCGTCCATCGAACCATAAAAGCCACCTTCTGCCTCTAGGTTCCGCCTCTTCGCGTGCGCTTCCGTAGCATCAAGGATTCCAGAATTTAGCTCGCCATCAATTGCCATCTGTTTGCCCGGCAGTGAATCTAAGAAAAAGCGAGCGGACACCTCAGCTATGCGCGCAGAACCTTTCGTTACCACAACGAAATTCACTATCATAATAATTGCAAATACGATTAGACCAATGAATAGATTCCCTCCCATAAGTAAGTTGCCAAACATGGCGATCATACCGCCTGCCGAATATATCCCTTCGTGGCCATGCTCCAAAATTAAGCGCGTAACTGCGATTTCAATAGAGAGTCTAAATACAGTGAATAACAATATCAAATAGGGAAATGATAAGAAATCTAAGATAGATCGGCTGAATATAGAAACTATCAGCATGCATATCGAAATTATGAAAGAACCGGCAACACAAGCATCAACAAAAAATACAGGGACGGGAAATATAATAATGGATACAGCACAAAGAAGAGCTACAGTAGAAAACATCTTAATATCAGGGGGCGCCTGAAGAACTTTAACCTTGACATTGCCCAATACGGCTTTCATGTAGTTCCGGCTTATCAATTTCTTTTACTTACTTCCGTCATTATAATTCCTATCTTTTTTTCGTCAATTACAACAACTTCGCCCCTTGCGAGAAATTTGTTATTCACGAGTATGTCGATAGGGTCACCTATTTTTTTATCAAGTTCGACGATATCCCCTTTACCTAACTTTAAAACTTGGCTGATTTGCATCGTTGCACGACCTAAGAGTGCACTAACTGAAACTGGGATATCGTATAAAACATCAAAATTCCGGGAATGTTCCGGAGACGTAAGATTATTTACTGCGACAGCATCTTTATCAAAGACATCGAGAGCTTCGTTTTCTTTGTTCAATTTTCATCCCCAGACTGACTGTGCTCATACTTGATTAGAAATTTCACACCTCCATGAAAGGCTATTTTTCGGTTCGAAAATATGTGCAAGTCTCCTCCTGTTAGTTCTTGATTTTTTAGAAACACAACATCCTTTCTTATATCCTCTCTAATTCCGTTTTTTATCATATCAATAGTTTCATCGTTAGAAGTTACTAAAACTTTTTTGCCCGCGCTATCTTCTTCAATACTGTCCACTTCTCTGATAATCATATCAACAATACGCTCATTAATTTTACTATCCCCCAGAGCTTTATTTATCGTTTTCAAGACCAAATTTAATACTTCAGCCCTTAATAAAGCACTTAATCTATGGTCTGCCTCTATTTTTTTTCTATTCTTTTTTCTATTTTTTCCATAAGATGAAGTCTTTTTCGAATTAACTCACTTCTCAAACTCGACTTTTCTGTGTGCATACCTTTTCTTTTTCCCATTTCCCATAAATTTATATTGTTATCATGGTATATTTCATTGCAATTTTTTTCATGATTATTGTAATTTATATTGCACACTATTCAATCACCATTTCGTTTTCTTCCGGATCTAACTCTATTTCTCCATTTTCATTCATTTCTTTTGCCAGAAAAACGATTTCAGCCTTTGCCTTCTCTACATCTCGCAACCGAACACTACCAAGTGCTTCCATATTATCCTGAAGCAATCGAATTGCCCTATCAGACATAATTCGATAAAAGACATTTTTTTGCTCCTTCGTCGCCCCCTTTAAAGCAATAGGTAAAATGTCTTTGTCTAATTGCGCCAAAATGCGAGTTAAGGCTTCAGGACGTAGTCGAGATAGATCTTCGAATGTAAACATAAGTCCTTTTATACATTCCGTCTCTTCTGGAGAAGTTTTTGACAAGGACAGCAGTATCTTCTCCCCGCTTCGATTTTCCATAATGTTGAATATATCTGCCATGCGTTTGTAAGCGCTTGTCCGCGCGCGTTGAGAAAAGTTGGATATAAACTCTTTTCGAAGTGTGTCTTCAAGTTCTTTAACTATTTGATGAGGCACGCTTTCGCTGCATAACATCCTCACAACTGACTCCAAAGCAAGATTTTCTGGTAAAATTGATATAATTCTCGATGCTTGGGCTGGTTTAAGTCGGTCTAGTATTATAGAAATTGTCTGTGGATGCTCATTTTTTAAATAGTTTCATAGCACATCCTCAGATATTACATCTAATTTCCCCCATATCGTCGTCGAGATAGAACTGCGTATTTCATCTATAATTTTTTCAGCTTTAGGTTCTGGCAGAATGCGTCTTAGAATGCGCTCTGTATTAGAAACGTCTCCTAGAAGATCATAATCTCTAATGTCAGGTTTATTAAATGCATTGCAAACTGCCTCCACAATATAAGACGGTATAGGACCAAGATTAGACATCGCCGTCGATATTGAGCGAATTTCTTTCTCCTCTAGTTCATCGAAGATATCTACACAATCGTCCTTGGAAAGGGCTAACATCAATATTGCAACCCTTTGAGGTCCAGTAAGTTTTTCAAATTGCATCATTAGGATTCCTGCAGAGGCTCTGATGACAACCAGCTTTTGATTAAAGAGATACTTTCCTCAGGATATTCCTCAATTTTTTTTGCGACCTGCTGAATGGAAGAAGACTTTATTTGACCATCAATACCTTCCATGACCACCATCGCGCCAAGATTATTCGGAACATTTTCTGTAGAGATGGCTACCTCTTTCCCGTATGTCAGTAGAGGCAATTGCGACTCTTTCTCCGCAATTATATTTTTATCTTTGTGAATATGCATTGATTTTTCAGTAGAAATTCCCAGCTCTTTTTGATGTGATAATTTGACATTCCCACCTTTTGATTTAAAAATTTGTTTTGCGCAGAAAAGCAAAAACAACACTAAACAAACAAGAAAAACCAAATTTTTGTTGTTGTAAACAATGGAGATCCATTCATGTCTTACTTGCATATCCCCATCGGAAAACTTATTTTCATTGCTGAAATTCATAGATTTTACAACTACCAAATCACCTCGTTTTGAATCGTACCCTATTGTAGCTTTTACCAAGCTATCAATTTGACCTATATTTCCATCCGTCCACTGTGGAGATTTCTTGTTTTCTTTAGGAAATGAATAGAGATTGCCATCTATCAAGACAGAAACGGTAATTCTAGAAATACTTGGTGCCGTATGTTCTAGTTTGATAGTCTCCGTTCCTATCTCATAATTATCTGTCTCTTCATTTCCTTCCGAAATATTACCTTTCCTGCCACCATCTTCGTCTTTATTCGGAAGGTTATTAGAGGCAGAAACGTTTTGAGTTTTCTCCAGATTATTTGACTTTTCTGTTTTAATTTTCTGCGAACGAAGTACCTGCTTTTCGGGGTTGAAGTCTTGATAACTTTTAACAACCTTATCAAAATCAAGAAGAACATTTGCTTTTACGCGAAGGTGATCTGAGCCAAAAATTGGTGACAAAATGGTTTCTACTTTGCTCGCTATATCGTCTTCCATTTTAGACGCCTGATCTTTCTCCAAGTCAGAATTGATTTTATATTTCCCATTGTCGTATAGGACATGGCCTGAAGAATCTATTATCTCTATTTGCTCTCGACTCAGTTCGGGTATAGCTGCTTTAACCAAATTAGCGATTGCATTCACGCTTTCGTCATCAATTCTAGACGGGGATGTTTGTATTAATATGCTAGCTTGCGCACTCTGCCTAACTGAGGAAAACATTTCTCTGTCAGGGATTACGATATGAACGCGCACGCCAATAATACCCTGGATTAAGCGAATAGAACGCTCCAACTCACCTTCCAAGGCTCTTTTCTCATTGATTTTTTGCTTGAATTGTGTGGCAGAAAATCCGTCCTCCTTGTCGAATAGTTCGTAGCCAAGGCTTCCGGAGTTTGGCAAATTCTGCTTCGCCAATATAAGTCTGGCATTTGGAACGTCAGTCGGAGCAACAAAAACGGTTTTGGCATCATTTGAGAGATTATATGGAATATGATTCTTGCTCAGATGTTCTGTAATCCCCTCGACGTCTTTCGTTTCAAGGTTTTCATACAGAATTACCTTCTTGCTCTCGGTATCTATCGCCAAAAAGCTCAAAGATAATATCAGCCCTAGCAAGACCACGCCGATCGCAACAAGTTTATTCAAACCCAACGAACGAATGTTATTAATTATATTATTCATTTTCCATATATTCTTTGGGTTTTTTTTGGAAATTATATTTTTGGATTAACTTCTAATACACAGAGGATATTTTCTGCACATTGACGTCCAGACCACCGAGTTCTGCGCTCTCACCGTTTGTATCGCGTATAATGCCTGAAATCGTACTTTCTATATTTGGAGTCAAAGTCGATATTGATCCATCGGTATTTTCCTGCGCAATGCCGACTTGATATACCCCGTCGGGTAATTGATTTCCTCCGTTGTCTCTTCCATTCCATGACCAGAGATTCCTGCCTGCGCTGGACGTCATTTCATCAGTCTTTACGACGCTTCCAGAGCCGTTTTTGACGACAATATCAGTTTCTTCCTGCTTTTGAGCATCGAACGACACAGATGCTGATCCGTTTTTTAAGGAAAACTGTGAACTACTTGCGACTGCCGTCTTGCCTATTAAATTTGAACTTGTCACGAAATCGCTATTGCCGACTGCCGAAATCAAACTTTGCAAATTGCTGTTTGTTTTCACCTGTTGCTCAACTCCGGCAAATTGTGCAAGTTCACTTGTGAAGTTGTCGCTACTCATAGGATTACTGGGATCCTGATATTGCAGTTGAGTAGTTAATAACGTCAGAAACTGATTGTAGTTGTCTCCTAAGTTCGATAGCGACGTTTGACTTGCACTTGTTGTTTCTCCGCTCGAAGAGGAAGACGTATTTGCAAATGCTGCATTACTAGCGGCGGTATATAGAGAAATATTTGTCATCCCACACTCCTACAAATTTATATCCAGAGCAGAAAAATCCTTCTCATTTAGGAAGAAGTCATCTTTTTGTTTGCGATGAGATATGTGCCCTTTTATCTCAGACGACCCGTCGTTTTTCGTATTCGAAGAACTTATTCTATTAATTTCTAGTGAAAACATCTTTTTTTTATTAAAAAATGCGTTTTCGATATTTTTTTTGTGCCCGAAATCGTCATTTAATAAATCTATGATATTTTCTTCGATCGACAATTTGGTTTGAGAGATTTTCTCTCCTAAAGTTTTCTCATTTGTTCCAATATCTAATTTGTATTCATTTAATTTTTTTTCTTTTATATTTATTGCTACCTGCGTGCCGTCGCTTAGATGACATTCCAGAGTTGTAGTATTGTCGCCCTCAGACGGTTTGATTAGAATAACGAGATCACCTTCATGACAGTCCGCTTTCGAATGAGAACTTTCCGACTGGCTTAGCTCATTGTGAGCCATATTCGCTTCATCATCTGCTGACGTTTCGTCAAGCTGGCACGACGACTTCGGCTCTTGGTTTCCCTTCGATGTCGTGCGCAATACTTGTAGATTGCCCGATTTTTCTTGATTGCCAAAAATAACATTATTTTCTGGATTTATATCTACACTTCCGTTATCCGGCATTGAAAACTCACCAGAAATACAGTCAGGAGTTTCACCAGATAACTTACTTGCTTGTGACGGAGCTATGATATCGAGTAGATTACTACTATCATCATCAATACAAAACTTATCCACTGCTTGAAGAGCAACAAACTTACCTTTACCACCCTTCGTCAAAGTGAAGTTAGTCTCACCACGCATACTGTCATTGGACGAATGTGCAGTTGGACCGGATACTTCCTGTCCTGCAAGACAATTTGATTTCGCGTTTTGTTTAATGCTGTGCGGGATCTCTATCTTCCGCACACCGAGTGCAACTTCCCCGTGGCTTGCATCAACGCCGACACCATTGGCTTGAGCTGCCCTGACAAATGGCGCCTTGTCCTCCGCCTTTTGATCCAAGCTAGCAGACTGACGGTCGAAGCTTTTCAGAAGTGATGCGAAGCGCTCGTCCGCAGCTGTAGGGACGCCAAGCACAAGCGTCGATTGCGCATTGGGCAGATTTGGCGACTGCAAGACCGATGGATGTATGGCTGCCATGTTCCGTTCTCCAGGCAGCCATTATTACGAAGGAAGGGTAAAGAAATCGTTACTCAGACGGGGGGTCGTCGTCATTGAAAGGCTGAACTTGGGTTACTTTTCCATGTCGATCAAAGTAGACAATAGCGTTTCCGCGTCTTTCGGCATAACCGTCCGGTTCTCCCTGCTTATTCCGAAAGAGGAGACGATTTGCATCCGGTTGCTCGATAACCTTGTCGCCGGCAGGGCGATAAAGAAAGCGACTGAAATCAGCATGAGCCTTGGGTAACGACGAAATACGCGCCATCTCGTGCATCGATGGCTTCTTTTCACCACCTTCATCCTGCGCAAAGGCGCCTGACGGCACGGCCATCACCATCATCAACGCCGTTAAACCCAGATGCCGATTATACGACCGTTTCACCCTTCAAGCCTTCCTGTCCTAGTTGCTTTTTGATCCAGCCCTTGTCTGGCCACCATTCATCGCAATCGTCGTTGGAACGGTATTCGGAGTCCATCCACCCCCTAATGCCCGGTAAACAGTTACAAGGTTCTGATACCGCGCCATCTCCACGGAGATAAGAGATTGCTGAGCCTGATATAGGTCACGTTGCTGCGTTAGTGTCGTCAGGTATGTGTCAATCCCCGCCTTGTATCGCATTTCCGCCAGATCGTAAGCTCCCTGCGATGCGCTGACGAGATTTTTCAGTCGCTGCGTTTGCTGCAGGTAAGTCTCACGCCCCGTCAATGCGTCCGAAACCTCCCGAAATGCGGTTTGCATTGTCTTCTCATAGTTGGCGATCTGCTGAAGCCGCCGCGCTTTCGATATTCTCAGGTTGCCCTCGTTCTGCCCCCACGTGAAAATCGGCAGGGAAACCGATGGCGATACCGTCCATGTTTCCGCCCCTGGCGTGAAGAGATGCCGGAACTGCAAGCTACTCACACCTTCCGAGGCGGTTAGCGTTACACGCGGAAAGAATGCAGCACGCGCTGCGCCGATGTTGGCGTTCGCCGCCCGTAGATTGTGTTCTGCCGCCAGTACGTCCGGTCTGTTCGCCAAAAGGTCAGACGGTAAACCGGCCGGAAGGTCGGAAAGAATTGTTTGCCCCCCGAACGGCGCCGGTGGTGGCAGGTCGCCCGGCAAAGGTGCGCCGACCAGCAACTGCAATGCATGTTCGTCCAGCGCGACCTGACGGGAATACTGCGCTTGATTTGCCGCAGCTTGCTCCACCTGCGTCTGCGTCTGATGCAGCGTGAGGAGATCGGTTTCACCACGATCGTACAGCATCTGTGTCAGGCGCAGCGTGTTGCCCTGCGACGCCAGCGTGTCATTCGTCACGCGCAGCAATTCGCGGTCGGCCAGCCACTGGATGTACGTGCTTGCGACCTGAGAAACCGTGCTAATCAACACGGACCGGGCATTGAACTGAGAGCCCAACGCCTCTTCCGCCTGCTGTTTCGTCAGATTGCGAATCCGTCCGAAAAGATCGACTTCATATGAAGAGAACCCAATGCCAACAGTATAATAGCGCAAAAGCGAAATATTTTGTCCCAGCCCCGGTGCAAACCCGAAACCCGCAGTACTCGACGGCGCATAGTATTGAGCCGTTCCATTGGTTGAAATCGTCGGGAACAGCGACGCATTCTGCACCTGGTACTGCCCCTGCGCTTCCATGATCGCCCCGGCCTGAGTCCGAAGATCTCGATTGTTGCGCAGGGCAAGCTCGACCAGCGCCTGCAAGCGCGGATCGACGAAGAATGTCTTCCACCCGATATTGGCAGCATCCTGAGACGTTTTGACGTTTTTGCTGCCTGCATCGTCAGGATAGGCGTTCTGCACAGGCATTGCCGGACGATGATAAGTCGGCGCCAGATTACATCCCGCCAGAACACTGCTCGCCAGCAGCCCAGCTGACAGCCGCTGAAAAGTCATTGGAAAAGTCTTCCGGCGGGTCATACGTTACCCTCTCTCGCACGCATGTTTCGTTCTTCATAAGGATCCACCCGATCGCGAACACGGGTTACGCGGAACAGCCGCAGGACAACGACGAAGAATACCGGCACGAAGTAGACGGCGAGAACTGTTGCCGACAACAGACCACCAACCACGCACGTGCCGATCGCCACACGAGCCGAGGAACCCGCTCCTGTTGCGATGGCCAGCGGGAATGTGCCGAAGACGAAAGCGATGGACGTCATCAGGATCGGCCGCAAGCGCTCTCGCCCGGCCTTCATGACGGCTTCCTCCAGACTGTCACCGGCTTCGAAGAACGCCTTGGCAAATTCCACGATGAGAATGGCGTTTTTCACAGACAGACCAACCGTCGTCAGCAGTCCGACCTGAAAGTAGACGTCATTGGCAAGGCCGCGCGTAAACGTCGCGATGATGGCGCCCAGAACGCCCAGCGGCAGAACCAGCAGGACCGAGAAAGGTATGGCCCAGCTTTCATAAAGCGCGGCAAGGCAGAACAGGATGACAATCATCGCCAGGATATACAGCGGCCCGGTCGATCCGCCGGAAGCGACCTGTTCGTAAGACAATCCTGTCCATTCATAGCCGATTCCATCGGGCAGATGGCTCAGTATCTTGCGCATCTCGTCCATGGCCTGCCCGGAACTGGCAGACGCCGCCGGCTGGCCCAATATCTCATAAGAGTTCTGACCGTTATAGTCCTCGACCTTCTGAGGACCGACAATCCAGTCTCCCTGCACGAACGTGTTCAATGGCACCATCGAACCGGCAGCGTTACGCAAATACCACTTGTTGAGATCATCGGGCACCATGCGGGAGTCCGCTTCACCCTGGATATAGACCTGCTTCACGCGGTCATTGCGTAGGAACTGATTGACGTAGATCGAGCCCAGGGCACCTTGCAGGGTCGTATTGATATCGGCGTTGGTGATGCCCTGTGCATTGGCCTTGGCGCGGTCGATATCGAGATGATACTGCGGCGCGTCCTCCATACCGTTCGGTCGGACCGCCAACAGCAACGGATCCTTCGAAGCCATGCCAAGGATCATATTGCGGGCTTCCAGAAGCTTTTCATGCCCGACATGCCCACGATCCTCGAGTTCAACGTCGAAACCCGTCGCGTTGCCAAGCTCCAGAACGGCAGGCGGGTTGATCGCAAAGATCATGGCCGCAGGATCCATCCAGAAATGCATCATGATCTTGTTGGCAATGGCCATCGTCGACTGCGCGTAATTCGGTCGGACGCTCCAGTCCTTCATCTTGATGAAGAATGCACCGGCGCTTTGCCCCTGCCCGGCGAAATTGAAGCCATTCATGCAGAAGATCGATGTCACATCATGCCCATAGTTCTTCAACGTATAGTCGGTAATGCGCCGATTGACCGCCGCCGTCTGCTCGTTCGTCGCCCCCGGCGGCATGGTCACCTGACCGAAGATCAGCCCTTGATCCTCATCCGGCAGGAAGCCGCCCGGAACGCGCAGAAAAAGGAACACAGCCGCTGCCGTCAGCAGGGCAAAAGCCAATAGCGTCACGACACGCACACGCAGCAGACGGCGCACGCCACCCAGATAGGACTCGGTCATCCGATCAAAATTGCGGTTGAACCAGCCGGCAAGCCCCTTGTCCTTGGCATGGTCGGTCGGCTTGAGCATCGTGGCACATAGTGCGGGCGTCATAATCAACGCCACCACAACCGATAGCCACATCGCGGCAACGATGGTCACCGCAAACTGCCGATAAATCACCCCTGTGGAACCGCCAAAAGCAGCCATCGGCAGGAAAACCGCGGACAGGACCAGAACGATGCCAATCAGCGCACCCGAGATCTCATCCATCGACTTGCGAGCGGCTTCCCGAGGCGACAGATGATCTTGCGTCATCACGCGTTCAACGTTTTCAACCACGACGATCGCATCGTCGACGAGCAGGCCGACCGCCAGCACCATGGCCAACATTGTCAACGTGTTGATCGTGAAACCGAGTGCCGCAAGAATACCGAACGTTCCCATCAAAACGACAGGCACGGCAATCGTCGGAATAAGCGTTGCACGAAAATTCTGCAGGAAGACCAGCATCACCAGGAACACCAGCGCGATGGCCTCGAGCAACGTCTTCACGACGTCTTCAATCGACATCACGATGAACGGCTCGGTATCCAGCGGATAGACCATCTTCAGACCCGGCGGGAAAAATTTCTGCAACTCCGTCAGTTCTGCACGAACCGCCGCCTCGGTCTTCAACTGATTGGAACCAGGTGCAAGCTTCAGGGCAAGGCCCGCTGCCGGCAAATTGTTGTAAAACGAACTCTGGCTATAGGCCTGCGCCCCGAGTTCGACCCGCGCCACGTCGCGAACGCGCACCTGCGAGCCGTCCTGCTGTACTTTCAGCAGGATATTTCTGAATTCATCGATCTTGCTGAAGCGCGTCGGGCCAATGATCGTCGCGTCGAAACCAATCCCCTTCTTCGCCGGCAAGCCACCCAGTTCACCCGCGGAAACCTGAATGTTCTGTGCCGCGATCGCATTCTGAACGTCAGGGACAGTCAGCGAGTATTTATACAGCTTGGACGGGTCGAGCCATATGCGCATCGCATATTCCGAACCGAACAGGGTGTGATCGCCAACGCCCGTCACCCGCGATAGCGGATCGGAGATATTGGACGCGACATAATCCGTGATGTCCTGCCCGGACATACTGCCGTCGGTCGAGATAAAGGCCACGACCATCATGAAGTTTTTCACGGCCTTGACGACGTTCAGCCCCTGCGCCGTCACCTCGGTCGGCAGACGTGCCTCGGCAAGTTGCAGCTTGTTTTGCACCTGAACCTGCGCAATGTCAGGGTTCGTGCCCTGCGCAAAGGTCAGGTCGATTTCCATATACCCGTTGGCATAGGATTGTGCGGATAGGTATTCGAGATGATCGAGACCCGACATCTGCTGCAGGATTGGTCGCACAACCGTATTATTGACGGTATCGGCGGACGCACCAGGGTCGGTGACCGTAATGGCGATCTGCGGTGGCGCGATCGAGGGATATTGCGCGATCGGCAGCCGCACGATGCACACCGCGCCGAGCAACATGATGATAAGACCGATGACCCAGGCAAAAACCGGGCGGTCGATAAAGAAACGTGACATCAGTGAATTATCCCGCCTGTCCCGCATCGCCCGATGCGGCCTGCATTTCCTGCGGCTGCACCTTGGCGCCCGGATGCGCTTTCTGAATGCCGGTCACAATGACCTTGTCGCCATCGCCGAGACCACTCGCCACGACCCAATCACTATCGACGGCACGGCCCAGCTTGATGGGCCGTATGACGACCTTGTTCTCGCCATCGACGAGCATGACCATCGCCGCGCCTTTGGGATCGCGTTGAACGGCCGTCTGCGGCACGGTCAACGTGTTAGGCGTCACACCCTCGTTAATGGTGGCGTGAACGAACATGCCGGGCAGCAACAACCGGTCAGGATTGGGAAAGACCGCACGCATGACGAGAGTGCCGGTCGAAGGGTCGACGGTCACTTCCGAAAGCTGCAATTTGCCCTTCTGTTCATACGTGCTGCCATCATCCAGCGTGAGCGTGACCTCCGCCGCGTTGTCACCGCTGCGCTGCAACTGACCTTTCGCCATTTCCCGGCGCAGGCGAAGCATGTCGCTGTCGGCCAGATTGACGTCGGCATAAATCGGGTCGAGGCGGGTCACCAGCGCAATCGGCGTGGTCTGACCTGTCGTTACGAGCGTTCCCGGCGTAATGAGCATACGCCCGATACGACCATCAATCGGCGAGCGGACATGCGTCCAGTCCAGATTGACGCCTGCACTGGTCACATTGGCTTTGGCCTGCGCGATATCAGCTTCCGCCTGCCGCGCGGAGGACAACGTGTTGTCATATTCCTGACGACTGACGGCATGGGCCGCCGCAAGCGGCTTGTAGCGCTCCAGCTGCGCCTGGATGCTCAGCGACGCTGCTTGCGCATGCAGAAGCTGCGCCTTGGCCTGATCGTAGGCGGCCTGGTACGGCGCCGGATTGATCTGGTAAAGCAACTGCCCAGCCTTGACGTCGCTGCCCTGTTCGAAATTGCGCGTCAGGATGACGCCGCCGACCTGAGGACGAATCTCGGCCTGCTCATACGCATCCGTGCGGCCTGGCAAGACGGTGTCGAGCGTCAGCGTATGCGGATGAACCGTGATGATCCCGACCGGTTGCGGCGGCATGGCGGGCGGGGGCGCCTTCCGCTGGCAACCTGTCAAGCCTAACGACAGGACGGCAAGCGGCGTCAGCGGCAGCAGACGCGTGAAGGCGACCGTTCCGGTCCGATATGAGAAGCGAGGCAGACACACCGTGACATCACGCATACTGGCGCTATCCGTTTCCAATTTTGCTGACATGCAGGCACCATGGCCCGCGACATGAAATGATACGAAAACTGTTGAGTTTCCAGTCAAAACGGAACTATACGGTTTCCAAATCGAGGTCAACGGCCCGATAAACTCAAGGAGCTTGAAAGTTTTATGGTGGGATCGCGCGCCTCCGACCCAGCCTTGATCCACGATCATGGTGAATCAAGCGGTCGTCGCAGTTGCGGCAGGCCACCCGTTCTATGCGACGAAATGCGCCGCAAGAAGATCATGGACGCGACCACCGAGACATTGATCGAATTCGGATACCAGGCCACATCCATGGACCGGATTGCCCATTCCTCTGGCATGTCGAAGAAAACGCTTTATCAGATGTTCAGTTCCAAGCAGGAACTTCTGGAAGCCCTGCTCACGGAACGCCTCTTCAATACCAGGCTCAGCAGCCTACCCCTGATAGGCGAAACGGCCGAGGCGCGGCTAGTCTACGGCATGCAGCGGTTGACCGATGAGTTTCTTCGTGACGACAGAATCTGCCTTCTGCGCGTCGTCGTGACGGAAGTCTCCCGTATCCCCGAGATCGGCGATTTCATGCAGACTTATTTCACGTCAAACAGCAGAAGTTTTCCACTCTACATCTGGCTACGGCAGCTGGAAGACGAAAAACTCATCGTGTTGAATGACCTGGAAGCCGATGCCGATCGGCTTTTCGGCATGACCATTGGCCTGCTGACCATCAAGGAACTGACCCGCTGCAAACCGCGATTAAGCAATTGCGAACGAGCCAGCCACATTATCGAGAGCGTCCGGTTCTTTCTGCGCGCCTGTAGCCAGAGCGCGCCGCGTCACGTCAGCGCAGCGTAAAGCATCTGTCCATAGCTCGGAAAAACGAAGCCTTTACCTCGCTTTTCTGAGCTGCCATTGATCAGGCGACGAGATGGCCCTCCTTGTCGACCAGCTCGATCGGGTAATCACCCGTAAAACAGGCATCGCAATACCGGCCGCGCGCAGCGCCACGCCCTTCATATCCCAGTGCGCGGTAAAGCCCATCGAAAGAGATAAAGGCCAGACTGTCGACGCCAATGACCTCGGCCATCGCGGCCATATCATGCGTCGCTGCCAATAGCTTGCTTTCTTCAGGCGTATCGATGCCATAAAAACACGGATGCTTGGTCGGCGGGCTGGAGATGCGCATGTGCACCTCCGTCGCTCCGGCGGCGCGGACCATGTCCACGATCTTGCGCGATGTCGTGCCACGCACGATCGAATCGTCCACAAGCACAACACGCCGACCGGCCAGAACAGTCCGATTGGCGGAATGCTTCATGCGAACACCGAGATTGCGAATCTGATCCGTCGGCTCAATGAATGTCCGCCCAACGTAATGGTTGCGGATAATCCCCATTTCGAAGGGAATCCCGCTTTCCACCGCAAAGCCCATGGCGGATGGCACACCGGAATCCGGCACCGGAACCACTACATCCGCATCCACCGCACTCTCACGCGCCAGTTCGACGCCAATCTGCTTGCGCGCACTGTAAACCGGCTGCGATTCCAGAACGGAATCCGGACGGGCGAAATAGATATATTCGAAAACGCAGAAGCGAGACTGCGTCTCGGCAAACGGCTTGATCGACCGAATACCATCGCGATCGATCACCACGATCTCACCCGGTTCGATATCCCGGACATATTCAGCGCCGACGATATCGAGGCCGCATGTCTCGCTGGCGAGCATCCATCCGCCTGAACTGGGCAGACGCCCAAGGATCAGCGGTCTGACGCCGAGCGGGTCGCGCAGTCCCACCATCATCTCGGGCGTCAGGGCGATGAGGGAATATGCGCCTTTCACCTGCTTCACGGCATCGATCAAGCGGTCCATGACGTTTGTGTAGAGCGAGATCGCAATGAGATGGACGAACACTTCCGTATCCGTCGTCGACTGGAAGAGGCAACCGCGCCGTACCAACGCCTGGCGCAGGGTGCCAGCATTCGTCAGATTGCCATTATGGGCAACGGCCAGGCCGCCAAATTCGAAATCCGCATAGAGCGGCTGGACATTCCGCAACAGGGTGGCGCCGGTGGTCGCATAGCGATTGTGACCGATCGCCGACTGCCCCGGCAACGTCGCCATGACGCGCGGATCATGAAACACCTCACCAACCAGGCCAAGACCCTTGTGCTGGTAGAACCGCTCCGTGTCGTGGCTGACGATGCCGGCAGCTTCCTGCCCGCGATGCTGCAGGGCATGAAGGCCCAGCGCGACCATCGCCGCTGCATCGTCCGCACCCCAGATTCCGACAACACCGCATTCTTCATAGGGACGGTTGACCGCCGTGGCGCTCACGCTTCGATCGGAAGGACAACTCATGGATACGGATCTCCAGCGGCTATGACAGGGCGACGCAATCAGATGGCGGCGTCATGGCCCGGCGCGGACAACGGCGCAACCCCTGTTTGTGCAAAGCTCGGCAACAAACCCTCAAGATAGGAAGCGCTGCGCTCTATATAAGGGGCCAGATGGCTGCCATGCACGATGAAAACGATCCCTCGCCCGAAAAACGCATGCAATGCCACAAACCCGATCACCAGAAAGCCGAATCCCACCGCCGCGCCGAGACCGATACCGAGCAGACGATCGACCGAGCCCAGAACCGACCCCTGCACCAGACGGCCTGCACGACGCGCGATACTGGAGAATATCAGGATCGACACGACGAAGCACGATGCCATCGCAAGCCCTTTCGCCACGACAACGTCCCCGACGTGCGGCGCGATAAAGGGCAACAGCAGCGCATAACACTCGACCGTAACCCAGATTGCGCCCGCCCACGCTGCAAAGCCAAGAACGAGGGTCCAGAAGCCGTTGAACATTCCCCAGAGCGCCGCCAGACCCATGGTCGTCAGCGCGACAATATCGGCGGTCGTCATGATGGCTCCTTACTGCTGGGCCTTCGCATGCCCGATGACAGCGAAAGCAGCAAGCGCTCGATCGATCAGGGAAGCTTCGTGGACGCAGGACGCCATCGTCTTGCCGGCCCCTGCTCGTTCCCGGAGCTGTCCTCGCTGAGCTTCAGCAAGAGATCACCCAGTTGGCGTCGATGATCGATCTCCCGAAAAACATCGGATTGATCGACATCGCCGAGTTGCCAGATTTGCAACAGGGTCATCAGAAAGGTGGCGCTGTCCTGAATGAAGGCCTGCCGGTCGTCGACGACATAAGCAGCCGTGCATTTCAGTGCCGCCTCACCCAAAGCCGATGCCGCACTGATTACGGCCTTGCCTGCGGGTCGACCGCTTGCGTCGCGCGGGCATGCCAGACGATCCAGGACATGCGGCTCAGGACTGTTGTTCATCTGGTCGATCATGCTGCCACAATGATGGGTCGTACATCACGGGCGCGTCAACTCGGACGACCCAGTCGGCAGCATCTTTTTCAGTCAACTTACGGCTTGGCTGTAATAAATCGCTCCAGATCGCCGCCAATATTGACAGCGAACAGCATCATCACCTTTCGACATCCGCAACGCCTGCCCGTTTCTCACACAGAAGCAACCTGAACGGTCGCATGGACCGGCGGAAGACCCTCGAATTCCACAACAACCTCGGAATCCTGACGAACAAACGCCGTGCCCATCGTTGAGCCACTGATAACCGTATCGCCGGCCTTGATCGGCAGGCCACGTTCAGCCGCGTGATTGGCCAGCCATGTCAGCAACCGGCGCGTGTCTCCCGCGGAATTGCCACCTATCTTGCGATGGGTCACCGTGCCATTGATCGTCAGCGTCATCTTTGCGGCCGTGGATGGAATAAAGCGATGCCAGTCCGCCACGCCCTCCCCGACGATCATCGCGCCATGATTGCCCTGATCGGCCATGTGCGCCAGACGACTCTGCGAGTGGGGCTTGTCGAAACGCGTATCGAATATCTCGATCGCAGCATGGATCGAACCGATGGCCTCCAACACCGTATTTTCATCATAGGGTTTATCACCACGCGGAAGATCGCGCGCGAACCGGTAGGCCAGTTCCGCCTCAACGCCGAAATGACGACAAAGCCGCGCATCGACCCTCGCCCCATCCTCAAGAATTGTCGCCGCGTGTATCGGCGCGCAGAATGGGATTGCCTCCGGCGTCGCTGCCCCGACCTTCCAGCCCCTGACAGGACCGGACCCGGTGGTCAGAATACGCGCCACGGCATCTTGCACAGCATAAGCCTGCGCCTCGTCCTGCGGTTCGAAGGCCGCGGGAATGCCCTGCAACAGTTCTCCACGATGCCGGGCATTCAGGTATATCTCGGCCAACCCGTTCACTGCGGATGGTTTATCCATTCTGCCTGATCCTCATTCAGATTTTTTTCGGGTGATCATCACCCGACAGCCCCGGCGATAACCTGCATCACAGGACGTCATTCGGATCCAGCAGATCGCGATTACGCGGCTCCGGCAGGAACAATGTCGCCAAAATCGTGGTCAGTGCCAACAGGATGACGTAGATCGCCAGCAACCACCATGCGCCCTCGCCCGGATGAGCATCGTGGATATGGTAGCGAGAGACAAAGGCGATGGCGAACGAGCCGAACAGCGGCGTCAGGCCGCCGGAGATCACGGCAGACGTCTCACGCGTCAGGGATACCGCCACATACCGATGGCGGGCCCCGAACATCTCCGGAAGCAAAGCCGCCTGCGTGCCGAACATGCCCCAGATGCCAACGCCGAGCGCCACCGTCAGCGCAATGATGGCCAGGAAAACATTCCCGAGACTGAAAGCGTACCAGACAGGGAACGAGGCCAGCGCCGTCACGATCGCAAATCCGCGATAGACACGCACACGCCCCCAGCGATCCGCCATCAATCCCGCTACGGGCACGGTCACGGCGCCTGCGATGGCTGCGCAGATAAGCGCCAATGTACCGACCAGTGGCTTCATGCCCATCGTGTGCACGATAAAACTCAATGCGAGAACCTGATAGATCGACGAACCGCCATTCTCCGCCGCACGCAGGCCGATGCCGATCACGATGGTCCGCCAGGAACCACGAAGCAGACCCGTCAGCGTTGCGTCATGCTGCTCCTTGGCAGCCTCTTCCTGCATATGCGCGAAAGCCGGTGATTCCTTGAGCGTCAGACGCATATACAACGCCACGACAAGGATCACGGCACTCGCCAGAAAAGGCACGCGCCACACCCAGCCTTGCGAGACGTCATCAACGCCAAACAGCAGCACGAAATAAACGATCGCGGCCAGAATGGTGCCGACCTGTATGCCGAGAAACGGCAGGGACGCATAGAAGCCACGGCGCCCGGGCGGTGCATATTCCGTCATCATGACCGCCGCGCCCGCCTGTTCCGCGCCAGCGCCCAGCCCCTGAAGCACCCGCAGGATCACCAGCAGGACCGGTGCCCACATGCCAATCGTCGCATAGGTCGGAATCAGGCCGATGCCCGTGCTGGCACAACCCATCAATGTCACGGTAATCAGAAGGACGCTCTTGCGTCCCCAGCGATCACCCAGCGCACCGAACACGATGCCCCCGAACGGACGGGCCGCAAAACCGAGAAAATATGTCCCGAAACTGGCGATCAGACCCATGCCGGGTATGTGCGAAGGAAAGAAAAGCGGCCCGAAAACCAGCGCGGAGGCAAGGCTGTAGAGCGCAAAGTCGTAATATTCCAGCGCGCTGCCGAAGGAACATGTCCATGCCGCTCGACGAAGGCTGGACGCATCAAGCCCAATCTCTTCCGCCGATGGCCGCGTCACCTCGCCTGCCAACGTTGCATCATAGGTTGAGCTCGTCTCACTCTGCATGCACAGCTCCTGCGAATATCGGGCGGTGGAAGCAGTATCCAGTCCCGTCGGTAGATCGTCGAATGTCACCGGCGGACGCTATATGAGACGCTCAAATCTCCTACACACAAAATCGCGACAAACCGAACGGTCCGCCGTTTCAATGAACGAACCTTCGAAACCTGCACCTGACGGACCGGTCGCCGCCTACCATGACAATCCAACGGACTACCGCGCCGGATTTGTCCTTCGATGATCCCCAAAATGGCGATATGGACCGCCGACAACACGTCGGTCAGACCACACATCACTTTTATGCCAACCTGTCATTTAACCGAGATCAAGAGGACCAGGAGACACCCTGCAGACAGGCCGATGGTGTGATCTTCTGAGGCGCACGACCACCTTCATTCGAGGCACGACCGGATCCACGTCATCGCAGATCCGGCGATAATCCCCGCGGCAAGCGTCCGAGCCTTGCCTTGCAGACACGTTGGGCGGCTATGCGCTTTTCACGTAAAGTCTGGAGCCCTGCTCCTGAAAAGCCGCCTTCATCTGGGCCATGCCCTCGTTACGTTCGGCGTCCCGCCGGATGTCATGACTGATTTTCATCGAGCAGAACTTCGGCCCGCACATGGAACAGAAATGCGCCGTCTTGTGCGCTTCCTTGGGCAGGGTTTCGTCATGGAACTGGCGCGCCGTATCGGGATCGAGTGCCAGGTTGAACTGATCGTGCCAGCGGAACTCGAAACGGGCGCGCGATATCGCATCGTCACGAACTTGCGCGGCCGGATGACCTTTCGCAAGATCGGCAGCATGCGCTGCGATCTTGTACGTAATCACCCCGACTTTCACATCGTTGCGATCCGGCAAGCCAAGGTGCTCCTTGGGCGTGACGTAGCACAACATCGCACAACCGTACCATCCGATCATCGCGGCGCCGATACCGGAGGTGATATGATCGTAGCCCGGCGCAATATCCGTCGTCAGCGGTCCGAGCGTATAGAACGGCGCTTCCCCACATTCGCGAAGCTGCTTGGTCATGTTGATCTTGATCTTGTGCATCGGCACATGACCCGGCCCCTCGATCATGACCTGGCAACCCTTGCTCCAGGCAACCTTTGTCAGCTCGCCCAGCGTCTCCAGTTCCGCAAACTGCGCCGCGTCATTGGCATCGGCAATCGAGCCGGGACGCAGGCCGTCGCCCAGGGAGAAGGAAATGTCGTAGGCGCGCATGATGTCGCAGATGTCTTCGAAATGCTCGTAAAGGAAGCTCTCCCGATGATGCGCCAGGCACCACGCCGCCATGATGGACCCGCCACGCGATACAATGCCGGTCGTGCGATGCGCGGTCAGCGGCACGTGCTGCAAACGCACGCCGGCATGGATCGTGAAGTAATCCACGCCCTGTTCCGCCTGCTCGATCAGCGTGTCGCGGAAAATTTCCCATGACAGCTTTTCCGCAACCCCACCGACCTTTTCCAATGCCTGATAAAGCGGAACCGTGCCGATCGGCACGGGCGAATTCCGCAGGATCCAGTCGCGAATGTTATGGATGTTGCGGCCGGTGGACAGGTCCATGACCGTGTCCGCGCCCCAGCGGATCGCCCAGACCAGCTTGTCCACTTCCTCGGCCGCCGAGGACGTCACGGCAGAATTGCCGATGTTGGCGTTGATCTTCACAAGGAAGTTTCGCCCGATGATGACCGGTTCGAGTTCCGGATGATTGATGTTCGCAGGAATGATGGCGCGACCGGCGGCGATCTCGTCACGCACAAATTCCGGCGTGATAAACGCCGGAATATTCGCACCGAAATCCTCACCATCGGCACGCCGTTCTTCCGCACCATCCACCATCGTCGCGCGACCAAGGTTCTCGCGATGCGCGACGAAAATCATCTCTTCGGTCACAATGCCGGCGCGCGCGAATTCATACTGCGTCACAGGTTGCCCGGTTCGTCCACGCAGTACCCCATGCGGGGCCGGACAAGAGGGCACCAACCGGTCGGCGCTGACAAAGCCATTGTCTTCGGGCTTGACGACACGCGTCTCCGCCGTCGCGTCCAGACCGCGCGTCGCCAGCCATGCAGACCGAACTCTTGGCAAGCCGCGCTCGACATCGATGGCGGCAGTCGGATCCGTATAAGGCCCCGATGTATCGTAGATCCGTACCGGCGGCTCGTTTGCGCTGGGATCGAGCGCGATGTCGCGGAATGGCACGCGGATATCGTCACGCCCCGGCGGCGATGACCATACCTTCACGGAGCCTTCTATCGGCCCCGTGGTAACTTGCCCGCTCGGAGGCGATGCGTATGTGGGAGAAATCGATTGGTCGTCCATATTGCGCTTTCCTTTGGCGAATACGGATCGTCCAAGCGTTTGAGGAAAGCATGCGCGGCGGCCCGCTACGACGCGAGCCGCTTTCCATACCAATCCCTACGCCGGTACGAACCGGATCAGGTTCTCCGAGCAAAAATTCTCGCTCGGGAGGGTCGCCGCACTGCGGAAGCATCGTCCGCCAGCAGCCTCTCAACCTCTTTCTGAGGCTCCCCCTGGTCGACCGGAACATTCGACTTTTCGTCGATTCCCGTCAATCGCTAATGCGCGCAGGATGGCGTCGCGCACCGGCATAAGCCGGCGCAAGCTTGCCGATCTCCTTGTCATGGCGGGCCTGTCCCGCCGGGACGATCTCGAATCGCCCATCGTTGCGCAGTTGCGCGAAACCCATCCGGCACAGGCGCTCCAGGCAGGGCTGGTCACGCAGGTTCTGCGGCCTGCCAGCGTCGGCGCACAGCAGGAGCCGGTGCAAGGCCGAGCGGCAGCAGGTCTCAAGATACGGTTCATCCCACATGGTCTGAGCCCTTAGCGCATTGTCGGTGCCACGCAAATTATTTCCCTCACGTCCCCGCACCCCTCCCTTTGGTCCAGCAGGCACGCTATTGACGCCCCACGCCTTGCAACTTCCACACCCCAAGGACACGCGTCGCATGAACAAACTGGCCTCCGCCGCCACCGCCCTCCTGCATCGCTTCGAGCCGGAAACCGCTCATGAGATCGCCATTCGCGGTCTCGCCCTCGGACTGGGTCCCGCTCATGCCCGGCGCGATGTCCCGGCGCTCAGCACGCGTCTGATGGGCCTCCGTTTCCCCAATCCCATCGGCCTTGCCGCAGGTTTCGACAAGGACGCACGGGCCGTACGGCCGTTGGCACGCCTCGGTTTCGGCCATGTCGAATGTGGCACGGTCACACCGCGCCCGCAGCCCGGCAACCCTGCCCCCCGCCTCTTCCGCCTGCCGGAAGACGGGGCGATCATCAATCGCATGGGCTTCAACAGCTGCGGCATCGACCGTTTCTGCCGTCGCCTGGCGCGCCTGCATCGTCCCATGCCTGGCGGCTATGGCCGTGGCGCCGGACATACGCCGGTCGGCGTCAACCTCGGCATCAACAAGGAGAATGCCAGTCCGGCACAGGACTACGCCAATGGTGTCGCACGCGTCAGCCCCTATGCCGACTACGTCACCATCAACCTTTCGTCCCCCAACACGCCGGGTTTGCGCAATCTCCAGACAGCCGAACATCTTGCCGCGATCCTCAGCGCCATTGCCGACCGAAATCCGACTCGCCCGCCGCTCGTGGTCAAACTCTCGCCGGATCTCGCCGAGAGCGATATCCAGCCGATCGTCGAAACGGCGATCGAGCATGGCGCGGACGGACTGATCCTGACGAATACGACGATCAGCCGTCCTGCCGGTCTGAGAAGCTTCCACGCCGACGAAGCCGGCGGCCTGTCCGGACGACCGCTTGCGCCGCTTGCCCGTGATATGCTGCATCGCGTCGCTGCCGTTACGAAAGGTCGACTTCACCTGATCGCCTGTGGCGGCATCGAGAGCGGTCAGGACGTGTTTGATCGTCTTTCCGCAGGCGCCGATATGGTGCAGATCTATTCCAGCTTCATTCTGGACGGCGCAGGAGTCCTTGACCGGATGAAACGGGAACTCCTGCAGATCATGCGTGAGCGAAACCTCGAAAGCATTGACGATATCAGGGCGCAAGCACGCGCCTGACGACAACATCAGCCGGTTTGTCATAGGGCAGACGAACCAACCTTGCCGGCAAATCGTTTTGTCCCCTCAATCATCAGGAGCGGGACCAGACGATGGCGGTGCGCCAAAACACGATTAGGACGATTTCAGGTTGGGCGCGCCGGTTCTGCCTTGTAGCCCTCATCATCATGACGGCGGCCCATCCCGAGGCTGCCCCTGCATCGGCAGATCCTGGCCCGCCCGATCCCGGACTGGGCAATATGTCCGAAGGCATCGGCTGGCATGCCGCCCTGCCGACGATCAGCGCCCAGCTCGACAGCATCCACGCGACAACACGCGGCATTTTCAATGAACTGAACCAGCCCGATCTTCCTCTGGGCACCGATACATTGGCCTCGCTCGGACATCAGGCCCAGACCGCACTCGACAGCGCAAACAGTCTGGACACGCAGATTGCGTCCTATCAGTCCGTCTATGAGAATTACCTCAAGATCGTCGGCGCGACAGCCGTTACCGGCGAAGACGCAAGCATCACCACGCAACGCAAGCAGATTCAGTCACAGCTGGCCGAGATCCACTCGGCCTCGACCCGCACACATCTGTATGCCTTGCAGGCCAAACAACTCCTGTTCGAGATCAACCGCCGCGACAACTCCCTGCACCATGCCCTTCTCTCCGAGCACCTCGCCTCACCGCTGACACCAGCCTTCTGGAAGAACCTGATCGATGAATTGCCGGGCGATCGCCGCGCCTTTGTCGCCGGCAGTCACAACACCTACCCCGGTCCTTTTCGCCAGTGGCCCTATTTCCTGGCATTGCTTGCCACCACCGCCGTCATCGTCCTCGGCATCTCACGACCGAGCCTGAGCGGCCTGAGCCGTCTACGAACCGTCGTCGCGAAACGCTTCGGCCATCCCGACGAGGTCGATACAGATATTTCTCTCCTCCCGCCAGCATTGAACGGTATCGTCTGCGCCGTCGTCGCTGGCGTCATCTGGAATATCGGCAGCATAGTCCTGGCACTGAACCAGAATGAAAGCGCGGCACTTCAACAGCTCATCGGCACCGCGTTGCCGATCTGCGGCTTCCTGATCGGCGCAGGCGTGCCGATCCTGAGTCGTGCGACATCCATTCATGAAACGCCGCCACATGCCCCGCGGGCACTGCGCGGCATCGACTGGATGATGGCAACGGCAATCCTGATCCAGAACATTCTTCTGTATCTCAATGACGAATACATTCTGGGCCTGACGACCTTGCGCGCCGTGCAGGGCGGCTACGCTATCGTCATCGCCACCGTTTTCCTGCTTGTCTGCCGGCGCCTGTCACGCGCCGGTGGAGAAGGTGCGCATCTGGCCCCCCCGATCCGCGGGCTGGCCTTTCTGATCGTCATTGTCACCTGGCTCTCGGTCCTGAATGGCTACATCGCCTTCGCATTCCAGACCGTTGCGTGGCTCGTCTCGTTTGGTGCTGCGGTCGCCATTCTCAGCCTGTTCGCGCTGTGCATCCGCGAGCTCGCCGGTCGTCTTCTGCAACCTCAGACGCTTCTTGCCACGAGGCTGCTTCCTCTGGGCGTCAGCGGTCAGCGCGTCAGCCAGTTCGGTGTTCTTGCGTCGGGCGTCGGCAATATCCTTCTGCTCATCGTCCTGCTGGCTGTTGCCCAGTCCGATGGCAATCTCTCGACGCAATCGGTTTCCACACACCTGCGAAACCTGTTCGTCGGCCAGACGATCAGCGGCGTGCCGGTTTCGTTCAACACGATCCTGATTTGTATCGGCATCGTCATTGTCGCCTATTACGGTATCCGCCAGATCTGCGTCTGGATGCGCGACAGGCTCTTTCCAACCACGCAACTGGATATCGGCGCCAGAAGTTCGATCATCAGCATTTTCACCTATACCGCCTGGATCGCGATTTTCCTGATCGTTCTTTCAGAAGCAGGACTGACGATGAAAAATCTGACATGGGTTGTCAGCGCGCTATCCGTCGGGATCGGTTTCGGACTGCAATCCATCGTGCAGAATTTCGTCTCCGGCGTCATTCTTCTGGCTGAGCGTCCGATCCGGGTTGGCGATATGATTACGATCGGCGGCTCCCAGGGCGACGTTCGGCGCATCAGCGTCCGCTCCACGGAAATCGGACTGTCCGATGGCGCCGTCATGATCGTGCCCAACTCACAATTCATCACGTCATCTGTCACCAACGCCACGCGCTTCGGCACGCAAGGCACGATATCAATGGCTTTCACCATTTCGCAGGACACCGATATCGAACAGGCACGGCAACTGCTGCGCAAGGTGGTGGCCGACCGCCCGGAAGTGCTGGAATCCCCGATCCCGACGGTCAATGTCACTGCCGTGGCCGGCGACAATGTCACGTTGACGGTCTCCGCCAAGGTTGCGTCGCCGCGCATGCTTTCATCGGTTCGCAGCGCAATCGTCATCGATGCCTATCAGGCGTTCAATGAAGAGAAGATGACCATTGCTACCGCATAAGCGTCCCGAAACGCCCTATCGGCCCAGAGCCGTTTCCTGATCGCGGCACTGTTTAACTCGACGCGCCAGTCGCCAGGGAGTACAAGGCATCGACCGATATCCGCACCTTCCGAAGAGGCGGCAAGACGATGCGACCAACTGGCGATAGTCCGACCAAAACCGGTAATCTCTTCCGTCTTCCTGTACGCACGCAGCATCTTAACCTGCACGGTGCTGCCGTGTATCTGGGAATTTCGCCCATTCGCCTGAAGTTACTCATTGGCCTGGGCGCCGGCCCGACGCGGCAGGGCGACAAGTCGGGTCATGGCACGCGCAACTTCCGCATCGAGGAACTCGATCAATATATTGGCCAGTTCTATGAGCAGGCCGATATTTCCAGCATTGAGGCGCTGCGCCGCCGAGAAGCCCGCGCGCATCTACGTCAGGTTGCCATGACGATGACGAAACTGACCTATACGGCGGAACAGAACCCGGCCGACCCGTTCATGGTCATCATGACCCGCTGGGAAATCGCCGAACACGCCATCTTCTTCTTCCTGAAAGCCATGGCGCTATTCGGCATCATCATGCTCTGCATCTCGTCCAGCCCGCTTCTCAAGACACATTTCTAGACGATCAGGCCGGACTCGTCTCCAGAGTCAACATGTTCGAGACGAAGGTTCTGGTGTCGAGGAAGGCCCTGTTACCGGACAATTCGGCAGAGACGATCAGAAGCGAACCAATGGCATCCGTCAACGCCATTCGATAGGTGTTCTCGCTGTTCGTTTCTTCCAGATCGCTTAGAACCTTCAGCGTATGCGTCGTCTCCGCGTGCAGACGTTCGATGTTGATGTTGCGCTCGGCCAATCGCGCGAACATGGCCTGAATGGCGGTTGCAGCTGCTTCCGGCATGTTCGGGGCATGCTGCGCGTGGCGCAGATGCATCAGATTGCGGCCGATCGTCATGATGGCAAGCGTGCCATGCAGATACGTATCCATCAGCGGCGTAACCTGCGAACCCGCATAACGGATCAATCGCTGCATGCTCTGCGTATTGCGGCCAATCCAGTGGTTTTCGTCCATCATGCGCACGGTGTGACGACTGATATGCCGCAGTCCCGAGAGAGCTTTCCCGCGCATGATCCAACAGACTCGGCGCTCATCGAACGGAAGAACGCATTTAAAGACGATGACACCGGCACCAAGCCCCAACAACAGGGCGATGGTATTGTTGAACCATTGTAATTCATTCAGGCGATGCTGGTTGTCCAGCCCCAGCAATGCGGGAAAGAACGTGTTGTATGACGCCGCCTGTAGCGCTGTCGGTCCATATTGCGCCGCCAGCCCGCCAATGAACATGAACGGTGTGATGGCAATCGCCAGCGCGCCGAAACTGGAGCCAAGCGGCACCAGAAGAAAAACCGGGATAATCGACGCAAGCGTAGCGACACATGCGCCATAGAAGAACTTATTGCTGACCAAAACGGTGTTCTCGAATGTCGCAAAGCGGCCGCATACGACGGCAATGAAGGACACGAACGCCGCACCGTTCGGCCACGCCGTGACTTCCCAGACAAGAGATGCCGCCAGGATAGCCGCCATCGAGCGCAAGCCGTTGTGCAACGCTGCCCGCCAGTTTGGGAAATGCCTCAGTCGGTAGCGATCCGGGTGGAGATTCTCTCGAGGATCTGCGCCGAAATAGCTGAGAAGCGCATGATATTCGTTGAGCATCAGGCGCACGCCCTGAAGTGCGATCCGATCGTTGATCGCAACCTTCTGGGCATCGCCACCGGCCATTTCCTGAACGAGGGTTCGCTCAACCGCTTCAATTGTCCTGGAAATCAGCGCATCGACCTGATTCCGCACCGAGACGACTTCTGCCTGAGCCGCAATACGCTGCGGCAAGGCCGACAGCAACTCGGTGGCGCGGATGATGATATCCTGCGACGTGGCGGACCGGTTCGGCACGGCAGCCAGGCGTGTCCTCAGGCCCAGACCACGAGACATGATGCGCGACAGGAGGCCGATCGTCGCATACGCGCATTGCACGGCACGCTCGTTGCGGCCGATCTCGACGGCGCTGAATTCGATCTGATCGTGCAGGGTCAGCGTCTGGCTGAAAACGGCACGGATATCACTTTCCGGCGGCGGTTCCTCGCGCAGAATATCCACAATCGCCGCCGTGGCACTGGTGATCGCCGAAAGCAGTCGCCCGCGCATCAGCTGCCGCGCCTGCCGGGCCATATCATGCGAGAAGATAAGGCCGGCCACCATCTCGCAGATGACGCCAAGAAAGATGTAGGTGCCACGCGCCATGGCGATCTGGAACACATGGTCCGGTTCGCTGCTCGCCCCCATGGCGATGATGGCGCAGGTATAGGCCGCCAGAACGAAGGCATAGGAGCGGAAATTGTGAACGAGGGTCGCCAGCCCCGCGCATAGCCCCGCCCAGATTGCCAGAGCCGGCAGAAAAAGCCACGGCGCCTGTGGAAACATGGCAAGCAGCGCGATCGCCGAAATCATGCCAAGGACGGTACCGACCAGTCGCCACCGTCCTTTGGACAGGCTTTCACCACGCGATCCCTGTGCGACGATCCATACCGTCATCGGCGCCCATTGCGGCTCGCCCAGCTCCATCCAGAACGCAATGGCCAGAGCGACCAACGCCGCAATCGTGTTCCGCAGCGCGAACATCAGACTGCCGGATTTCGGCGCATATATCCATGCGAATGGCCAGTCCGCCATCGGAACCCGACCGAGCGGACTGGCCGCAATCCATGTGACGAAACGCCTGCGCATGCTGCCTCATACTATACCTCACCTCAGGAGGACAGGCACATGCAATACCCAAATCGTCTTCGCCCGATCAGGATACATTCGTGGTGGATCGTCGGAACAGTCGGCGCCACCGGGAACCGAGGAGAAGGGCAAATCCTAGTTGTCTTGGACAAGCCGGCATCTTCAGTCACCACCACATATGAGGACTGGCAACGATCAACAATGCCAGCCAGGTAAGACCCACAAGCAGTCCAAGCAGCAAGCCATGGTCGGAAAACCAATGGCTCAGGCGCCCTGCCCACCCGTGATGCGGGGAATTCAGACGTATTTGCATGGGTTGCTCCTGTCGGGCGATCGATGCCCGACAGGAAGCTATATACTCTGAAACTTATTAGATTACAATACGTCAATCTTTTGGTTATCTTCAGGACGACTTTGACACGCGCTATCCATGTTCCGTGTCGATCCTCGCCCTGATTACGGTCCGGGATACGCAATCCACGCCCGCATTTTCGCGCATGCCGCCATACTTTCCCTAGCATTTCACGACTCAGTTCTTTATGCAGCGTCATCTCACGCTGATTTCGCCCTTCCTCGCGTTTCCCTGCGATGCGCCGCCGCGGTGCCTGCTGGCGTGGCTGTTTTCATTACCGAGTTACGAACCGAATGAGTTTCCCCGATACCGTCCCTCCCCTCGGCCGCGCGCTTGCGGCCCGCGGTTACGATACGCCGACGACCGTTCAGGCTGCTGTGCTGCAGCCCGGACTGGAACAGCGCGATCTGCTGGTGTCCGCGCAGACAGGATCGGGCAAGACAGTCGCGTTCGGCCTGGCCATCGCGCCGACACTTCTGCCGGATGGCGCGGAACGGGTGCCGTTCGTCGAACGCCCGCTCGCGCTCGTTATCGCCCCCACGCGCGAACTGGCCATGCAGGTTCAATCCGAGTTGCAGTGGCTCTATGCCGAGACAGGCGCCCGCATCGCGAGCTGCATCGGCGGTACGGATGCCCGCCGTGAGGCGCGCGCGCTGTCCAACGGCGCACATATCGTCGTCGGTACGCCGGGGCGTCTCTGCGACCATCTGAAACGCGGCAACCTGGACCTGAGCGGCCTTCGGGCGGTGGTTCTGGACGAAGCTGACGAGATGCTCGACCTTGGCTTCCGTGACGAGCTTGAGCAGTTGCTGGACGCGGCGCCCGCTGAGCGCCGCACCCTGCTGTTCTCCGCGACGATCGCCCGGGACATTGCAAATCTGGCGCGCCGTTTCCAGAAAAACGCAGAGCGGATCGATACCGCGTCCGGCGCGAAACAGCACGCGGACATCACCTACCAATGCGTCGTGACGGCACCCAACGAGCTTGGTCGCGCCGTGGTCAACGTCCTGCGTTACCATGAGAGCCCGACGGCCATGCTGTTCTGCAACACGCGCGCCATGGTCGCGCAGGTGCAGGCCGCCCTTCTGGAACGCGGCTTCGCTTCCGTCGCCATTTCCGGCGAGATGGGACAGAATGAACGGTCGCGCGCCATCGAGTCACTACGTTCCGGCATCGCGCGCGTCTGCGTCGCCACGGATGTCGCCGCTCGTGGCATCGACGTCCCGGCGCTCAATCTGGTGATCCACGCAAGCCTGCCGACGGAGAGCGCAACGCTCCTGCACCGATCAGGGCGCACTGGCCGCGCGGGACGCAAGGGCACGAGCGTGCTGATGGTGCCCGTCAACCAGCGTCGCCGTGCCGAACGTCTGCTGGCCCAGGCCAAGATCAACGATGCCGAGTGGGAAAGCGTCCCGACCGCGGAAGCCATTCATGCGCAGGATGCCAAGCGCCTGATGGACGACGCGGCGCTGTTCGCGCCGTCTCAGGCCACGGAAGACGAGCTGGCAAACCGCCTGGCGAATGCGCACGACGCACACCAGCTGGCCACGGCCCTCGTCCGCCTCTACTCGGCCCGTCTGCCGCAGGTGGAAAACATCCGCCCTGTCAGTGTCGAGGCGCCGACCCGTTCTCCGAGAGCCGAACGTACCGAGCGCCCGGAACGTCCGTCGCGTAACGAATCGCTTGGTGGCGAATGGTTCAGCCTGAGCATCGGCCGTTCGGAACGTGCCGATCCCAAATGGCTCATTCCCCTGATCTGCCGCCTCGGCAATGTTACGAAGCGCGACATCGGGTCCATTCGTATCAGCGGCGATCACACGCTGTTCGAGATCGCGCCGGACAGCGTCGGGCGTTTCCGCTCCTGCATCGAAGGCGCGGATGCCGACGAAGCGCGGATCGAACCGGCACAGGCACCGACAACCGATGCGAGCGGCACGCGCCCTGCCCGTTCGGCACGGCCGCCGCGGGAGCATACGGCGCCACGTCGTACCAATGCGGGCCCTCGTGGCGACAAGGCACCTTTCCGCAAGCCCAGCGCGGGAAAGAGCTCGACGCGCAAGCGCTATTGATCTGGTGCCGTCGCGTGTATGTTTCATCCAGCGCGACGGCCGATGCCTCTGTTGCTCATCCCTTCGTTTCGTTGCCCTGCTGAGGATTTGATATGCAAAAAGACCCGAAAGTCATCGATCATCTCAACACACAGCTGACGAATGAGCTCACCGCGATCAACCAGTATTTCCTCCATGCCCGGACGCTTCGCCACTGGGGCGTCACGAAGCTGGGCAAAAAGGAATACGACGAGTCCATCGAGGAAATGCATCATGCCGACTGGCTGATCGAGCGCATTCTCTATCTCGGTGGGTTACCGAACGTTCAGCGCCTTAATACGATCCTCATCGGGCAGGACGTCGAAGAGATCCTGAAGTGCGACCTCAAGCTTGAGGAGAAAGCGCTGGCTGATCTCCGCGAGGGTATCGCCTACTGCGAGTCGGTGCGCGACTATGTCTCTCGCGACCTGCTGCTGAAAATCCTCGCCAACGAGGAAGAGCATGAGGACTTCATCGACCGGCAACTCGACCTGATCAAGCAGGTCGGACTACCGCGATATATCACGCTTAACTCTTCTCCCGCTCCCGAGCAGGACTAACTGAAAAAGGCCGGTCTCTTCCGGGGACCGGCCTTTTTCTTTTTGACGCCCCATTCAGAGACAATACCGAATTCCTGTCCTTTCCGGACGGAAGGCCTTCAGTGATGAACGGCGATCCGCGATGGCTGATCCAGTTCGACGGCGCAACTGTCGTTAGCACCACGCTCCCGTAGAAGCGCACGCAGTACGCAAACAATCCCCCCGACACACCCGCCGCACTGTGCCCGGCAATTCCGCGCAGCATATATCTCGGCAGGCCGGGACGCCCCTTTTTCAACGGCGGTTTCGATGTCGCGATGGGTTAGTGCATTGCAGGAGCAAACGATCATTGGACGTTCCAGAACTCGAATATCCTCCGACGTAACGGCATTGAGAAACATTCGCAATATCAATTGAGAATATTTCTCATTCTTAATCGCCCACCCCGTCGATCGCTCGCCGCATGGCGTCCAGACGTCGGGCACGCGCCCGTATCGAGACGTCCGCATCTGGCGCGACGTCAAATGCATGGAAAGCGCCGGGGTAGATATCGACCTCGACAGCAACGCCTGCCGCCGCCAGGGCCTGCACGAACCGTATGTTCTCATCCAGAAAGAGATCGAGCGCGCCCGTCGATAGATAAAGCGGCGGAAGTCGCTCATAGTCGCTTTCGCGTGCAGGTGCCGCGTAGGGGGAAACGGCATCATGCGCCGTCGCGCCAAGATACGCATTCCAGGCAAATCGATTGCTTTCCCTCGTCCAGCAAAACTGCCCGACGACAGGATTATCCGTGGCATCCGCACGGTCATCCAACATGGGATAGACGAGATTCTGATAGGCAATCGGCGGCCCGGCACGATCCCGCGCCATCAGACAGAGAGCCGCCGCCAGATTGCCGCCCGCGCTTTCACCGGTGACGCCAATGCACTGTGAATCGATCCGCAATGCCTTCGCATTGTCATGCATCCACTCAAGCGCCGCATAACAGTCGTCGATAGCCGCCGGATAAGGGGCCTCGGGCGCCAGACGATAATCAACGGATACGATCACCACGCCGAGTGTCATGGCCATATGCCGTAGCGTGGGGAGGCTGCTCTCCGGCTTGCCCATCACAAGTCCACCGCCGTGGCAATGAAGAAGAGCGGGCGCCTTGTCGGCAAGGTCGTGCCGTTGGATTTTCAGGATACGTAGTGATGCCGGACCTGTCGGACCGGACAGATACTGTTCTTCGACCAGAACAGGTAAATCGTCCGGAAGCTGCGCAAGAATGAGCGCGTCGCTTCGCTCACGGCGCGCCGGCAGGGTGTGACGATTGACTGCCCCGCCAGGCAGGGCATCGAGAAAGGGCAGTAGCTGGGGATCGACCAGTTCCCTCGTATCAATCATTGTCCGCCTTTCCTTCATGTCAATGCGTCAGACGTGATCACCACGCAGACGTTTCGAAAGCTGCTCGACATGGCGCTCCACCGCGTCCGACGGCGGGGGTGGTTCGGGACCTATCGCCTCCAGCGTGGCGATCAGGGCTTCCATGACCACAAGCCGGGAAAACCACTTGTGATCGGAAGGCACGACAAACCACGGCGCTTCAGCCCGCGCGGTTCCCCGAATCGCCTGCTCGTATGCATCGGCGTAGGCGGGCCAGAATGCGCGCTCCGCAATATCACTTTCATCGAACTTCCAGCGCTTTTGCGGACGACTAAGCCGCCGGAGCAGGCGCTGGCGCTGTTCGTCGGGCGAAATATGCAGGAAGAACTTGACGATGATGATTCCCTGCCGCGTCAGGTAACGCTCGAAATGCCGAATATCCTGAAGACGATCGTCCCAGAATTCCGGACGATGCGGGTCGCCTTCAAGCCCTTCCGACGACAGCTTATCGGCATGAACGCGGGCGATCAGCACGTCTTCGTAGTGGCTACGGTTGAATATGCCGATCTGTCCGCGCTCCGGCACGGCGGCATGGATGCGCCAGAGGAAATCATGCTCCTGCTCGATCGCACTCGGCGCCTTGAAAGACGTTACACGCGTGCCCTGGGGATTGAGGCCGCTCATGACGTGGCGGATCAGACTGTCCTTTCCGGACGTGTCCATCCCCTGCAACACCACGAGGACGCCACGCGTTCGACCGGCTGCCAGACGCTCCTGCAATGTCGCAAGACGCTCACGCCGCGCGCGGATCAGCGCCTTGCCCGTAGCCTTGTCCAGGTCGCCGCGCTCCGCCGTCGGCATATCGGCCAGCGTGAACGCCTTGCCATCGTCGATGCGATAGTGCTCCGGAAGTCCCTTGCCAAACTCCGCGGCATCCGACGGCTCAGCCAACGGTTCTGTCCACCGCTAGCCCGGCAGATGCCTGACATACCGGCATCATTTCGATCCGGTTGATATTGACATGCGCTGGCTGGCTCAGCAGCCAGGACACCGTTTCGGCAATATCGTCGGAATTCAACGGCGTGGTGTCCTTGTAGACATCGGCCGCCTTCTGATCGTCGCGCAGCCGCACGTTACTGAACTCGCTCCCCCCGCAAAGACCCGGCTCGATATTGGTGACACGGATTTTCGTGCCCAGCAGATCTGTCCGCAAGTTCTGCATGAACTGTTTGACGAAGGCCTTCGTGGCGCCATAGACGTTCCCGCCGGTATACGGATAGGTTCCCGCCGTGCTGCCAAGGGAAATGATATAGCCCCGATTGCGTTCGACCATGCCCGGCAGCAGGGCGTGCGTCAGCGCGGCAACGCCTGTCACATTCGTTGCGATCATGGTCGTCCAGTCGTCGAGGCTGGCGTCCTGCGCCTTGCCCATGCCCAACGCTAACCCCGCGTTGTTGATCAGCACATCCACGTCGCGCCACGCCGCAGGCAGGCTTGTCGGCAGTGCCGTGATTGCGCCAAGATCCATCATGTCCAGCTCCAGCGGCAGGAGCCTGTCTTTTCCCAATGCATCCCGCAACGCGTTCAGCCGCTCCATCCGTCGGCCAATGGCGATAACGCGATGCCCTTCCTTTGCAAGACGCGTTGCAATGGCGTGGCCGAAGCCGGCGGTGGCGCCCGTCACCAGAACAGTGGACATAAAGTCATCCTTCCGAAAGAACCATGAACGCTCGATCAACTCGTATCGTTCTCACACGCGTCAGACTTGCCGATTGTCCGCCACCTTGCAAATATCGCGGCAATTGCCGACATTTTCATCATGAACCATGATGTCACCGATCCTGACACCGGTCTGACCGGTCGCCTTCTTGTCGCCAGCCCGGCTCTGTCCACCTCCGAGTTCGCACAGACGGTCATCTATATCTGCGCGCATTCACGCGAAGACGGCGCCATGGGACTGATCGTCAACAAGCGCCTGTCACAACCCAGCCTGGACGAAATGCTGACGCAGCTGGACATCACGCCCAATCCGCCCGCGCGCCGGATCGGGCTTTGTTCAGGCGGCCCCCTCGACAACGCCCGTGGATTCGTTCTGCATTCGTCGGACTGGAGCAGCGAAGGCAGCCTGCATGTCGATGACGGCACAGTATTGAGCGTCGGACTCGACGTCCTGCGTGCCATCGCCGAGGGAGATGGACCGCAGAAGGCCCTGCTGGCACTCGGCCATGCCGCCTGGGGCGCGGGACAGGTGGAAGACGAGATGATTCGTGGCAATGCGTGGCTGATCGCGCCAGCCAGTGACGAAATTCTCTATGGTGCCGATCATCAGTCCAAATGGCGCCGGGCATTGGCGGCGATCGATATCGATCCACTGACCCTTCCCGACGTCGTAGGCCACGCTTGATCCTTCCATCGGCGCATGCCGTCACCCGTGACCACGGTCGAACCGGATGCGTCGCCGGTCTTGCCCCGATTGTCGGGCACCCATGGTCGTGAGTCAGGGTGCTGCGCAAATCGGCGACATGCGCATTTTCATGTGCGTCACGTTTCTTTTCCGCCCGGAACGCCTTCGCTATCTTTTCGAGACGATCGCCAGCGCAGCGGAATGGGGTGCGCAGGATGTATCCTGCGTGATCTTCACAGAGGCAGCCGAGGAAGATCGCCTGACCACCCTGACTCGCCTGCTTGCCAAGCTTCAGCGCTCGTCCTTCAGAATTGCCATTTCAAGTCATCCCGACGTCGCGAAACGGCCACGACACCTGCCATGGCAGCACAAGATGGCCATGCGGAATGCGTATGAAAACTTACCGGAAGCCTATACGCATTACCTGTATATCGAGGACGATCTGCGACTGACCCGTTCCAATCTCCAATACTTTCTCGACTTTTCCGAAAATCTCACACCCTACGGCCTGCTACCCGGCTTCGTTCGCTACGAATTCAATGTCCGGGAAGGCGATATCTTCACGACGGATCAGCAGGGCCGACAGCGCCTTTCCGGCAAGACCATGGTCCGTATCGATGGTCGTGATTTCATCTCGCTCGACGTCCCCTATGCGGGCATGTTCATCGTCGAACGGCATATGATGCCCCAATATCTCGAAAGCCCGGCAGCGGACCGGATCGAAAGCCGGTCGCTGGTGGAATGGGGTACGCCGGAACGCGCCGCCATGGGCCTGACCTGGACGGACGTCCCCGCCGATTTCCCCTCGCGCATGGTCGTCCCCCTGAAGCCGGGCACGACGATGCCGGACCCGATGTGCTGGGTCCATCACCTTCCCGACAACTACACCAACGATTACGCCGATACTCCCAACTTCATTCTGGGCAAAACGCGCATGGACGATATTTTCGAGGATGCCGACGCAATCGGAGACGAACGGCGATACATCAGTTGCGCCGAGGCCCTGTCACAGGATTGCCCGGGCATCGAGCTTATCCGCGAACTTTATCCAAGCAGGCACTATGGCCGCCCTGAGCCGCTCCTGCATGCCGAGCCGGATTTTGCCGATGCGGTCCGCAGGCTCTACCAGCAAATCGACCAGGAAAATCCCGCTTCCCTGCTCGTCCACCTGAAGCATGCTTTCCTTCTCGGATCGGTCATCTACCTCGGCGAAGGCCATGGTCTGACCATGCTGTACGAGACCTACCGACCGAACGACCGCGGTTACGTTACCGCCCCCCTGCCCCGGGAAATCCGCCAGATGTTCTGGATCGATATTCCGAACGAGGCAGACACCATTCATCTCTATGTCGGTTCGGCAGGCGTGGGAAATTACGGCCACTGGCTCGTGGACGACCTGCCGCGCATGGAAGCCGCATTCGCCCTGCGGGAAGCATATCCGAATCGCCATATCCGAATTCTGATGGATTCCGCCAATGAGCATCTCGATACCATCAAGGTTCAGAGCATCATTCGCTATGTCCGCGGCCTGACCAACATCTCGCTACAATACCTGCACCCTTTTCGGCTCTATCGCAGCAGGACACTGTTCTATGCATCACCGGTCAGCAATCATCCCCTGACAAAATCTCCGGACGCGCTCGATACCTTGTATCGACGCATTACCGCGGACCTGCCGCAAGACGGCCCGCGTCTTCTCTTCGTCTCGCGGCGAGCGCCTTATTCGCGCACACTTCTCAACCATGACGATGTCGAAAGAGAACTTGCAGCCGCCGGTTTCCAGACGTGCGTGATCGATACGCAGAGCTTCGATGAGCAGGTCTCCCTTTTCGCAAACGCCGATGTCATCGTGGGGTGCATGGGGGCCGCCATGACCAATCTTGCCTTCGCCAGGCCGGGAGCAAAAGTTATCTTTCTGGCGCCAGACGGCTGGATCGAGCCGTTCTTCTGGGATCTCGCCGCCCTGCGCGGCCTACGCTACGCCGCCCTGTATGGCGCGACGGAAAAAAATGATCTCCCGCCGCACCTGCGTTCCTACTGGATCGGCATCGAACCGCTCATGGCATTGCTCGAGCGGATCACCGAAAACTAACGCGCCAGATACAGGGTCTCAGCCCTCAAACATATGCGTGGCGTGCGTGACGGCACCACCAGCACGAATCGCCGCCGCAACCATTGCCGCCTCGGACAATTGAGCGTCCGTCGCACCTGCTTCACGGGCTGCCTTCGTGTGCAACTCGATACAATACGGGCACTGCGTTGTCAGCGCGACGCCGAGCGCGATCAGTTCCTTGGTCAGACGGTCCAGAGCCCCATCCGCGAATGCCGCTTCATTGAATGCCCAGAACGCCTTGGTCGCTGCCGGGGCGCTTTTGTTGATCGTCGCCAGATTGCCGAGTTTCTTCATGTCATACATGGATGTTGATCTTTCCTGCCTCATCGCGTCTCGATCAGACGCTATCGGGCGGCCCGGCTTGCTCGATAGCGCAACGCCGGCACCACATAACTGCCCGGTCGATCATATCCAAAGGCGGCAATGCCAAGAACGGCAAAACGCCCTGTCCCGATCACAGCTTGCGGAGCGCAATCGCTTGCCCTTCGGCCGCGAGAGCGTTAGAAGCCCGCGTCATTCCTGTGCGCCAAGCACATCGTCGAACCCCGGGAACATTCTTATGAAACAGCAGGCGAACCTCATTCGCGCCGGTCAGGTCATCGAGCACGAAGGCCGTCGCTGGACGGTCCTCAAGCAGCAGATCATCACGCCCGGCAAGGGCGGTGCCTTCATCCAGGTCGAGATGCGTGATCTGAACACGGGGAACAAGACCAACGAACGCTGGCGCACGGCCGATTCGGTCGAGCGCCTGATGACGGAGGACAAGGATTACAACTACTCCTACGAGGACGGCGACAACATCGTCCTGATGGATCCGGAGACCTTCGAGCAGGTCATGCTGCACAAGGACATCTTCGGCGACCAGCTGCCTTTCCTCCAGGACAACATGCCGCTGAACGTCAAGCTGGTCGAAGGCGATCCGGTCGGCGTGTCCCTTCCGCCGCAGGTCACGCTGGAAATCGTCGAGGCCGATCCGGTCGTCAAGGGCCAGACCGCCAGCTCCTCCTACAAGCCGGCTGTCCTGTCCAATGGCGTCAAGACCATGGTGCCGCCGTTCATCGAGGCCGGCGAACGCGTGGTCATCCGCACGGAAGACGCCAGCTACGTGGAGCGTGCAAAGGGCTGACGCGCCCGGCAAACTCCTATTACTCCCTGTTCTTTTAAACGACCGATCGGAAACCAACGCCATGCGCCTGTCCCCGCACATGACCGTCATGCAGAACGCTGCCCAGAAAGCGGCCCGACGCCTGTTGCGCGATTTCGCAGAAGTCGAGCAACTGCAGGTCAGCATCAAGGGGCCGGGCGATTTCGTATCGCAGGCCGACCTGCGCGCGGAAACGACGATCCGCGAGGAACTTGCACGCGCGCGTCCGGGCTACGCTTTCCTGATGGAGGAAAGCGGTGCTTCGGGCGGTGATAACTGGACATGGCGCTGGATCGTCGATCCGCTGGACGGCACATCGAATTTCCTGCATGGCATCCCGCAATGGGCCATCTCGATTGGCTTGCAGCGCAAGCTCTCCGATGGCCTGACGGAGATGGCGGCCGCGCTGGTCTATAACCCGGTCAATAACGAGATGTTCTGGGCGGAAAAAGGCGTGGGCGCCTTCCTAAACGAGCGCCGTCTGCGTGTCTCCGCGCGGCGCGAGATGTCCGAGGCGCTTTTCGCAACAGGCATTCCCTTCGCGAAGGTCCCCGCGCAACGTCGCCTGCCGTTCGCCCGCACGCTCGGCGCGCTGATGCCGCAGGTCGCCGGCATCCGTCGCTTTGGCGCCGCGGCGCTCGATCTCGCCTGGGTGGCGGCAGGTCGCTACGAAGGGTTCTGGGAAATCGGCCTCAAGCCCTGGGATTGCGCGGCGGGGCTTCTACTAGTGCGTGAAGCCGGCGGCTATGCCACCGACCCCGAAGGTCATGAAATCACCGACCTCGACGATGACGTGAACGTGGTGGCGGGCAATGCTCATCTGCATGGTCCGCTGCGCAACATCGTGCACGAGGCACTGACCCGCAAAGCCTGATTCGCAAATCGTCACAAGCGGAGGCATTGCTAGGCGCAACGTGACGCGGCTAGGATCGCCTCCGATATGAACCGGCCGCTTCGCTCCCCCTCTCCGATCCTGGCGATATGCGCCGCCGCATTCATGACGGCAGCGTCTGGCCAATCGGCTCGCGCGCAGGTCTCGACCAATATCGAGGCCCTGCCCGAAGCACCTCCCGCAAAGAAGAACGCGGCCAGTCCATCGACGCAGGCCCTCCACCCGCGTCACACCAGTTCAAGCGCCGCGCAACCCGACGCCAAGTCACAGACGAAACAGGCGCCTATCCCGGCTCAGCCGCACGCAACCGCGTCGCAGCGTGTGGGCGCACCACCCGATGTGCCGCCCCATCCGCCGGCGCCCGTCGTCATTCCGCCGCCCGCCGTCGCGGTCGCTACCCATCCGCCGGTCCCCGCGGCCCCCGTAACGGCCGTCGCCACCGCGAAGAACACGCTCACGATGCATCCGGATGGCCTGCAATTGACGTTCGATCCGGACAGCGCCGACCTCAATCCGGATACGCTATCGAAACTGAAAGACATCGGCGCGGAATATGCCCGAAATCCCGGGCTTCGCCTGACACTGCTCGCCTATGCGAACGGCAATCCGGACGATCTCTCCACACCACGGCGCGTGGCATTGGCCCGTGCGCTGGCTGTCCGTTCCGTATTGATCAATGCCGGGGTCGCCACCACGCGGATTTATCCGCGCGCCATCGGACTGCCGCCCTCCTCCGATCAGGCGCCGCGCGATCGTCTGGACATCTCCGCGCAGGGCGCTGTCCCCGCCAATGCCAATCAGGCCCAGTTTGGCGTCGCGCCGCAAACCTCCACCCCTGCCCCGAAGGCCGCCCCGTGACAAAACCGACGATCTTCCTGCTCCGGATGGGCCTGTTCCTGTTGCTCGTCCTCGCCGTAGCGGCCCTGCTGTCTTCGACGCTTTACGCCGCGTTCTTCAATAATCCACTGCTCAATGGGCTCATCCTAGCGATCCTGATGTTCGGGATTCTCTGGAACCTGCGCATCGTGCAGCGCCTGATGCCGGAAGTACGCTGGGTGGAGATGCTACGGCACCCGCGCACAGGTCTGGCGCCGCCGAACCCACCCCGCCTCCTCGCGCCGATGGCCAGCATGCTGGCAGCACGCAATCGCACGGACCGGTTCACGCTTTCCACGCATGCCACGCAGGCGATGCTGGACAGTCTATCATCCAGGCTGGACGAATCGCGGGAAATCTCCCGCTACATGACCGGGCTGCTCATCTTCCTCGGCCTTCTGGGAACATTCTACGGACTGCTGCTGACCGTCAGTTCGATCGCGAACGTCATTGGCGGCATGTCGGTCGGCAGCGGCGATCTCGACGCCATGTTCGCTCAGTTGAAAAGCGGTCTGGCACAGCCCCTGCACGGCATGTCAACGGCATTTTCCGGCTCGATGTTCGGCCTCGCCAGCGCGCTCGTGCTGGGTTTCCTTGATCTGACGGCCGGACAGGCGCAAACCCGCTTCTTCAACGAGCTCGAGGAATGGCTGGCTGGCGTTACCCGCTTCGGTGGCGCGGGACCGGAAATCAGCGATACGTCCGTGCCGGCCTATGTTCAGGCGCTGCTCGAGCAGACGGCCGAAAACCTCGAAACCCTGCAAAACGTCGTCTCCCGTGGCGAGGAAGGCCGGGTCCGGCAGATGCAGCTGCTCGATGGCCTTCAGGAGCGCCTGCGCGGCATGACGGAACTGCTCTCCGCCAATCAGAAACTCATGAGCCGCGTGGCGGAAGCGCAGGTCGCGCTCGTGCCATTCCTCAAGCAGGTTGGCGAGGCATCCACGCCCGGAACCGCGTCTTTCGACGACGCTCGCCAGGGTCGCGATCAATTGGCCCGGATCGAAGGCCTGATGGTCCGCCTGATCGAGGAACTGCACGAAGGCCGCGCGCAGGTCAGCGGGGAAATCCGGAACGATCTGCGCGTTTTGGCCCGCACGATCGCCGCTTCGTCGGGTTCGACGAACGCCCAGTCCCAGCAACTCGGCTGAGGCACGCATATGGCTCGTCGCAATCGCCGTTCGTCGCCCAACACGCTGGATGCATGGCCCGGCTACGTGGACGCGCTGTCCACGTTGCTGATGGTCGTCACTTTCGTGCTGCTCGTCTTCGTGCTGGGTCAGGCTTTCCTGTCCGTATCGCTCAATCGGCGAACACACACGCTGGACGCACTCAGGCAGCAGCTATCAGCGCTCGAACGCACGCTGTCCATGACGCAGGATCGCAACCATCAGCTTGACGCAATGGTCGCCTCCCTGACGACGGAGCGCGACAGGACGAAAGCGCAGGCCGACGCACTGACCGCGCAGATCGGCACGTTGACCGGCACGATCGCCCAGAAGGATCAGGCTCTGGCCGCGGCCGGACAGGCGACCCAGAGCGATCAGGCCACGATCGCGCAGCTCAAGTCGCAGCTGGATCAGTTGAACCAGCAGCTTCAGGCCATCGGACAGGCGCTCGATATCGCCAAAAAGGACATGGCCGCCCGCGATGCGCAGATAACGGATCTCGGCAACAAACTGAACGTGGCGCTCGCCGACAGGGTCAACCAGCTCAAGCGCTATCGTTCCGAATTCTTTGGTCGCCTGCGCGATATCCTCAAGAACCAGCAGGGTGTCGAGATCGTCGGGGACCGCTTCGTTTTCCAAAGCTCGATCCTGTTTCCGCAAGGCAGCGCCACGCTGACGCCGGAAGGCGAACGCGAGATCGCGACGCTGGCGCATACGTTCAAGCAGGTTTCCAGTCAGATCCCGACAGATATTCCGTGGATCCTGCGGATCGATGGTCATGCCGATCGCCAGCCTATCCACAGCGCCTTTCCCAGCAACTGGGAATTGTCCTCCGCGCGCGCGATCACGGTCGTTCGCGTGCTGATCCATGAAGGCGTCGACCCACGGCATCTTGCGGCCACCGGCTTCGCTGACTTCCAGCCGCTGGACAATGCCGATACGCCTGCCGCCTATGCACGCAACCGCCGGATCGAATTCAGACTGACGGATCGCTGAGGCGCACGAAAATAAAACGCGCGCATCGGGGCATGCAAGCATCGAACGCCGCTGACAAGGCGGCGTGAATCACCTATGTATCGCGCCATGACCGGCACTCCGCTTTCCCTTATCCGCAACTTCTCCATCATCGCGCATATCGACCATGGCAAATCGACCCTGGCCGACCGCATGATTCAGGCCTGTGGCGCCCTGACCGCACGCGAAATGAAGAACCAGGTCCTGGACAGCATGGAGCTGGAACAGGAACGCGGCATCACCATCAAGGCCCAGACCGTCCGGCTGACCTACCCTGCCAAGGATGGCAATACCTATACGCTCAACCTGATGGACACGCCGGGCCATGTCGACTTCGCTTACGAAGTCAGCCGTAGTCTGGCAGCGTGCGAAGGATCGCTTCTCGTTGTCGATGCCTCGCAGGGTGTCGAAGCGCAAACCCTCGCGAACGTCTATCAGGCGATCGATGCCAACCACGAGATCGTGCCGGTCCTCAACAAGGTCGATCTCCCGGCAGCCGATGTCGAACGGGTTCGTGCGCAGATCGAGGAAGTGATCGGTATTCCGGCGGACGATGCCGTCGAGATTTCCGCCAAGACCGGCCTGAACATCGAAGGCGTCCTGGAGGCTCTTGTGCAGCGGCTACCCGCTCCGAAAGGTGATCCGGATGCGCCGCTGCAGGCACTTCTCGTCGATAGTTGGTACGACCCTTATCTGGGCGTCATCATTCTTGTGCGAATCATGGAAGGCACGCTGCACCGTGGCGACCGGATTCGCATGATGCAGGCGGGTTCGACCTATCATGTCGATCAGGTCGGCGTGTTTCTGCCGAAGATGTCCCCCGTCGAAGCACTCGGTCCGGGCGAGATGGGCTACATCAACGCTGCCATCAAAACCGTCGCGGATGTCGCTGTCGGTGATACGGTCACGCTCGACCGACGCCCGGCGGAAAAGGCACTTGCCGGCTTCAAGCCCTCCATTCCCGTGGTCTGGTGCGGCCTGTTCCCGGTCGATGCCGACGATTTCGAGAAATTGCGCGACTCCTTGGCCAAGTTGCGCCTCAACGATGCTTCCTTCCACTTCGAGGCGGAGACGTCCGCGGCCCTCGGCTTCGGATTCCGTTGCGGCTTCCTGGGACTGCTGCATCTGGAGATCATACAGGAGCGCCTTTCCCGGGAGTTCAACCTCGATCTCATCGCGACCGCACCGTCCGTCGTCTACCGGATGTTCCTGACGGACGGCACGCAGGAAGACTTGCATAATCCCGCGGACATGCCCGATCCGGGCAAGATCGAGAAAATCGAGGAGCCGTGGATCAAGGCAACGATCATGGTGCAGGACGATTATCTCGGTTCCGTCCTGACGCTCTGCAGCGAGCGGCGCGGCGTGCAGCTCGACCTCACCTATGTCGGCAATCGCGCCATGGCTGTCTACAAGCTGCCACTCAATGAAGTCGTGTTCGATTTCTATGATCGACTGAAGTCATTGACGCGCGGCTATGCCAGCTTCGACTACCAGATGGATGGCTACGAGGAGAGCGACCTCGTACGCATTTCGATCCTGGTCAATCAGGAGCCGGTTGATGCGCTGGCATTCGTTGCGCATCGTTCGGTTGCCGAAACACGCGGCCGTGCCATCTGCGGGAAGCTCAAGGAACTGATCCCCCGTCAGCTCTTCAAGATCGCCATTCAGGCGGCCATCGGGTCGCGTGTCATCGCCCGCGAGACCATCGGTGCAATGTCCAAAGACGTCACCGCCAAATGCTATGGCGGCGATATCTCACGTAAGCGCAAGCTTCTGGAAAAGCAGAAGGAAGGCAAGAAGCGCATGCGGCAGTTCGGTAAGGTCGAGATTCCGCAGAGCGCATTCCTTGCCGCTTTGAAAATGGACTGACCGGAACGGTTATCCGCCCGCCGCCCGATCAAACGCGGCAAAAACCGCATGCGCCCCGGCCAGTGCGCCGGGACCATATTCAGGGTGTTTCTCGAAAGCCTCCTCTAGGGCGCGAAGAAAACGGGCCCAACTGCCCTGAGGGTGCGCCGCGCCGAGATATCGGCGCGGCATATCTACCGGCACTTGTTCCGCAAGCCAGCGCCCACCGAGACGTGAGCCCTCCAGAACATAAACAGCCCCCAGCAAGGCCCCGTCTTCCTGCGGCATGGCGGCATCGATCTTCTGTGGCAGGGCGATGCCCAGTTCGTTCAGATCGCTTTCGATAAAATCACGACGAGGCAACCACTCGGGCAAATTCGGCGCGGCGAGCAATGCAGGTTCGATCCACGTCAGCACCCGACTATGAGCCTGTAGAAAAGCAGCGTAATCGGCGCTTTTCCTCAAATCGAAAACGGAAAATTTCCTGTCGGTCTGCTCATGTACGCCACGCATGGCGCGTCGCAGGATCGCGAGTTGCTCGGCTCCTGGCGATATGGATGCTGTCACCGTTGCTCTTTCGTCTGCGCTTATTGGCGGAACTGCCCGGCCTGTGGATCGTATTAGACCGGAATAGTCGAATATGCCGACTTTCACCTCAGGACAAGGAAAACAGCCATGCCCTTCAACCGTTTGCTTCCTTCCGTTTTCCTGACGGGAGCGCTTTTCGCGACGCCCGCCCTGGCGGAGCCGGGCGGCTGCATCAAGGGCGCGACGGCGGGCGGTATCGCGGGTCATTTCGTGGGCAAGGGACATGCCAAGGCCGGTGCTGCCGGCGGATGCGCGGCGGGCATGGCCCGGCGTCACGAAGCCCGCAAGAAGGCGCGTGAGGACGCCAAGCAACAGCAGGGTGCCCAGCAGAACGAACAGAACACCCAGAATTCGACACAGAGCATGACGCCGGGCAGTGCGTCGCCACAAAACTGATACGTCCCGACCGGAGAATCTGCTGGTGTCCACCACACACGATGAGCAGGGCCACTCGGCAACGGCCCACCCCCCTGCGACACCGAAAAAACGACGCCCCGCCCTTCGCATCTTCGGCGGCATACTGGGCGTTCTGGTTGTTCTGATCGCGCTCCTGATCATTTTCTGGCGTTGGGACTGGTTCGTTCCGCTCATCGACCGAAAGGCATCGGCAGCGTTGAATCGCCCCGTTACGATCGCGCACCTGCACGTCCGGCTTGGCCTCACGACGACCGTCTCGGTCGATGATCTCGACATCAAGCAACCGGCAGGCTTCGAGCAGGAAAAGGACGATTTCGCATCGGCGCGTCGCATTACCGTGTCGGCAAACGTATGGCGTTATCTGACGGGCGGGGGTCTTTTCCTGCCGAATATTCTGGTGGACACGCCAAAAGGCGATATCGTTTCCCTTCTGGATGGGAAGAACAATTATACCTTCGGCAGTACCAGCAACCCGTCGAAGGGAAGTAGCAGTTCGTCGTCAATCCCCAGGATCGGCGATCTCACGATCACGAACGGCGACATACGCCTGGCAATCGCCAGGATGCATACGGATATGCATGCGCTGGTTCACACGACGCCGGCACAGAACGGCGACGATGGCAGCGTCGTCATCGACCTCAAGGGCCAGTATGCCAAGGCGCCTATTACCGGCCATATCGTCGGGGGTTCATTACTGACCCTGACCAACGAGACGCATCCCTATCCGATTGATGCGCGTCTGGCGAACGGCCCGACCTACGTCACGCTGCGTGGCACCGTCGACGATCCGCTGCATTTCAAGGGCACCAGACTGGCTCTGCACTTCGCGGGTCCGGATATGGCGCTGCTTTACGCGCTGACCGGCGTGCCGATTCCACATACGCCGGCCTATAATGTGACCGGCAACCTGAATTATACCGCCGCCCGCATTCGCTTCGACAACTTCATGGGCCGCATGGGTTCTTCGGACATCGGCGGCGATATCGCTGTCGACCCGCATGCGGCACCACCCTATGTCGATGCACGCCTGCATTCGCATCGCGTGGACCTTCAGGACCTCGGTGGATTCATCGGCGCAAAACCCGGCTCGGGACCGAGCAAGGAGGCGGCGACCAGCAACCAGATTTTGCCCGATCAGAAAATCAACGTACCGAAGCTCAATGCTGTCAATGCAACCCTGACCTATCATGGCGATCACATCGAGAACAAAAAGCTGCCGCTGGATAATATCGATGCCGACATCAAGGTCCAGAATGGCGCGATCGACGTCCGCCATCTGAACTTCGCCGTCGGTCGCGGCACACTCGGCATGGTCGCAACGCTCAATCCTGCCAAGGACGGCGATTTCGCGACAAAACTGAAAGTGGATGTTGCCCGGCTCGACATCGCACGCCTCATGCAGTCGACAGGCACGTTCAAAGGCCAGGGCACGCTCGGCGGACATATCACGCTCGACTCGACCGGCAACTCGGTTGCGAATCTTGTCGCAAGGGGTAATGGCGGTGTCACACTGGTAGTGGATCATGGCGGCGATGTTTCCGCACTCCTGCCGGACCTGCTCGGCCTGAAGATCGGAAGCGCCGTTCTCTCGGCGATCGGCATCCCGACACGTTCGGACCTGCAATGCTTCATCGCCGATCTGCCGTTGCGCCGGGGTGTCCTCCAGACGCATTCGCTGCTGCTACAGACCAGCAATACACGCACGATCGGCACGGGCACGGTGGATATGCGGAACGATACGCTGGATTATCACGTCACGACGCGCTCGCTTCATTTCAATATCCTGTCCCTGCCTGGCGCCGTGAACATCTCCGGACCGATCAGGAGCCCAACCGTCCTTCCAGGCGCGGAGCTGATCGGCCGGACCGCCGCGGCCGTCGGGCTTGGGGTTCTTTTCCCACCGGCAGCGCTTCTCCCGACCATCCAGTTCGGCGTGGGCAAGGGCAGCGTCTGCGAAGACGCGATCCAGCAGGCCAATGCCGCGCCGGCTGCCGGAATCGCGCCGGGCTCGACGACGGGTGCCGGCAAGGCGGTCGTGCAGCCCGCGCACTCGGCGCCGAAGGCGGTTGCATCGCAGCACAAGCGGCGGAAGGCCGTTACCTCTCCACCAAAGAGCGCGGCCCAGATCCACGATGCATGGCTGAAAAAGATGCATCATGACTGATCGTGTTAATGGCGATTGATCTTGACGGCGCATCCTGTCAGTTTCGGCAGATGCGCCGCTTCGCTTCCCTTCTCCTCCTGTGCGGAATGTTTGCGGGCTGTGCCACGCCCAGCGACGTAACGGAGAATACCGGCTTTTCCGGTCCGGCTCCGGTCATCCTCATTTCCATCGACGGCTTTCGTCCCGATTACCTGCATCACGGAGACACGCCGACTCTCGACAGCCTCGCCGAGGCGGGCGTCTCCAGCGGCATGCACCCATCTTTCCCTTCGGTGACGTTTCCCAACCATTACACGCTGGTGACGGGCCTGCGTCCGGATCATCATGGCATCGTCAGCAATACGATGCTCGACCCCGCCATTCCCGCCGAACGATTCAGCGTAAGCCACAACAGTAATCTCGATGATCCGCGCTGGTGGGATGGTGCCGAGCCGGCCTGGGTCACGGCGGAAACACATGGTGTCCACACCGCGTCACAGTTCTGGCCCGGTTCTGATGTGCCCATACACGGCATCCGGCCGACCGACTGGGTCCATTATGACCCCCATGTCACGGCAGAACAGGAAACCAGCCACGTATTAGCCCTATTCGATCGGAAGCCCGACCAGCGCCCTGCTCTCACGACATTGTACTTCAGCGCAGTCGATCACGCCGGGCACGAAGCCGGTCCGGATGCGGCATTGACGCATGAGGCCGTCCGCGAAGTGGATACGGCAATTGGCCATCTGGTTGCCGGCCTACATGCCCGCAACGTCAGCGCGGACATCCTGATCGTGTCCGATCATGGTATGGCCAGGACAAGTGACCAGAGAATCGTCATGCTGCATGATCTCGCACCGCCGGCAGACATGCGCATCATCACAAGTGGCGCCTATGCCGGGATCGACGCCGCACCGGGACGCGAACGGTCGCTCGGCGCCGCACTGGCACGACCTCATCAGCACGTGCAATGCTGGCCGAAGGATCAGATACCGTCACATTTCGCATATGGCCGCAATGCCCGCGTTCCCGCCTTTCTTTGCGTCGCAGATGTCGGATGGACGCTGGTGAGCGATCACGTGCCGCATAACATCAACGGCGGCTCCCACGGCTACGACAATAATGCCGCCGACATGACCGCAGTTTTCATTGCCCAGGGGCCTGCCTTCCTGTCGGGGCATCATCTGGCGACGTTCGACAATGTCGACGTATATCCTCTTGTGATGCATCTGCTGGGTCTGATGCCGCTTCCCTCCGACGGTAGCATCCTGCCCTTCGCGCCCGTTTTGCGCGGGCCCTACGCCAATCTGCAGTAGGAATCTCCCGGCGCCCTTGCGGTACACTCGCGTAACGAACATGATCGCATGCCAAACGCCGTGCGCGACCGATAACGTTCGTCCTGCGTATAGCCGATCAGCGCCACACCCGGTCCTATAGAAAGACGTTGCCTTGCCCAGATCTTACGCGCCCTGGCTCGAACGCCGCTTTGCCATTGCCGCGCGTGGCTCGAACATCCGTCGTGAAATCCTGGCCGGCCTGACGACATTCAGTGCGATGGCCTACATCATGGCCGTCAATCCGGCGATCATGGCCGCCGCCGGGCTCGCCCGTCACGACATGATCATGACGACGATCGCTGGCGCCTTCTTCGGCACGCTGATGATGGCAGTCTTCGCCAATATGCCCATCGCCCTGGCGCCTGCCATGAGCAGCAATGCGATATTTGCTCAAGTGGTCGTCCAGCAGATGCATGTCCGCGTCGGCACCGCGTTCACCATCATCCTGCTCGGCGGCATTGCGTTCACGCTGTTATCCGTATCCCGCCTTCGCGAGAAGATCGTGCGCGGCTTTCCCGAACCCATCGTCATGGGCATCCAGGTCGCCATCGGGATCTTCATCGCCAGGATCGGCATGGTCACAGGCGGCCTGGCCGTGCCGTCCGCAGATGGCTTCCGCTTCGGCGCCCTCAGCGATCCGGCGGTCCTGCTCTGTCTGGGCGGGCTGACCATGGCGGCCATCATGAATGTCGCCCGTGTCTCCGGCGGCTTGCTGATTACAATCGCCACCGTCACCATCGCCGGGCTCTTCGTCCGGAGCGGCGGCCATCCGATCACCATGCCACCGCAACATATTTTCGACTGGCCTCATTATCCGACACATCTTTTTCTGCCATTCGATTTTCATGATTTCGCCGCCCATATCGGCCTCCTCGTGCCGATCACGCTTTATTTCCTCATCAGCGATTTCTTCGATGCGACCGGCACGATGTTCAGTGTGGCCAATCGCGCCGGCCTGGTGAAACCGAACGGCGAGACAATGCTCGGCCGCTCCGCGTTCGCGGCGGACGGCGCGGCAAGCATCCTCGGCAGCGCACTGGGCACCTGCACGGTGTCGGCCTATGTGGAGAGCCTCGTCGGTGTCGAAGCTGGCGGCAAAACGGGACTGACCGCCCTTGTCGTGGCGCTGTTGTTCCTGGCCGCTTCCGTACTGTGGCCGATCATCATCATTATCCCGGCCGTCGCGACAGCGCCGATCCTCATTCTGGTCGGCCTCAGCATGCTGTCCCATCTGGCCCATATGACGGATCGCTCCCAGGAGGGGGTTTTAACGCCGCTCGTCATGCTGCTGATCGCGGTCATGACCGGAAATTTCATGTATAGCCTGGCGATCGGCCTTCTTTTCTACTCCGCGCTTCTCATCGCCACGCGCCAGTTTACCAAGCTGACGCCAATGCTTCTGGGACTCGACATCATTTTTCTTTTCTATCTGACGCTCGTCAGCCGGATCGGCATCGGGGCGAGTTGAGCCGCCTTTAACGCGACATCAATCTTTATCCATTAATACGGTCTTCCACACAGCGCGCCGGGAGACCATGCAGCATATTTTCATTGCGACGCCCTGTTATGGCGGCCTCGTAACGCAGAACTACATGCAGTCCGTCATCGGTTGCATGGCGCAGGCTTCGGACCTCAACCTGCGCCTGACACTGTCCATGATCGGCAACGATGCGCTCGTGACCCGGGCGCGCAATACGCTCCTGCATCAGTTCGTCTCGCAGACCGATGCCTCGCACATCCTGTTCGTGGATAGCGACATCAGCTTCGCGGCCGACGATATTCAGGCGCTGCTCCTTGCCGACAAGCCAATCGTCGGCGCAGCCTATCCCGTCAAGGCCCATTACTGGGACGAGACGACGGCGCGCTTTCAGATGCACGGTGAAACGGCACAGACCGCCAGTCTGCGCTATGTTGGCGACTGTGCGGCCCTTTACGAGGGCGACACCGACGTTCTCGCGCCTGTCGCCTATCTCGGAACGGGCTTCCTGCTCATCCGGCGCGAAACGGTCATGGCGTTGCAGAAAGCCTATCCGGAAACCCGCTATCGACGCATGGACAGCGATACTGTTGCCGAAAGCATGCAGCACAACGATGCGTTCGCGCTTTTCGATTGCCTGATCGACCTGGAAACAAAGACCTACCTAAGCGAAGACTTCGCCTTCTGTCAGCGTTGGCGCTGGATTGGCGGGCAAGCCTGGCTCCACCGGGGGCTGCGCCTGGGCCATACCGGCAGTACGACCTTTGTCGGCAACCTGCTGCTTCGAAAAGCATATTCCTAGGAACGCCCCGCCTTCGCGGATAGCGCGGCGCCCATCGCGCATGAAAGCATAGGCATTCAGGAAACCGTGGATGGCGCCGTGCGTCATGCGATAGACGGTCGAAACGCCTGCCGCACGCAGGCGGTCGCGATACATCTCCCCTTCGCCACGCATCGGATCGAACTCGGCTGTCTGGATCATCGCCGGCGCCAGGCTTTCGAACCGCTCGGCGACGAGTGGCGCAAAGCGGGGGTCGTGAAGTTGGGCGGGATCAGTCAGGTATTGTCGCGCATACCATTCCATCACGCGTGTGGTCAGCATGTAGCCATCACCATATTCGGTCCGCGTCGATGGTACGAGCGCACCGCTCAGGGCGGGATAGAACAAAAGCTGCCCAGCCAGTTCAGGGCCGCCCCGATCGCGGGATCGCTGCGTCAGTACCGCCGCAAGATTACCCCCGGCGCTATCTCCGGCGACCGCCAAAGGCCGCCCGGTTTCACGCCCGCGCTCAGCCAGCCATATCAATGCCGCCCAGCTGTCGTCCACCGCCGCAGGGAAAGGATGTTCCGGCGCAAGGCGGTAGTCCAGCGAAAGCACCATGGCCTTCGACTGTCGCGCCAGTCGGCAGCATATCCCATGATGAGATACGAGATCGCAATGCACGAAGCCCCCGCCGTGCAGAAACAATACCAGCCCCGCCACTTCCCCACGGGGCCTGTACAACCGCGCAGGGCGCATTGTCCCGGCTTCACCACCGGGCACGACGATCTCGATCCATTGCCGGATCTGCTTCGACGAAAGCGCTTCCGGAAAACTCGGCTTGCCCGTGATGCGACGCAGGGCGTCCAAGGCATGCCGCTGATCGACCGGTTCGTGGCCCGAGCGCGCTGTACGCCGCCGACGCGCCGCATGGCGAAGATAGGCGAGAAAGGCTCGATAGGCCCATGTCGGGCGAGAGGCGACTGACATCGGCATAATCTGGAACGTGACATCGTCGGATTGCAAGTTCCACCCGGTTATCTTTTCGCAAGCCAGGCGCTTGACCGGAATTGCGGCATGGGCCAGTTTCCGCGCGTCAGACGGTCGGGCGACCGCTGCCGACGGAATGCGAATTCCGGAGGTGGAGGAAAGTCCGGGCTCCACGGGAGGACGATGCCGGCTAACGGCCGGCGGGGGCGACCCTAGGGAAAGTGCCACAGAAAACAAACCGCCTGCCCGGTCTCGGTTGCCTTTGGCCCATCGGGATTGCAGGCAAGGGTGAAACGGTGCGGTAAGAGCGCACCGCCCCGCTGGCAACAGCGGGGGCATGGTAAACCCCATCGGGAGCAAGACCGAATAGGAACGGCGGACCGGCGCTTGTCGTGCGGTCAGGGGTTCTCCCGCCCTGTCGTTCGGGTTGGTCGCGTGAGGCTCGCCGCAAGGCGAGTCCCAGAGGAATGGTCGCCTCGCCGGAAACGGCGGACAGAACCCGGCTTACAGACCGTCTGACAATCTTTTTCCGGAAGTAAAGAAATCTGTCGTTATTAAGGCGGCGAATGGGAACAAAACAAAAACAAAAACAAAAACAAAAATCGTTTCCGACATAGCTCTTTGGAAAAGTTCTTAATTTATCACAAACCTTGAACAAGGTTTTCTAAGGCATCGAAAGATATTGATTTTCCGCCCGGAATTCGTCGTGAATTGTTTGACGTCCCATGAAATCCCATGATATCCCAAACACACTGAGTGCGCTGCCTTTCGCTTCCTTTCTCCACCGTGAATACTTCGGAAACGAAAGCCGGAACGCCCGCAGCCCACTGAAACGACCCCACGGGGCATAAGGCAGGGAGGTATCGTTCGGCGTGAGTGCGTTTCTTGGCACGCATCAGAACCGTTTCGACGCCAAGGGCCGCGTGTCCATTCCCGCACCTTTCCGCACGGTCCTGCGTGCGCAGGCGGCTGCCGGGGAATCGCTCGTCGTTCTGCGTCCCTCCCATCTCCATCCCTGCATCGAGGCATGGCCGAACGCAGCTTTCGCGTCGCTGGCCGCGCCGCTGGGCGAGATCGACGTGTTCTCCGAAGACCATGACGATCTTGCCGCCAGCCTCTATGCGGACGCCTACCCCCTTGATGCCGACAAGGAAGGGCGCATTATCCTGCCGGAAACCCTGCGGCACCATGCCGGGTTGACGGAAGAGGTCGCATTCATGGGGATGGGGCGCACTTTCCAGATCTGGGAACCGAGTGCAGCGGCACGCCGTCGCGACGAGGCACGCGCTCGCTCCCGCGCCCTGATGACGCGCAAGAACACCGCAGGTGCGGCATGAGAACCGCCATGAAGCCGCCTGCGCCGCATGTCGAGGGTTCGTTCGAACACGATCCCGGCCACGTGCCGGTCATGCTGAATGAAGTGCTGTCGGCGTTGCGTCCCCATGATGGCGGTCGATATCTGGATGCGACATTCGGCGGCGGCGGTTATGCGCAGGCCATTCTGCAAGCCGCGGATTGCGCTGTCTGGGGAATCGATCGGGACCCGGATGCCCTCGCGCGTGGACGCGTGATTGCCGATCGGGTAAACGCAGCCGGTCGAGCCAGACTCCATCTTCTGAATGGCACATTCGGCGATATGGCCAACCTCGCCGGTCCTCATGGGCCTTATGATGGAATCGTGCTGGATATCGGTGTTTCCTCCTACCAGATCGATGAAGCCGCGCGCGGTTTCTCATTCCGGCATGACGGCCCCCTGGACATGCGTATGTCGCGTTCCGGCCGCAGCGCCGCCGACTGGGTAAACGGGGAAAGCGAGCAGGATCTCGCCGACGTCATCTATCATTATGGCGAGGAACGCATGTCGCGCCGCATCGCACGCGCCATCGTCGTCGCGCGGCAGGAAGCGCCGATCGAAACGACAGCACAGCTTGCCGCAATCGTGCGTCGTGTCGTTCGTCCGGATCGTTCAGGCATCGACCCGGCGACCCGCACGTTCCAGGCATTGCGCATCGCCGTGAACGATGAACTGGGCGAACTCAAGCGGGCGCTCGAGCAGGCGCCATCTCTGCTTGCCGAAGCCGGATCCCTGACCATCGTCACATTCCACTCCCTGGAAGACCGGCTGGTGAAGCACACCCTTGCACAGCTCGCCGGTCGGCAAAGCCGTCCGTCGCGCTATGAGCCGACCATCGATCAGGGCCGAAATACGACACCGTTCAAACTGGGGCAGGTTCGGCCCCTGACAGCCTCCGAAGCCGAGGTCCGTCGCAATCCCCGCGCTCGCAGCGCCAAGCTGCGTTCGCTCATCCGCCTCTCAACCTCCGACACCGCTGCCGGGAAACATTCATGATCAGGCCATTCACGATTTTCTGCGCCGTTCTCGCCGGTGGGTCCGGAATGTTTCTCTACACGAAGAAGCACGAAACGACGATCCTCGATCAGCAGATCACGCAGATCGTCCAGAGTACGGAACATGTCCGTCAGCAGACGGCCATGTTGCGCACACAGTGGGCGCTGCTCAATCAGCCGGACCGTCTCGGCATCCTCTCCGGCCGGTTCCTGCCGCAACTGCATCCGATGGCGCCCAACCAGTTCGTGCGCCTTGCTTCGGCCATGGAAACCCTCCCTGCACCGGGCTCCAGACCGCCAGCGACCAATCCGCGGGAAGCTCTCGATGCGCAGATCGTCTCGCACGAGGCGCCTGTGGTGTCGGTCCCGGCGCATGTCACGGCCCCGACGCCACAGCAGCCGGCCCATGCCCCGGGCACGCAGGCGCTTATCGCCGCAGCGGAGCCGTCGGTGCATCATGTGACCATGCCGCCGCATGCTGCCCCCCATATCGCACGCCCGCCTGTGGAACTGGCCCGTCTGGATACCCGTCCGGCCCCTTCAGACGATCAGCATGCGACGCGCCACCTTGCCCATCCGCACGACACGGCCCGCAGTCACGACGACGCCGTCCGTTCGTCGCATAGCGAGCCGTCCGTACGTCTGGCAGCTTATCACGGCGGTCGTCCAGCGCCGGTCATGGTTGCATGGCACCCGACGGAACACATGCCCGCACCGTCTCCGGTTCGTCGTGAGCGTTATGAGGGCGGCTCGGCTCTTGGCGGCAACGGCGGCGCCCTGCCGCCGCCTGTTCCACTCGCAAACTGATTAAAGGCACCGATGCCTTCCTCCGATAATCCGCCCCAACGCCCGACGTCCCGTCGTGTTCGCGCATCGCTCGACCAGATGCATGGGCGTTTACTGGGTGTGGGTGCCGGTTTTCTCGTCCTGTTCGGCGCGGTCGGGCTGAAACTTACCTTCGCGACCGTCCTGATGCCTATGGCGCCGGAGGAGCGCCAGATCGCACCGCAGGTGCCGCAAATCCCGAAAAGCGACCCGAAAGGCGAGATCGCCGGCGATTTCGCACTGCCGGAAGTGCATCGCGCCAATATCGTGGATCGCAATGGGCAGACGCTCGCCCTCTCCTTGCCCGTTGCGCAGGTCTACGCCAATCCGATGGAGATGATCGATCCGGCGGATGCGGCCAAGAAGCTCAAGACCGTTCTGCCGCAACTCGACGAGGTGGAAACGCAACGCCGCCTCAGCCTGAAGAAGCAGTTCGTCTACCTTGCCCGCGATATCTCGCCCGTGCAGGAAATCGCGATCAACAATCTCGGCATTCCCGGCATTTATTTCGAACCGGGCGAGCGGCGCCATTATCCCTTGGGCCGCACGGCCGCGCAGATCATGGGCAGCGTCGACATTGACGATCATGGCGTCGCCGGTATCGAACGGTTCTTCGATCATCGCCTGAACACGGATCGAACACCCCTCCGGCTCTCTCTGGACGTTCGCATCCAGGCCGTCGCACATGACGTCCTTCAGGCCGCGAAGGACGAGTTCCAGGCGATCGGCGCCGCTGCCATCGTCATGGATGTGCACACGGGCGAAATCATCGCGATGGTCAGCCTGCCCGACTACGATGCCAACGACTTCGGACATGCACCGCCGGATGCGCGTTTCAACAGGCCCATCACCGGCATGTATGAACCGGGTTCGACCTTCAAGCTGCAAACCGCGGCGATGGGCATCCAATACGGCATCATCCATCCGTGGGATAAATTCTGCACCATTCCGATCCATATCGGTCGTTTCACCATCTCTGACATGAAGACCGATCATTTCGCGCCCTGGCTGGCCTTGCCGCATGTTCTGGCCGTGTCGTCCAACCCGGCCGCGGCGCATATCGCGCTCGATGTCGGTGCGAAGCGTCAGCAGGAATGGCTCAGGAGCATGGGCTTCTTCGATCGCGTGCCGATCGAACTGCCGGAAGCAGGCCGTCCGCTCGTGCCCGCTCCCCGAAACTGGGGCATGTCCACGGTCATGACCGTCGGATTCGGGCACGGCGTCGCCGAGCCGCCGCTCTCCATCGTACGCGGCACGGCGGCAACGGCGAATGGCGGCATTCTCGTCAAGCCGACGCTGCTTTCGCATGCCGTATCGGACGACACGGCGCAGAGCGACGGCCCATCCCTGCCTACGCCGGCAACGCCTGATGCGACGACCCCGGGCGGCGGCCACGTCCAGCCTGTGGCATTCCGGCCCAGTGAGCAGACATATAACGAGGATGTTCCGGTTGGCGAGGAAACACCGGTCGGACCGCGTGTAATCTCCGAGGCCAACTCCACATTACTGCGGAAAATGCTTCGTCTCGACGTCACCGCCGGCACCGCCAAATCGGCGGAAAGCCCCGGCTATTTCGTGGGCGGCAAGACGGGAACGGCGGAAAAGATCGGCCCTCACGGTGGCTATCTCAAACACGTAAACGTTTCGGCCTTCACCTCCATCTTCCCGATGAACGCACCGCGCTATGCGGTCTATGTCATGCTCGACGCGCCACATCCGACGGCCAAGACCCATGGCTTCGTCACGGCAGGCTGGAACGCCGCGCCGACGGTCGGCACACTGATCTCCCGCATCGGCCCCATGTTGAACATGTTCCCCAACACGAAGGACGCCGCGAAGATCGATAGCGAAATGGCCATACCGCTCGAACCCAGCCCACCGCCGGGCTATCGCCCTCTCGGCCCCGGAAACGACCCCGGTGATCCGCGTGCCGCGGCCGCGCGCGAACACGCGGAGAAATCGGCCCGCCATGCCCTCGCCTTACGCGATGCCCGAAACGGTTGACCGCACCGATGAAGCTTTCCTCTCTCCTCGCTGCCGCCAACCTCACGCTGCCGGCCGGCGCTGCTGATCCCGTCATTTCCGGCATCACGGCCGATAGTCGTCAGGTCCGGCCGGGCTTCATTTTCGCGGCCTTATCCGGACAGGTCGCTGACGGTGCACATTATATTCATGATGCCGTCACGAAAGGGGCGCTTGCCGTGCTCGGTACGCAAGTCCTTCCTGCATCGCCGTCCATCGCCATTGAAACGTCGCAGCCGCGCCAGGCCCTCGCGCTGATTTCGGCACGTCTTGCCGGTTCGCAACCCGCGCGCATTGCAGCGATTACGGGCACAAACGGGAAAAGCAGCACAGCGGACTTCGTTCGGCAGATCTGGCACGCCCAGGGCCATCCGGCCGCCAGCCTTGGCACGCTCGGCCTGATTTCCGATCGCGCCGTGCCGCCACCGCCGCCGCTGACCACGCCTGATCCGGTCGCGCTGAGCCAGACGCTGGCGGCGCTGGCCAAGGCTGGCGTCGACCACGTGGCGCTGGAAGCATCGTCCCATGGTCTGGATCAGCACCGCCTGGATGGTGTTGCCGTCACGGCCGCCGGCTTCTGCAACCTGACCCGCGATCATCTGGACTATCACCTGACGCTGGAGGCCTATCGCGCCGCCAAACTCCGTCTCTTTGACAACATCCTGCCATCCGGCGGCATCTCGGCGATCAATACCGACATGGATGCGGCAACCGTAACGGCCCTGCGCAACATCGCGGCCCGCCGCATGCATCGCCTGCGAACAGTCGGCATGCAGGCCGGAACACTGCAATTGCTATCGGCGCGTCCCTTGCCCGAAGGACAGGTCCTTTCACTTGCACTGTTCGGCGAGAAACTGCCGGACATCACGCTGGCGCTGCCGGGACGTTTCCAGGCCGACAACGTCATGCTCGCCGCGGCCCTTGCCTGGGAAAATGACGATCAGGCGCGTGGCGTCATTGATATCCTGTCCCGCCTGCAAGGCGTTCGCGGTCGATGCGAACGCGCTTTTGCACGAGCGGACGGCGCGGCGGCATATGTCGATTACGCCCATACACCAGACGCGCTCGAGCGCCTGCTGACGAGCCTGCGCCCTCACGCCACTGGACGTCTCGTCGCGATCTTCGGCGCGGGCGGCGACCGCGACCGTGGAAAGCGTCCGCTGATGGGCGCTGTTGCTGCCAGGCTGGCCGATATCGCCATCGTCACCGACGACAACCCACGGAGCGAAGATCCGGCCGCCATTCGCCGGGAGGTTCGGTCAGGCTGCCCGAATGCGATCGAAATCGGCGACAGGCGCGCCGCCATCGCCGCCGGCCTCGATATGCTGCGCCCGGGAGATGTGCTGGTCGTTGCCGGCAAGGGACATGAGTTGGGGCAGACGGTCGCCGGTATTGTCCATCCTTTCGACGATCGCGCGGTTATTCGCGAAGTTGCGGGCATTGCGGCATGACGACTCTCTGGACCAGGGATGAACTCGTCACCGCGACGCACGGGCAATTGAGCGCGGAGGTGACTGTCACCGGCATTTCGATCGACACGCGCACTATCGTGCCGGGCGACCTGTTCATCGCGCTGGTCGGAGAAAATAGCGACGGGCACGCGCATATCGAGACGGCGTTCGCGCGCGGTGCGACCGCCGTCATGGCGCATGCCGCCCATGGCAAGGACGATCCGCGCATCCTGCATGTCGCGAACACGATGGACGGCTTGCAGGCGCTCGGCCATGCCGGGCGTTCGCGCTTTCGTGGCACGGTCATCGGCGTGACCGGCAGCGTCGGCAAGACGACGACAAAGGATATGCTGCGCATGGCGCTTTCGGCGATCGGGCCGACACATGCCTCCGCCGCCTCCTACAACAATCATTGGGGCGTGCCGCTGACACTGGCGCGTCTGCCTCGCGATGCCGCTTTCTGCGTGAGCGAGATCGGGATGAATCATCGCGGCGAAATCGCCCCGCTGGCCGCCCTGGTCCAGCCGCACGCGGCCATCATCACCAGTATCGGCACAAGCCATCTCGGCCATATGGGGAGCGTCGAAGCTATTGCGCTGGAGAAATCCGACCTGATTGCTGCCCTTCCGGCTCATGCACCGGCGGTCGTGCCGGACGATGCGCCCGGTCAGGACCGTTTCGCCGACGCGGTCGCACGATCGCATGCGAAGCTTCTGCGCGTCGGGACAGGCGAAAACGCAACCTTCAGGATCACGTCCCCCCATTACACCGCGGCGGGCAGTCGTTTCACGCTGGTGGGACCATCGCTCTCGCAGACGGTCGACATCGCAGCGCCGGGACGGCATCTCGTCCGTAATGCCGCGAGTGTCACAGCTCTTTTGTCAGCGCTGGGCCTTGACGTCGCCAGCGCGACGAAGGCGCTCGCCGATTTTCGTCCCGGCGCGGGTCGGGGACAGACACAACCGATTCTCGACGGACGCGCGCAACTACTGGACGAAAGCTATAACGCCTCCAGCCTTTCCGTTCGGGCGGCACTGGAAACACTCGCCCTTCTGCCCGCGACACGCCGCCTTGCCGTGCTGGGCGACATGCTTGAACTCGGGGCGTTTTCGGAAGAAGAGCATCGCGGCCTCGCACCGGACGCCGCCCGTGCCGCGGACCTTGTCTTTTGCAGCGGTCTCGCAATGCGTGCACTTTTCGATGCGCTCCCGCCGGAAAAACGTGGCGCCTGGGCGCTCGATGCGGCATCACTCGCTCCCCTTGTTCAACACAACCTTTCGGATGGTGATCTGGTGCTCGTCAAAGGCAGCCTGGGCAGCCGCATGCGCGATGTCGTTACCGCTCTGAAGAACGATCGCGAGGCCGCGCGGTAATGCTCTATAATCTCGTCGCCGCCCATGACACGACGCATGGCGGTTTCTTCAACCTGTTCCACTACATTACCTTCCGAGCCGGCTGCGCGTGCTTCACCGCCATGCTCATCAGCATGGCGTTCGGTCGCCCTTTCATTGCGCAGCTCAAACGCATCCAGCGCGAAGGCCAGCCCATTCGCACGCTGGGGCCGGAGCGACACATTCTCGAAAAAGCCGGCACGCCGACCATGGGCGGCCTGCTCACGCTGATCGCCCTGTTCGCCGCCACGCTGCTGTGGGCCGACCTGACGGATGGGTACATCTGGGCGGTGATGATGATCACCGGCATCTTCGGGGCTGTCGGCTTTGCCGATGACTACCTGAAGCTTTCACGACGCAACACCAAAGGCGTATCGGGCCGGACGCGTCTGGCGATCGAATTCGCGACTTCGCTGATTGGCGGTTTCTGGATCGAAAGCCTGATGCCGCCCGAACTGCGCAATACAGTCGCCTTTCCGTTCGTCAAGGATCTGCTGCTGCCACTCGGCTTCGCCTTTCCCATCTTCGCCATGGTCACGATCACGGGCTTCGGAAACGCCGTAAATTTCACGGACGGGCTGGACGGTCTGGCCATCGTACCGGTCATCATCGCTGCGCTGGTGTTCGCGTTGATCTCCTATCTGGTCGGCAACCATGTCTTCGCCGATTATCTCCAGCTCCACCCCATTCCAGGCACCGGCGAACTCGCGGTTTTCTGCGCCGCCCTGATCGGCGCCGGACTGGGCTTCCTCTGGTTCAATGCACCACCGGCGGAAGTCTTCATGGGGGATACGGGTTCCCTGGCCCTTGGCGGCGCATTGGGGTCCATCGCTGTCGCCGTCAAGCATGAACTGGTCCTGTGCATCGTCGGCGGCCTGTTCGTCGTGGAAACGCTGTCCGTCGTCATCCAGGTGTTTTGGTACAAGCGCACCGGTCGCCGCGTCTTTCTCATGGCGCCCCTGCATCATCACTTCGAGAAAAAAGGATGGCAGGAGCCGAAGATCGTCGTGCGGTTCTGGATCGTCTCCATCGTGCTGGGCCTCTGCGGCCTCGCGACGCTGAAGTTGCGCTGACTTGGGCGCGACGTTTCCAACCGACCTTCTCGCAGGGCGCCATTACGCGGTCCTCGGCCTGGGCCGTAACGGCGCAGCGGTGGTCACCGCGCTGCTCCAGATGGGCGCATCGGTTCAGGCATGGGACGACAGGCATGCCGAACTGCCCGCGCATCCCCGCCTGACCGTCGCGCCATTCAATGATCTGGTTACGGCGGACGCGCTGATCCTGTCGCCTGGCATTCCCCATCAACGACCCAGGCCGCATCCTGTCGCCGACATGGCGCGCGCCGCCGGCATTCCCATTTTTTCAGACGCCGAACTGCTTTTTCAGGCTGTGCGGGCGAGCGGATCGGCGGCACGTTTCGTCTCGATCACCGGAACGAACGGCAAGTCCACCACAACCGCGCTGCTCGCGCATATCCTGTCAGACGCCGGCATTCCGAACGCGGCGGGCGGCAATCTCGGAACAGCGTCGCTGGCGCTCCCGCGCCTGCCGGACAACGGCGTCTATGTCATCGAAATGTCGTCCTACATGCTGGAGCGGCTTGGCAGCTACCACGCCAGCGCCGCCTGCCTGCTCAATCTCTCTCCGGATCATCTGGATCGGCATGGCGACATGGCGGGTTACATCGCCGCGAAGGAGCATGTCTTCGATCACATGTCGTCCGGCGATCTTGCCGTCATCGGCGTCGACGACCCGGATAGTGCGGCACTCGCCACGCGGACTGCCCGGCGCGGCATTCCTGTCGCACGCGTATCGGCCACCGGACAGGGCGCAGAATTCAGCAGCATCGATGGATCGCTGATCCATCGTGGGCAGACGATTTTCGACATGCGCGCGGTACCGTCCCTGCCCGGATCGCACAATGCGCAGAATGCCCTGGCGGTCTGGGCAATGGCAGCGCATCTCGGGCTGGACGACGCCACCATCTCGCGGGGGCTGCGGACTTATCCGGGCCTGGCACACCGTCTGGAGCGGGTCGGCGTTCTGGACGGCATCACATTCGTCAACGACAGCAAGGCGACCAATGCGGAAGCCGCTGAAAAAGCCCTGCGCTGCTACGACCGTGTCATCTGGATTGCAGGGGGCACGGCAAAAGCCGGCGGGATCGAGATGCTGGCACCGTTTTTCGACCGGATCGCACAGGCCTTTCTGATCGGGCAGGACGCCACCCTGCTGGGCGAAACACTCGCGCGCCATGACATTCCGTTTGAGAATGTCGGCACTTTGGCACGCGCGGTCCCGGCGGCCTTCCAGGCAGCGAAGGCATCTGGCGTGCGCACGGTGCTGCTTTCGCCGGCTTGTGCAAGTTTTGACCAATTTTCGAGCTTTGAGGCACGAGGTTCACAGTTTATTCATCTTTTCGGCAATCTTATAAAATCAGATAGTTCACCCGAGACGCTCACCTGAAGGAAAAGACACGATGCCGGCCATTTCTCGCGTCGACACTTCGAAGGTTGCCCGCTGGTGGCGTCATGTCGATCGCGTCACGTTGTCCTGCGTCGGAATATTGATTGCGCTCGGCTATATCCTGATGCTGGCCGCCAGTCCGGCCGTTGCCGTTCGTATCGGCGCATCGCGTGAGATGTTCATTCTCAAGCAGGTCATCTTCCTGTGCATCGCCGGCGCCATCGTGCTTGGCGTTTCCAGCCTTTCGCGCACAGGCATCAAGCGTCTCGCCCTTATCGGCGGCCTCCTCGCACTGGCTGCAACATTCATGACACTCGTGCATGGTATCGAGATCAAAGGCGCCCGGCGGTGGATCGCGCTGCCTATGATGTCCGTTCAGCCATCTGAGTTTCTTAAACCCTGCTTCGCCGTGGTGACCGGGTGGCTTCTTGCGGAACGGCGTGAGCGACAGATATTCGGCAACGTCGCTTTCCCGGGACTGCTGATCGCATTCGCCGCCTTCGGTCTTATCCTGCTCCTGCTGAAATCGCAGCCGGACATCGGCATGTTGTCCGTCATTACGATGGTCTTCATGACCCAGCTGTTCGTCGATGGTCTGCGGCTCATTTTCGTTGGCGTCGGCGTGGGCGCGATGGTCGGTGCGTTTGCCGGGGCCTATGTGGTGTTCCCGCATGTGCGCTCCCGCGTCGAGCGATTTCTCCATCCCAACGTGGGGGACCATTATCAGATCGACACCGCCCTGCGCGCCTTCGGTAACGGGGGCCTCATGGGCCGCGGTCCCGGCGAGGGACGCGTCAAGGACCTGCTGCCCGACGCCCATGCCGACTTCGTTTTCGCCGTGGCTGGTGAGGAATACGGTCTGCTGATCTGCCTTGGGATCGTCTGCGTGTTTCTGGTGATCGTCTTGCGCACGCTGATGAAGCTGATGCGTGAGGACGATCCTTTCGTCATCACTTCCGCAGCCGGGCTGGTCACCGGTTTCGGTCTGCAAGCCTTCGTCAATATGGGGTCGACCCTGCATCTCATTCCCACCAAGGGCATGACGCTCCCGTTCATCTCTTATGGCGGCTCCTCGGCCATGTCCGTCGCCCTGACGATCGGCATGGTTCTGGCGCTCACGCGTCGTCGCGTTTCGGCAAGTCCGATCGCGCAGCGTTTCGACGAGCATGAACAGTGGAACACCGCCCTGCGCACACGGCGCGCGTCATGAAGCGACGGATCGTCATCGCCGCCGGGGGAACGGGCGGGCATTTCTTTCCGGCGGAAGCACTTGCCACGATACTGGCGGCGCGGGGGCACGACATCGTGCTGATGACCGACCGCCGTCATGGCCGCCGCGAGCACGGCATTTTTGCGGACAGGCCCCAGTATATTCTGGAAGGCGCCGGCATTGCCGGTCGCGGACTCATGCGCAAGTTACGTGGCGGTCTTGCGCTGTTCGCCGGCATCCGGGCCGCGCGCCGCCTTCTGAACGATATCGAGGCCGATGTGGTCGTGGGCTTCGGTGGTTATCCCTCCGTTCCGCCGATCCTGGGCGCATGGCTACGCAGCAAGCGCCGCCGCCCGGCGATCGTCATCCACGAAGGCAACGCCGTGCTTGGGCAGGCCAATGCCTTGCTGGCCCGAACCGCCGACGTCATCGCAACGTCCTATCCCGTCGTCTCGAAACTTCCCCGGCACGCACGAACGTCGTTGACCGGCATGCCGGTTCGGCCCGGCATCGAAGCTCTGGCGGACGCACCCTACGCAGCCCCGGCGGAGGCGATCCACCTGCTGGTCTGGGGTGGGTCATTAGGCGCGCGTGTTTTTGCCGATATCGTTCCCGCCGCCCTGGTGGCCCTGCCGATCGGGTTCCGGTCCCGGCTGCATGTCACGCAGCAGGCGCGCGCGGAAGATGTGGATCGGGTTCGCGCAGCCTATGACGGTGCCGGTATCGCCGCGACAATCCAGCCGTTTTTTGAGGCCGTTCCGAAGCTCCTTCAGGACGCCCATCTGGTCATCGGTCGCGCAGGCGGGTCATCGATCGCGGAACTCACGATTGCCGGTCGCCCTTCCATCCTGGTGCCATTGCCGATTGCCGCTTCCGATGAGCAAGGCGCAAACGCTGCCGAACTGGCCCGTATCGGCGGGGCCTGGCTCATTCGGCAGCCGGCCTTCACGGTCGAGGCCCTTTTGGCCCAGTTGCAAGCCTTGCTGGCCGATCCTGCACAACTTGCCGTCGCCGCTGCCGCCGCCCGGTCGCTGGCCAAGCCGCATAGTGCCGAATTGCTGGCAGATCTGGTCGAATCGACACAACCCGTCTACGCAGCGCCTGCTGCGATTTCCTCCTCCTCGAAGACGCTCTGAAAGTTCGTTTCCATGCGCGCCCTCCCCCTTTCCATCGGCACCATTCATTTCGTCGGCATCGGCGGCATCGGCATGTCCGGCATCGCCGAGGTGCTGCACATGCTTGGCTACAAGGTTCAGGGGTCGGACATTGCCGAGAACACGAACGTCCTGAGGCTGCGCAAGCTGGGCATTGCCATCCATGTCGGCCACGCGGCCGAGAATCTCGGCGGCGCGCAGGTCGTCGTGACGTCAACGGCCGTCAAGCGTGACAATCCGGAAGTTGTCGCGGCAAGGGCACGTCTGATTCCTGTCGTGCGCCGCGCGGAAATGCTGGCCGAGCTGATGCGCCTGCGCTGGTCGGTCGCCGTCGGCGGGACGCATGGCAAGACGACGACCACAAGCCTGGTCGCCTGCGTGCTGGAACAGGCAAAGCTGGACCCGACCGTCATCAACGGCGGCATCATCGAAGCTTACGGCACCAATACGCGCATGGGTTCGGGTGAGTGGATGGTCGTGGAGGCCGACGAAAGCGACGGCTCGTTCCTTCGCCTGCCCGCCGTCATCGCCGTCGTCACGAATATGGACCCCGAACATCTGGACCATTGGGGAACGGCCGAAGCGATGCAGGCGGCCTACGATCAGTTCGTCTCGAACATTCCCTTCTATGGTTTCGCGGTGCTGTGCATCGACCATCCGGCGGTGCAACAGATGATCCCGCGCCTCTCCGACCATCGGATCGTTACTTACGGCTTCAGCCCGCAGGCCGATATCCGCGCGGAGAAAGTCATTACCGACCGCATGGGTGCGACCTTCGAGGTCGTCATGACGGACCGTTCGCGAAACAGTTCGCGCCGCGCGGGACCGTTCCGGCTGCCGATGCTGGGGCATCACAATGTCCTCAACGCGCTGGCGGCCATTGCCGTCGCCAAGGAGATGGACATCGACGATTCGACGATCCGCTCGGCGTTGGCCGGCTTCCGTGGTGTGAAGCGCCGCTTCACGCGAACGGGCGAGTTCGGCGGCATCACCGTTATCGACGATTACGGCCACCATCCCGTGGAGATCGCGGCGGTGCTGCGCGCCGCACGTCAGGCCGGCGCGCGCAATGTCATCGCGGTGGTGCAACCGCATCGCTATTCGCGCCTTCAGGCCCTGTTCGGCGAGTTCTGCACCTGCATGAACGATGCCGGGACGGTGATCGTCGCCGATGTCTATGCAGCCGGGGAATCGCCGATCGAGGGCGTCGATCGCGATGCGTTGATCGAAGGCCTGCGCACGCGCGGTCATCGTTCCGTCGTGCCGTTGCCCGCGCCGGAAGACCTGCCGGAAATGGTGCACGCCATCGCCAAGCCCGGCGATTTCGTCGTCTGCCTGGGTGCCGGCACCATCACGAACTGGGCGCATGCCTTGCCCGGCCAATTGGCGGCACTCAATGGCAAGGCGCCGGGAAAAGAAGCAGCGGCGTGACGGTCTCCATCGAAAATAGCCTGTCAGGGGTCCGCGGACGCGTCAGCCGTGACGTGCCACTGGCACCCAGAACATGGTTTCGCACAGGCGGCCCCGCCGATTTCGTGTTCGTTCCGGAAGACGCGGACGATCTGGCCTCGGCCCTGAAGGCGCTACCGGCCACCACACCGATAACGGTGCTTGGCGCCTGCTCGAACGTCATCATCCGTGATGGCGGGATCGAGGGTGTCGTCATTCGCCTGACGCGTGGCTTTTCCGACATCATCGTCGATGGACGGTCGATCGTCGCAGGCGCTGCGGCGCTGGACATGACGGTCGCCGAACATGCCGCGACCGCCGGAATCGACGGGCTATCGTTCCTCGCCGGCATTCCGGGCTCGATCGGGGGTGCGGTGGTGATGAACGCCGGCGCTTATGGTGCCGATTTGTCCACGGTTCTGGAATGGATCGACATCATGATGCCGGACGGGACGCTGCGCCGCCTCGCCGCCACGGAACTCGGTTTCGCCTATCGCCACTCCATCCTGCCGACTGGTGCGATCGTCCTGCGCGCCCGGCTGACGGGGCGTTCCGGCGATCCGGGCGAGATCAGGGCGCATATCGCCGAGATCAAGGCCGCACGTGAAGCGGCACAGCCCATCCGTGCCCGCACGGGCGGTTCCACATTCCGCAATCCATCCGGAGAGAAAGCCTGGGCCCTGATCGACGCCGCCGGCTGTCGCGGTCTGCGGATCGGCGATGCACAGATCAGCGAGAAGCACTGCAACTTCATGCTCAATCTCGGCGCGGCTCGGAGCATGGATCTGGAACAACTCGGGGAAACCGTCCGGGATCGCGTCAGGGCACAGTCCGGCATCGATCTTCATTGGGAAATCAAACGCCTCGGCCGGCAAACTGCGGAGAACCAGGCATGAGCATCCATGTGGCCGTCCTGCAGGGCGGCATCTCGAACGAACGCAGTGTCAGCCTGAGCAGTGGCGCGGCTATCTCGGCTGCGTTGCGTGAGGCCGGATACACCGTCACGCCGATCGACGCAGGCCCCGATATCGCTGTGACGATCGCCGCGTTGCGGCAGGCAGCGCCGGATGTCGTGTTCAATGCCCTACACGGTTGCTATGGCGAGGACGGCGCCATTCAGGGCGTTCTGGAATGGCTTGGACTGCCATATACCCACTGCGACATCCGCGCCTCGGCATTGGCCATGAACAAGGAAGCCTCGCGTCAGGCGTTGCAGGCCGCCGGATTACCTGTCGCCCGTGGCATGGTTGTCGATATTGCGACACTTGCCGCAGCCGATCCGCTACCGACGCCTTATGTCGTCAAGCCGATCGCGGAAGGCTCGTCCGTTGGCGTTGAAATCGTGCGGACCGGCAGCAACAAGCGTGCCGCCATCGCGGCGGACTGGAAATTCGGGCGCCATGCGCTGGTCGAGGAATTCATTCCCGGGCGCGAACTGACGGTCGGCGTTCTGGGCGATCGCGCCCTGACGGTCACCGACATCGTTCCGGCAGTCGGGGCGGATGGCTTCTACGACTTCGATGCGAAATATGCGGCGGGCGGCTCCGTCCATCGCCTGCCTGCCGACATTCATCCCGAAGCTTTCGAGCAGGCCCTGCGGCTGGCGGAAGCGGCGCACCGGGCGCTCGGCTGCCGCGGCGCAACCCGAACGGACTACCGCTACGACGATACGGCGGGCGAGGGTCCGGGGCGTCTGGTGATCCTTGAGGTCAACACGCAGCCGGGCATGACGCCGACATCGCTGTTGCCGGAGCAGGCGGCGCTCGAAGGAATCAGCTACCCGGCACTTTGCGACTGGATCGTACAGGAAGCACTTTCACGCTGATGGCGAACTGGCAGACAGAACGACGCGCGCGCGGCGGCTATACGAACGACCGGCCGTCGCGCATGAAAATGCTGGGGCGGCGTCTTCGTCGGCTCTGGCGGCCGTTGACGCTGCTCGCCGTTCTCGCTGCCCTCACAGGCGGAGCGGCCATCCTGCTTCACGATGCGGCGTCGGAGCAGCGATTCGCGCCCCTCCGCGCGCGCCTGATCCACATGATGCCGCTGCAAATCCGCGCGATTGCGATCAGCGGGCAGCATCTCACGACCGAAGCCAGCCTGATGCAGGCGCTGGGCACATCGATCGGCTCGCCGATCTTCGGTTTTTCCGTCAACGCGGCGCGGGAGCGGATCGACAAGCTCCCCTTCGTGGATCACGCGTCCGTCGAGCGACATATGCCCGATACGATCGTGATCCACCTTTTTGAGCGCAGCCCCGTCGCCGTCTGGCAGGACCATGGCCATTTCGTCCTGATCAACCGTGCGGGAGACCGCGTGCCGGATCAGGGGACGACCGGGAAGAATGCCGAAGCATTCCTGCAACTGCCTCTGGTGGTCGGCGACGGCGCCAACACAGCCGCGGCGGAGCTGATCGATGAACTCGACGCACAGCCAAATGTGAAGGCCTTCGTCACAGCCGCCGTCCGGGTCGGCGCACGCCGGTGGAACCTTTCATTGCGCGACGGCACAACCGTCCTGCTGCCGGAAGGGCAGGAAAAAGCCGCACTCGCCCGTCTGGCCCGATATCAATCAAGCGATCATCTTCTCGAACGGCCGGTAATTTCTATCGACATGCGCCTGCCCGACCGTATGGTGATCCATCAACCGCCCGCCGCTCCACCGTCACCGGATACCAGCACTCCTTCTCCGCCCGATCAAACGGGCGCAACCGCACAGGACAATAAAGGACAGCATCCTTGAACGATCTTGTCGTCTCCGACACCCAGACGCCAAAGCGCAAACGCCGCGCCACGCGGGGACGTGCGCTGATTCCCGTAGGTGGAGAACGCAATCGCGGCGGGTCGGAACGAAATATCCTGAAGCTGCCCCCTGCGGACGAGCCATCATCACCGCGTGGCTGGCGCCCTGGTGTCTTCGGCGCGCTCGACATCGGCTCGACGAAAATGACCTGCCTGATCGGCCGGGGCGAAGCCGACGGATCGCTTCGTGTGCTAGGCCATGGCTGGCGCCGCTCACGAGGCATTCGCAACGGTGCCATCGTCGATCTGCGCGAAGCGGAACAGGCGATTCGCGCCACCGTCGGTCAGGCGGAAGACGCGGCCGACAAGCGGCTCGACCATGTCGTCGTCAATCTCTCCTGCGGGCAGCCGGAAAGCCGCCTTTTCAACGCACGCATGCCGATCGGCGGTCGCGAAGTCACGGAAGCGGACATGTCGCGCGTCATTGCCGAAGGGCAGGCCCGCGCCCATACGGAAGGGCGAACGGCAATCCATACCTTGCCGATCGGCTTTGCCGTCGACGAAACACAAGGCATTCTCGACCCGCGTGGGCACCTTTGCGATCAGTTGACCGCCAGACTGCACATCGTCGATGCCGCCTCGACAGCGCTCCGCACCCTGGATTCGGTCATGATGCGAGCGGAACTCAAGATGTCCGGTCTGGTGTCTGCCCCGTTCGCCTCCGGCCTGTCTGTTCTGGACGAGGACGAACGTGAGTTGGGCGCGACCGTCGTCGAAATGGGCGGCGGCACAACCTCCCTGGCCGTGTTCGGCGAAGGCATGCTGCTTCACACGGCGCACCTGCCTGTCGGGGGGCTTCATGTCACGCGCGATCTGGCCGGCATGCTGTCGACGTCGCTTGATTATGCCGAGCGGCTGAAAACGATGTTCGGCTCGGCGGAACTTGCCTCCGAGGATGAGGGCGACCTGCTGCAGCTCCAGCAGATCGGCGAAGGAGATGGCGCCCTGACGCGTGTCTCCCGCGCCCGGCTGGTCTCGGCCATTCGACCGCGCGTGGAAGAGACGCTGGAACTGGTTCGCGATCGGCTCGACGGCGCCGGTCTGGGACGTGCCGGGCGCGGGCGGGTCGTTTTGACCGGCGGCGCCTCGCTTCTTGACGGGATCGGCCCCATGGCAGCCCGTATTCTTGATCGGCCGATCCGTCTGGGCCGTCCCCTGCGCATCACCGGCCTTCCGGAGGGTGCCGCGGCATCGGCCGGCTTTGCGACATCAGCAGGCCTTCTGGCATGGGCCGCGGGTGCGGATCGCGCCTTTCGTGACGCTGATACGCCAGAATTGCGCTCTTCAGGCGTAATACGTCGTTTGATCCACTTCATTCGTGATCGCGTGTGATATAGAACTGCCACATTCTTTTCCGAGAACGCTTTTTTAACATTTTCTGTCGCAATTCTCCCACGCTCTGCCCCAGTCGGATACGCCCATGACGCTCAATCTCACCGTCCCGCAGCATAACCATTCGGATTTCTCGCCACGCATCACTGTGATCGGCGTTGGTGGCGGCGGCACGAATGCGGTGGACAACATGATCGCGTTGCAGTTGCAGGGCGTCGAGTTCGTCGTGGCGAATACGGATGCGCAGCAGTTGTCGCACTCCCGCGCCGACCGGCGGGTGCAACTGGGGCCGCATCTGACTCAGGGGCTGGGCGCCGGCGCGAAACCGGAGATCGGCAAGGCCGCGGCGGAGGAAGCCGCCGATGAAATCAGCCGCCACATCGACGGCGCGCACATGGTGTTCATCACCGCCGGCATGGGCGGCGGCACCGGAACGGGCGCCGCACCGGTGATCGCGAAGATGGCGCGCGAGCGCAACATCCTGACGGTCGGCGTGGTCACCAAACCGTTCACCTTCGAAGGTGCGCGCCGTGCGAAATCGGCCGAAGCCGGCATCGCCGAATTGCAGCAATACGTCGATACGCTGATTGTTATCCCGAATCAGAACCTTTTCCGGCTGGCCAATGAGCGGACGAGCTGGAAAGACGCCTTCAAGATGGCGGACAACGTTCTCTACATGGGCGTGCGCGGCGTGACCGACCTGATGATGGCGCCGGGTCTTATCAATCTCGATTTCGCGGATATCCGCACCGTCATGGCCGAAATGGGCAAGGCGATGATGGGCACGGGTGAAGCCGAGGGCGATGATCGCGCCCTCGAGGCAGCGATACTGGCCATCTCCAACCCATTGCTTGAAGACACGTCGATGTCGGGCGCGCGCGGCCTTCTCATCAACATCACGGGTGGCGAGGATCTCACGCTTTATGAGGTCGATCAGGCCACTAATCGCGTTCGCGAGGAAGTCGCCGATGATGCGAACATCATTTTCGGCTCGGCGATTGATCCGGCACTGAACGGGCGTGTCCGCGTTTCCGTCGTCGCGACCGGCATCGATACGGTTCGTCAGGAAGCCAGCGCTCCGGCCGAAGCGACGCCGGAAGATGCGTCCTCCGTGCAACAGCCCGCAGGGACCGGCGCGCCGGCTGCTCAGGCAGCCACCGGTGCGAATCCGCCGTTCCAGCCAGCCTCGACCTACGCATCCGTGCCGCGTTCATCACCGAATTACCAGATCGACGGGCAGACTCCTTCCACATCGGGAGCACCCTCCCCCAATACCGTTCCACATCAGGCCGCACGCGCACCCTCACCCCGTTCCGGCCTCTTTTCCGAACCGCCACGTCAAGCCGAAGCGGCACAGCAGCCACGTAGTCTTTTCGGTATTGTCACCGGAGCACTTCGCGGGCGCCCTGCGCCGCAGCCTGAGGCACCGCAGCGTGACGAACCGCATGTGACGGAACGTGATACAAGCCCGCGCGCTACGCCGCATGAGCCGAATGACGATGCAGGGCTGGAAATTCCGACCTTTTTAAGGCGCCAGCAGTAAGAATTGTAACAAGAATTCCGCTATCTTTTCAATATCTTAGGCCGTAATACTCGGCAACAATCATTGACTGGCGGTAATCTCCGCAGGAAGTCTAAGGGAAACAGGAGGCCTTTTCGGTCTCCTTGTTTTCTCGCCCCAGCCAATGGAGCCGTCGATGTCGAATATAGCCGTATCTATGCCCGCTCAGGCAGCTTACGACTATATTCCGCCCTCTGAAGAGATGTCGTCGGCTGTATCCAGACCGGCACCGAAGAGCACCTCGGCGGTGTCGCAGGTAACTCTGGCTCAATCGATTCGATGTGTTGGGGTCGGTTTGCACAGCGGCGAGAGGGTGTGCCTCGTGCTGAACCCCGCCCCGGCCGGTCACGGCATCGTATTTCGGCGCAGCGACGCGCCTCACGCCCCCCTCATTGCCGCGCGTTATGACAATGTCGTCGACACCCGTCTGAGCACGGTTGTGGCCAATCCATCGGCACCGGATCTTCGCGTCGCGACAATTGAACATTTGATGGCCGCACTGCATGCCAACAGCATCGATAATCTTCTGATTGATGTGGATGGACCGGAAATTCCCGTTCTTGACGGATCAGCCGCTGAATTCGACTTTCTCCTGCAATGTGCAGGGCGGCAGATACAGCAGGCGCCGAGCCAGCATATCGAAATCCTGCGTCGTATCCGCGTCGAAAGCGAGAACGGCGCTTATGCTGAACTCAGGCCAGCTCGTCGTGGCCTGGTGCTGGCAATGTCCATCACGTTCCAGTCCGAGGCGATCGGCCAGCAGAATTTTGCCATGCCGTTAACGACGGACAGGTTCCGTCATGAAGTGGCGAATTGCCGAACATTCGTGGAGCGCCGCGATATCGAGATGCTCCAGAAAGCGGGGCTCGCGCGCGGTGGTTCATTGGACAATGCCATCGTTGTCGACGGCGATTGTATTCTGAACCGCGCAGGTCTTCGGCGTCCGAATGAATTCGTTCGCCATAAACTGCTTGATGCGGTTGGCGATCTTTATCTTGCCGGACATCGTTTTCAGGCTGGTTTCATGGGACACAAGTCGGGTCACGGCCTGAACAACAGGCTTCTGCATGCCGTATTTGCCGACAAGGCAAATTGGCGCCTGGTTACTGAAACGCAAAACCCCGTTCGCCTGCGCGTTGCGGCATGACCACGCCATCGCGTGGGATTTTCCCGTCGGGTCGCCCGTGATATAAGCTGTTGTATCACTGGAAGAGCCCGCATGTCACAGAGCCCTGATCGCATTTCGAATTCTTTCCGCACGCGAGGCAATGCCGTAAGGCTTGCCGCTGCTGCAAGCGTGACGTTGCTATGCGGATGCTCGTGGCTGTCGAACAAGGAAAAGGTGCAGGCGCCCAAGATGGCGAGCGCCGAGACGCTCTATAATTACGGTATCGATGCGCTTCACTCCCAGCGATACACGCTGGCGAGTGGCGAATTCGAACTTCTACAACAGAACTACCCCTATTCCGGCTATACAGGGAATGCGGAACTCATGGAGGGGTATGCCTACTACCTCCAGGGCGAATATGCGCTCTCTGTCCAGCAGCTGGATCGTTACCTGGAGCTCCATCCGACAAGCCCCGATGCCGCATATGCGTTCTATCTGCGCGCGCTCTGTTATTACGAACAGATCGCGGACGTGCAGCGCGATCAGCAGGGCACGACCGAGGCCATGGACGCACTGGAAGAAGTGGTCACCCGCTTCCCGCAGACGGCCTACGCGCGGGATGCGCAATTGAAGATCGATCTCTGTCGCGATCATCTCGCCGGCAAGGAAATGCTGGTTGGGCGCTACTACCAGCAGCAGCACAATTATGAGGCAGCGTTGAACCGCTACCAGCGCGTCGTGCAGGATTTCCAGACGACCAACCATGTTGCCGAAGCCCTGCATCGTCTGGTCGAAGTGTATATGGCGCTTGGCCTGGCGGACGAAGCGAAGCACACCGCATCCGTTCTTGGATACAACTACCCTGACAGCCAGTGGTATCGCTATACCTATAACGACCTGCGCGAGTATCATCTCTTGTCGAATGGCACCGTTCAGCCGAAGTCGCACGCCCAGGGCTTCATGAGCCGCATGTGGCACGCCGTGTTCTGACCTCGGCGACAGCCGGTCTCGCATCTGTCATTCTTATGTGCTGAAACAAACGCGATCTGCTGGCGTTTTCGAAGGACTGATCTCAGTCAGACGCAAGGGCGGCTGATTTTCTCTTTTCGCATCTGTCTCCGCTTTGTCTGGTGAATGCGTGTGATTCAGGCTTGCAGGTTCGGGTTTTCATGCTGACGCATCTTTCGATCCGCGATGTCGTTCTGATCGAAAAGCTCGATCTTGCATTCCGGCCAGGTCTGACGGTCCTGACCGGCGAAACCGGGGCTGGCAAGTCAATCCTGCTGGACAGTCTGGGACTCGCACTCGGAGAACGCGCAAGCGGCAGCCTCGTGCGGGCCAATGCCGGACATGCAGCCGTCTCGGCAAGTTTCGAGATCCCGCCGACACATCCTGTCCATGAATTACTGGCCGAACAGGGCATACGCCTCGACGATCCGGACGAGCCTTTGCTGTTGCGCCGTATCGTGACGCCAGATGCCCGATCCCGGGCCTATCTGAATGACCAGCCTATCGGTGTCGGCCTACTACGACGCATCGCTGCCCAACTGGTCGAAATTCAGGGGCAGCACGAACAGATGGGACTGGCAGACCAGAACACCCATCTGGATTTATTGGACGCTTTCGGTGTGTCGCCCGACCGGCGAGAGCACGTTGCACGAAACTACCGCTCATGGATCGAGGCCACCGCCGCGCTGGCGGCCGCCCGGGCGGAGATGGAAGCCGCACAGCGGGAAGAAGAGTGGTTACGCCAGTCGGTCGACAATCTCTCGACCCTGGCGCCTCAGGAGGGCGAGGAAGACGAACTGGCCGCCTTGCGTGTCAGCCTCCAGCAGGACGAACGCCGTGGCGAGGCCATTGCTGCAGCCTTGTCGGAACTGACGCCGCGCGACCGACGGACGCCAGGCCCCGCTGCCGCATTGCGCGGGGCCAGTCGTGCCCTTGCCCGCCTGATGCCCGCATCGCTGGACGAACCTGCCGCCAATACGTCGCCCCAACAGACACGCGCGCAGGAAGCGCTGGATGCTCTGGAAAAGGCCGAAGAAGCTCTTGCCGATGCCGAGACGCTTCTTTCCCGTCTCGCCGCCGATGCCGAGGCCGATCCCAAACTGCTGGAGGATACGGAGGAGCGTCTGTTCGCGCTGCGCGCCGCTGCCCGAAAACATAGTGTCGCCGTTGTCGAACTGCCCGGTTTGCTGGCCGATCTGCAAAATCGACTCAGCGCCTTGGACAGCGGAAATGCTCATATCGCGCAAATGGAAGTACAGGTTCGGGAAACGCGTGCGGCGTTCGCGGAAACCGCTGCATTGCTGAGCGCCGAACGGGAAGCGGCCGCCCGCCGGTTGGAAGCCGCCGTTACGGCGGAACTCAAGCCCGTCAAGCTGGAGCGCGCCCGCTTCATCGTCTCGCTGATACCGCTTGAACCGGAGGCCTGGAACCGGCGCGGGCGAGAGCAGGCGTCTTTCCTGATTACCGCCAATCCGGGACAGCCGCCCGGCCCGCTTGCGAAAGTGGCATCTGGCGGCGAGTTGTCCCGCCTTATGCTGGCGCTCAAGGTTGTTCTGGCGGAGCGCTCCGCCGTCGCGACCCTCGTGTTCGACGAAGTGGATTCAGGCGTCGGCGGGGCAACGGCATCCTCGATCGGCGATCGCCTGCATCACGTCGCGCACGACGTGCAGGTTCTGGTTGTCACACATAGTCCGCAGGTCGCCGCAAGGGGTGACACGCATATGCGTATCGCGAAGCGCATACGTGGCAGCCATACGGAAACACTGGCCGAAGTCCTGCCGGCGCCAGCCCGACGCGAAGAGATCGCGCGGATGCTGGCCGGCGACGTTGTCACCGACGCCGCGCGGGCAGCGGCCGATAGTCTACTGGAAGGCTCCTTTGCCGTATGACGAATTATGCTGAAGAGCATGCCCGCCTCGCAGCTCTGATCGCACGGTGGGACGAGGCCTATCATGGCAAGGACGCGCCGGAAGTCACCGATGCCGAATACGATGCGACACGACGTGCACTGATCGCGCTCGAAGATGCGCATCCGGAACTAAAACAGGACAACTCGGTTCGCGAGAGTGTTGGCGCGGCGCCCGACAGCGCTTTCGGCAAACATAGCCATCGCGTACCGATGCTTTCACTCAACAATGTTTTCGACGATGCCGAATTTGCGGCATTCGTTGCCAGCGCGGCACGGTTTCTCGGCCTTGATGAACGACAGGCGCAGGCGTTGCGTTTTGTCGCGGAGCCCAAGATCGACGGTCTTTCAATCAGCCTGACCTATGAGAACCGCCGTCTTGTTCGCGGTACCACGCGCGGGAATGGCATGATTGGCGAAGACGTCACGGCCAATCTCAGAACATTGCACGACATACCCGAGAGCCTGCCGGCGGATGCACCAGAGCTTATTGAAATTCGGGGAGAAGTCTTTCTCTCCAAACAGGATTTTCTGGATATCAACCTGCGGGCACAGGAAAAAGGCCAGCGACTTTTCGCCAACCCGCGCAACGCGGCGGCGGGTTCGCTTCGGCAACTTGATCCTGAAGTGACGCGGAGCCGGCCCCTATCGCTGTTTGCCTATGCGCAGGGCTATGCCACACAGCCTGTGGCATCATCCCACTGGAACTACCTGGAAACGTTGCGAAAATGGGGATTCGACGTCAACCCGTTTTCAGAGCGGATCGATCATGCCGACGATATCCCGACCTACATCGCCCGCCTCGCACGGGAACGTTCCTCCCTGCCCTACGACATTGATGGCGTCGTACTGAAGATCGATGACATCGCTTTACAGGATCGTCTCGGCTTCGTGGGGCGTGCACCACGATGGGCTGTCGCGTGGAAGTTTCCGGCCGAGCAGGCCATGACAAGGCTCAATGCCATTGAAATTCAGGTGGGACGAACCGGCGCGCTGACTCCGACCGCCCATCTTGAGCCGGTCAATGTCGGTGGCGTGCTGGTATCCCGCGCCACGCTGCATAATGAAGATGAGATCGCTCGCAAGGATGTTCGTCCCGGTGACCTGGTCCGACTTCAACGCGCGGGAGACGTCATTCCGCAAATTCTCGGTCGCGTCGAGGAAGACAGACCACGTGGACCTGCCTTTGTCTTCCCCGATCATTGCCCTATCTGTCACGCTCTGGCAGAGCGCCCGCCGGGCGAGGCCGTACGACGTTGCACGGGCGGTTTGACCTGTGAAGCGCAGGTCGTCGAGCGGCTTATCCATTTCGTTTCCCGCGCGGCTTTCGATATCGACGGTCTTGGAGAGCGCAGTATTCGTGAATTTCACGACGCTGGTTTCATTCGTAGGCCCGGCGATATTTTTCGCCTCCACGCCCGCGCTGCTGAAATCGACAAACGCGAAGGATGGGGCGCGCTCTCGACGCGCAATCTCTTGCGTGCCATCGACGATCGGCGAACGATCTCACTGGCACGCTTCATCTTTGCCCTCGGCATTCGGCGGATCGGCGAACGCAATGCACAATTGCTGGCACGTCATTATCGCCAGTTCGAAACATGGCGCGATGACATGATAGCCGCCTCTGTCATTGGGTCGGATCAGCGCCTTACGTTGGGCAGCATCATGGGGATTGGCGGCGCGATTGCAGACGAACTGGTCGCCTTCTTCCGGGAAGAGCATAACCTCGAAACGCTTGCCGACCTCGTTGGGGAACTGACAATCCTCCCGGAAAAGGAACCGGCGTCGGGCGAACTCTCCGGCAAGACGATTGTTTTTACAGGCACATTGTCGACAATGACCCGCCCGGAAGCCAAAGCCATCGCAGAACGGCTGGGAGCTCAGGTCTCGGACAATGTCTCACGGAACACAAGCTTGGTGGTTCTGGGAGAGAAAGCCGGATCGAAGGCACGAAAGGCGGCCGACCTTGGTATTGAAACCGTCGACGAGAACGGATGGCGAGCGATTGCGGGATCAGCTTCAGAGGAATAGAACGGATATATAATCTGCTCTCTCTTCTGGTATTATCCCATGAGCACCATAAGCCCGGGTGCGGAAGACGCACTTCTGATCATCGACGTCCAAAACGATTTCCTTCCGGGCGGCGCATTGGCAGTGCCTGACGGCAATCATGTCATCGCGCCACTAAACCATCTGGCGAAACTGGGTTTTGGCTGCGTCGTTGCAACGCAGGACTGGCATCCGATCGATCATATGTCTTTCGTCGAGCAAGGAGGACCGTGGCCGCCTCATTGTCGGCAGAGCACTTATGGCGCCGCATTGGCGAGCGCGCTTAATCAAGCTCCGATTGGGTATGTCATACGTAAAGGTCGAGAAGCGGAGTGCGATTCATACTCCGCCTTTTTTGATAATGATGGCGAGAAAACGACTGGTCTGGACGGGCTTCTACGCGCCTTGGCCGTCAAACGTGTATTCATCGGCGGTCTGGCAACTGAGTATTGCGTTGCCGCAACTGCTCGTGATGCTCAACGGCTCGGACTAAAGACATATATTATTGAAGACGCAGTCCAGGGTATTGCGCGCGATATAAGCACAACAATCAAGAAGCTGAGCACTCTGGGCATTCGCTTCATAGCAAGCGATTTTATAGGCGATGCTTAGGCGGAACTGTTCGAATCGAACAAATTTCAAGCATTATCTCTGGGACAGAGTGGCGGGCTGGTTAGCGTTATGATTGGTCATGACAGACAAAAGCTTATGCAATTCCGGATCGGTGACGCGATCCCCGTCTTTCTCCCAAATATCGCTCAGCAAATCGCGGTTCCCAGCGCGAGCGGCATCTGCGCTCAATCGCATAATCAGATTTTGTTGGTCAGCATCCAGCTTTCCCAACGGTGGTGAACGGAAAAAGCTGATCTGTTGCAGGGCGGACGTAGCGTCACGCCATTGAGAGGCTTTTTCCGCCAGTTCCGCACGCAATACAAAGGATTCATCGCTCGTAAGACCATCGAGTGACATCGAGGCATCTTTGGAATTACCAAGCATCGCTTGCGCTTTGGCGATCAGAAACTGTGATCTCTCAATATTGTTGCCATTTTGCATTTTATTATTCGTCAAAAGTTCAACGGCTTTTTGTTCCTGCTTATCGGCAATTAACAGACCTGCCATGTTGATGACCCAGTTTTGATGTGCTTCGGACGTGTTATCGCGAGGTTCTAACTTACGCATTGCCTCCAGCGCATGTCCGGGCAAACCCAGACGGCCAAAACTTGCCGTCAAATCATTATTCAGCATTATCGTTTTTTGATCATCCACAGACATACTGTCTATTTGCGCCTGCGTTGCGGATAAAAGCTGTGCAGCCTGATCTGTTGTTAAATCCATAACATGCGCATGAGCCTCATGCATATGCTCGATAAAATCGGAAATTTCGTTACTGCGGTCATCCGGCCCGTTATTTTCAATCCGCTTCAGCAAAGGAAGCAGTGCCTGAGCGGCCTCCCATTGGCCGCCATCGACATCCGCCTGTATTTCTTCAATTAGAACAGAACTTTCCCTATTTGCCAGACGTGCTGATGGGCGCAAATTGTCCAGTCCCTCAGCAACTTGCATAGGGGACAATTGTTGAGTGCGACCCGCCAACAGAAGAAAAGCCTCCTGCGCCTTTACTGATTCAACGGGATCAGGAGTGCGTGCGATTTCTTTCAAAGTATTCGCCGCCGCCGGCGAGTCATTACGTGCAAGTACGAGCGCTCGAGCAAGCTGACCGCCGGGAATATTACCTTTTTCCAAAACCTTTGCCACGATATCTGCCGATCCATGGCGAGCCATCCATTCTACGACAATCGGCGTAAGCTGGTCTCTAAGCGGCTGTGGATATGTCAACATTATTGAGAAGCCGTTGGATAGCAGAGACGCGGCCTGCGCCGTTTGATCCGGGGTCAATCTTTTACCCGGGGGTGGTAGAATCAATGCGAGACCTCGCCATAACTGGTCTTCTGCACTGTTGCCGTCAGCTGCCGCGTCCAATGTTTTCGTTCGGTATTGAAGAATATTTACAGCGCGCTGCAAGTCAGGCACGCCAACTTGATCAATTCCCTCAGGGTTGTCTCTCAGTGCTACGTCCAGAATATTGCTCGCATCTTTTGAATTGCCCAAGGCTAATGCACTGCGTACAGCAGTCATCCGGGCAGAAAAACGTCTTGCAGGCTTTACTGTGGCCGCTGATGTCCACGCGCGCCGGAAATTTTCCCTGAGAACCTCTTTGGAAGCATCTGCCAACATTAACCCGGGACTATCGGTAATGATATGAGTGCTTGGCATCTGCACCGGCACGGCATCGGTCCCAATAGCGTCGAGCACGAAACCTGATGTCACGGATCGAAGTTCAAGTGTATCCGCATCGGCCGCGACAACAACACCGACCAGACTTGATCGTATTTCATAACCCGGACCCCGGATTTTCTGCTGCACTTCTCCGGCTGTCGGTTTTGTCATGCCAAGTAGTATTCTCCGGCCGGAAATCGGATCGCGGATTTCCGTGACGTAGGACTTGTCCCCGCCATTAACGTCATTCGGAGAGAAAATGATCGCGTGGCCCATTTGACGCATTAATATTGGCGCCATCTTGGCGCTTACGTCATCTGTTAGATGCCACCCTTCCGAATCCTCGTGGCGCGCCGGACAAGCAATAATGCCTTGATCGCCAGGCCAGAACACCCGGATAAGTGTTATATCGTTGAAATTACGAATTTCTTTGATTTTGGGCATGTCAGTTGGCTGGGCATTATCGGGTTGCCATGCGTATCGCCCTTTGACGGAGATAAATACGTTTTCACCTGACCGATAGGCTGCAACAAGTGCGTCAGCTTTTAGAGGTAGCCAAATTTCATGCTTGTCGACATATATCGACGGCGGCTGAACTTTATCGGACTGTGCCCCAAACGACGTGATGACATCATTCGGTAACAGCCTGTTTCCTTCGCTATGTTTCTGGAAGAATAGGCCTGTGTTGCCAACGTATGCCCATCCGGTTGGGAGTTTTGGCGCTGAGAAAGAAGCGGACGCAACAGGAATGACTTTCAGCAGTGGCCGCGGATAAACAACCCACTCGTGATACAGCGATGCGGCACGTGCATATTGCGGTAAGCCGATCAGGAAGCAAAATAAAGCCGCTCCTATTTTCCGCTTAGCCACCGTTGGTAGCCACCGGCAGCAAGCTCGGCTGATGTCCCACCAGCATCTGAGTCGCCAAAATCGCACGTTGAGGGGACATCGCTTCCATAATGGCGGATGCATGCCGGGTCGGCATGTGCTGGAGCAACGTTACGCACACACGCAAATCAAGCACATTGAAAATTGCCGCCGCATCGATCGGCTTCATTGTTTGATAAATAGAAACAAGGCGACTGGTTTCTTCGCTTGAGAGCGCACTGTTTTGCTTGCCTATGTCAGCGCTTGCCTTTGCCGCATCGTCAACTTTCTGACGAAATGCGATATTTGCCGCGTCAAGAAGCTGTTGCTGGGCTGCCAGTTTCTTTTCTCGCAGTTCCAAATCCTGCATGCGTGCATTGATGTCTTTCACCAGCAGCTTTTGTGACCCTGTCAGACTGGCTTGTGGTTTGCCGACGCAACTTCCCTGAATAACGCAATGATCCTCGCCCGAAAGATTTTGAGATGTCGTCAAATCAGAGATAGCTGCTCCCTTCTCCGGAACAGCATGCGCTTGACTGATAAGGCCGCCATTCTCGATTTTTCCAGACGAGAAGAATGTTTCGCTCAATAATAGATACGAGTTCACGCCAAATAGAAAAACCATCAATACCGTTGCAATATTCACGATTCGATGCAGCATATTACTCGCCTGCCTCAGAAAATATCGCGATCATGCTCGCTGCAATTTCAATGCTCGAATCAGCTCACGCTCCGCTTCACTTCTCGAACTTCGAACGGACTCCTCACGACGCTCCCTCAAATCTGGCGATGCTTTCGGCGTCGCCACGACTTGCCCCCGCACAGCCGGCCGATAGTGTTCTATTTGATCTGCAAGTGCTTCACCCCGCTCGCAGAGCGTTGCAAGTTCCTGACGCAGAGTCTTACCCTGCCCTACTGTCTTGCCTAATTGCCGTTCCACCATTTCCGTCGTCAGACGCAGATGATCGATCCCACGCCGGGCTTCATCAGTGCTCCGTTCCAGGGTTTTTATGAGCGTATTTATGTCGTTCCGATCACGCTTCAGCACGGAAAGCGCCCTAGCGAGATGGAGGCTATAGAATATCGATAGCACGAGAAGAAATGAGAGCGTTACCTCGATACATATTTGCAGGTCACTCATCTTGTTTGCCTTGATTAATCGCAATATCCTCAAGATCATAATTTTCAGACAACGAACGCAGATCATTTTCGATCTTGATAGCAACACGTCCGCGACGTTGCCCGACCCGCCCTTCGAACAAATCTTTTCCACCACATCGAATGCGGGCAGAACAATTGCTCTGACGTTGAAGCATGATCTGCTGTCCGACTTTCAGGTTCATGACGTCGCCGAGGCTCATAACCTGCTCGTCAAAAACGGCATCAAGTTCGATTTCAGTGCTTCGTAGTTCTTGAGCAAGACGATATTCCCATGTCGCATCGTGACCGAACTTCTCGCCTATAAACTGCTGGAGTAAGACGTCGCGAACGGGTTCCAGCGTTGCATGTGGCAATATGAGATTTGCGAGGCCGCTACTTCCGCCCATGTTGATGGAAAATTGTGCGGAAACGACCCCATTGTTCGCGCGCGCAATAGCTGCGAACCGGTCGTTTGATTCCAGGCGCTCGAAACGAAAACTAACGGCACAGAGCGGATTGAAGCTATCGCCGAGATCGGAGAGAATTGTGTGGATCAGCGGCGTAATCAAGGCACGCTCGATTGTCGTATGAGGCCGCTGCGCCAGGCTTGCCGCCAGAGTCGGATCAAGGGAATGGTTTTTACCGCCCAGCAGAGCATCCACCACCATATATACGAGCGGCGAGCTGAGAATCAGGACACCGTAATTTTCCCATTCCTCAGCCTTGAAGACTGCAAACAAGGCGTTTCTGGACTCAGGTCCGAAGACATCGCCAAATTTCTCGGACGTCAATTGCTTCATGACGACATCGATGGTGTCGTTCGTATAATTGCGAAGACTCGTCGCCAAAGAGCGCATCAGGCGATCGAAAACGACCTCCAGCATCGGCAGCCGCTCGTAAGAGACATGAGAAGCTCCGATGAGATTCTCAATCCCTATGCGTCGGTAGTTAACTTCGCTTTCGTGCCGCACCTGCTGGTTACTGCCTGCACCCACCCGTGAATGCGCCATGGCTATGCTTTCGTCGATCATTGAACCAGCAGTTCAGTAAAGAACAAGTCGCGTAGCGATACGGGTGCCAACACATTGGAAATCTGTGCGAAAAGAGCTTCGCGCAGACGGTAGATTCCGCTGCCGGACAGTTCATCGGGTCGAGTATCGTGTAGATAGGTCTGGAACAGATCCTCAATCTGGGGAAATTTCTGCCTGACGACACCGGCATCCTGCTCTGAAGCCAGTTGAAGCTGGGCGGTGACGCGGACGAATGACGCGTGACCACTATCCGAATCCAATGTTGCCATCATGGTCGGTAGCGGCAGATTGAACGGAGACGCGGCGACAGCTGCCTGCGGCGATTTTGCAGAATGTTTCATTTTCCAGACATACATCCCGCCACCTGCCGCAAAGGCGAGCAGAATAGCCACGGCAGCCAAAATCAAGTTTCGCGGATTTCTGCCTACCGATGCTTTTTTGACAGCCGCTTCCGACACCTTTGTCTTTCCCCTTTCTGAGTGGGGCAAGATTGCCGACAAAGAGTTAACATCAGGTTTAAGCTGCCTCGGTGTCGCCTTGGTATTCCGTTATTCAGTTTTCGCTAACGATGAATGGTGCAAGCTATACAGATGTCGGGTCAGTTTCATCTCTTCAGGTCGTTATCCCGCGCGCTTGCGCTTGCCTCGACAGGTCTGCTGTGTGCATGCAGCACAACCTCGAACTCCCCCTATAATCGTTATAACAACGGCGCTTATCGCGCGCCTGGCCCGGCAACCGATCCGTGGGGCCCCTACATTCGTGAGGCGGCCAGCCGCTTTTCAATCCCGCACCAGTGGATCCGGGCCGTCATCCAGCAGGAGTCGGGCGGTCATCAGTATCTCAACGGTCAACCCACAACGTCCGATGCCGGCGCAATGGGGCTCATGCAACTCATGCCGGAAACCTATGCGGACATGCAGGCGCAGTTTTCGCTGGGTAGCGATCCCTATGAGCCGCACGACAACATCATGGCCGGGACCGGATATCTGCGCATTCTCTACCAGAAATATGGCGCGCCCGGTTTTCTGGCGGCCTATAACGCGGGCCCACGACGACTGGATGACTACCTTGAGACCGGCCGGGAACTTCCGAACGAAACAATCAACTATATCGCCAGCGTAACGCCGCATCTCGGCAATCAGATCGCCCTGAGCGGCCCGCTTGCCGCCTACGCCGGCCCGGATCAACAAGGCGGTGGTGGCACAGGCGCCGTTATCGAGGTCGCAGAGGCGCCCAGCGAACCGACATCCGGACCGGCGTCAGGAACGCAATGCATCCAGGACCCGAATGCCGCCTACGACCCGGACATGCCATGCTCTCTTCCTGTCTCGACACCGCCGCCGCCACCTGCCCCGATCGTCACCCAGGCCGCGGCCTCATCCGCGCTTCCACCCCCCTCTCCGACAGCGTGCGACCCGGATGCCGCCTATGACACGCAAGTGTCATGCAGTGTGGTGCCAGGCGTCATCGACGCATCATCAACCTCCAGCGCACCACCGCCTCACATTGTCCGCGCAGCCTATCGCCCGCCAACGACGCCCACAGCAGCGACAGCTTACGGTCCCTATGCGATTCAGGTTGGCGCATTCTCGGAAAGCGGACAGGCGCGATTCGCCGCGACGATGGCGAAACAAGCCGATTATGAAACGTTGCGGGGAACGCAGCTTGTCCTGCAACAGGCGCCTGCACTGGGGCGAGGTATATTCTGGCGTGCCCGTCTGGCCGGTTTGAGCCATTCCGCGGCAGCTTCCGCCTGTCAAACGCTGCAAAATCAAGGAATGGCCTGCATGCTGGTGCCACCGGGTCATTAACTTTCTGCCATCGTACCACGTTGGCAAGAGCGTCCGTCGCGCTTACGATACGATCACCTTAGGTCTTCAGAGTGCGCAGGATCAACAATTTGGATACGTTCCCCAACACGGCCAATGCCGCTGTTCCACCGGCCAACGAAGGCTATCACCAGGATCTCGGCCGCCGTCAGGTCCAGATGATCGCCATCGGCGGCGCGATCGGCACCGGCCTGTTCCTCGGCGCCGGGTCACGGCTGCAGATGGCCGGGCCGGCACTGGCGCTGGTCTACCTCGTATGCGGCTTCTTCTCGTTCATGATCCTGCGCGCCCTCGGCGAACTCGTCATGTATCGCCCGACGGCCGGCAGTTTCGTGTCCTATGCGCGGGAACTGCTGGGCGAACGGGCCGCCTATGTTGCGGGGTGGATGTCATTCCTGAACTGGGCCATGACCGGAATCGTCGATATCACGGCCGTCGCGCTCTACATGCATTTCTGGGGCGCCTTCGACGGCGTGCCGCAATGGGCATTCGCCCTGGTGGCGCTTTGTATCGTCGGCACGATGAACATGATCGGCGTGAAATATTTCGGCGAACTGGAATTCTGGTTCTCACTGATTAAGGTCATCGCCCTGGTCCTTTTCCTGATCATCGGCACGGTTGTCCTGGGCCTTCGCATGCCCGTCGGTGGCCACACGACCGGCATCCACCTCATCACACAAAACGGCGGTATTTTTCCGCACGGCGTCCTGCCTTCCCTCCTGTTATTGCAGGGTGTGGTCTTCGCCTATTCCGCAATCGAACTGTTGGGCACAGCCGCCGGCGAGTGCGCCGATGCGCGGGAAATCCTCCCCCGGGCCATCAACACCGTCATCTGGCGTATCGCCCTTTTCTATGTCGGCTCCGTCGTTCTGCTGGTTTGCCTGCTCCCCTGGAGCGCCTACCATGCCGGGGTCAGCCCTTTCGTGACCTTCTTCGAAGCACTGGGCGTGCCCGGCATCGGTCATGTCATGAACATCGTCGTTCTGACCGCCGCACTATCCAGCCTCAATTCAGGGCTGTATTCGACCGGTCGCATCCTCCGTGCGCTGGCTCTGGGCGGCTCCGCGCCGACCGGCCTGGCGCGCATGAACCGACAGTCCGTTCCCTATGTCGGCATTCTGACGACCGTCGCGGTCTATATGGTGGGCGTTGGTCTCAATTATCTGATCCCGTCGCGCGTTTTCGAGATCGTCCTGAACATGTCCGCCGTCGGCATCGTCAGCACATGGGGATTCATCCTCATCTGTCAGCTGAAATTACGCTCTAAGATCAATCGCGGCGAAATCGCGCGGGTCAGCTTCGCCATGCCTTGGGCGCCTTTCTCCAACTGGGTAACGCTCGGCTTCCTGGCCTTCGTGCTCGTTATGATGGCTTTCGACTACCCCGAAGGCACCTACACCATCGCTACAATCCCGCTGATCGCCGTCATTCTCGTCGTCGGCTGGTTACTGCTACGGCGGCGCGCCAACAGCATGTGACGCATGCCTGACGCATAAGGGACTGAAAGCGCTCCATTAAAAAAGCCGTTCGAATGGCAATCCATTCGAACGGCTTGAATTCACAAAACAGATCGTCAAAAGGCCGATCCCGCAGGATCGGCCTTTGTCTTACTTCGGCAGTTCGCCGACGATCTGCGTCTTGATGTTGGACGGCAACACGACGTAGTCCAGCTGACGGGCAGCATCGTCGCCCTTCTGAAGCCCCATGATGAAGAATTCGCGTACAGCCTTGGCCTGCGTCGGGTTGCCCGCGTTCGTCGGCACCAGGGCGAATGTCGCGCTAACGATCGGCCATGCATTCGCTCCCGCCGTGTCGAGCAGATCGACAGCATAACGGTCAGCATGCGCCCAATCCGCGCCCTGCGCCGCCGCCGCGAAGCTCGACAGGCTTGGCTTTACGAACTGACCGTCATGATCCTTCAACTGCGCGACGTTCAGATGATTGCGGCTGGCATAGGCATACTCGACATAGCCGATACCGCCTTCCGTCTGCTTCACGCTGGCCGCAACACCGTCATTGCCACGCGCACCAGCGCCGCCCGCCCAGGCGACAGAAGTAGCCGCGCCGAATTTCTGCTTCCAGCTCGGAGAGACCTTCGAGAGATAGCCGGTGAAGACGAAGCTCGTGCCCGACGCATCGGCACGATGAATCGGCGCGACATCGGTTTCCGGCAGGTTCAGGCCCGGATTCAGCGCCTTGATCTTCGGATCATTCCACTCGGAGATCGACCCGTCGTACAGACCGGCAAGCGTCGGTCCATCCAGCTTAAGCGCACCCGGCGCCACACCCGGCACGTTCACGATCGCGACGATCCCGCCCATGACGGTCGGAAACTGGTAGAGCTTGTTCGCGTCCAGCTTTGCCGCATCCATCGGCTTGTCGGACGCACCGAAATCGACCGTGCGCGCGATGACCTGGTTCTGGCCCGCGCCCGAACCAACGCTCTGGTAGTTCAGGACAGGACCACCATGGGCCTTGGAAGCCTCGCCCCAGGCGGAATAGATCGGCGCGGCGAAGCTCGAGCCCGCACCCGTGATATCGGCGGCATAAGCCTGTGTCGCCATAACGGCAGCGACCGCACAGGAAGTCATTGTCAGAAAACGGAAGGCGCGCATGATGTCTGCAAATCCTTATTAAGGGATTCCCCGAGATGGGTCCGCCGCCCTTCTAATCGCCCCGCAATGGCGGAAACAGCCAGAGTCGCATGAACGTTTTATGACAGGCGCGCCAGGCGTTCGAACAGTAGTTCATAAACGCCATCAGCATCGACCGTTCGGAGAAACAGTGCGTTTTTCGGCAGGTCGCCAATCCCCCACCAGTCGACGACGCTGGCCCCCATCGTTAGTTCGCCCTGCGTCTCGACGCGCAGATTAACCATCCGCCCTTGATACAGATCGGGCGCCAGCAGCCACGCCACAGTGTTCGGATCATGCAGCGGACCGCCATCGGTCCCGTATTTTTCAGCCTCGAAGCGCTTCTCGAAGGTCAGCCAGTCCGCCACGATATTGCCGATACGGTTACCCAACGCGCGAAACCGCGCCAGACGCGCTACAGAGGTATGCAACCGGTGCGTCACGTCGAGCGGAATGACGGTCAGCGGCACACCCGACGCACAGACGATCGCCGCCGCATGAGGATCGACGAAGAAGTTGAATTCCGCCGCGCAGGAGATATTGCCCACCTCCGAGAACGCACCACCCATCAGCACGATCCGCGCCAGCCGTCCCACAATCGCCGGCGCCTGCCGCAGGGCGAGCGCCAGATTGGTCAGGGGACCGATGGCGCAGATCGTTATCGATCCCGGCTCATGCCGCATGATCGTCTCGATCATGAAATCGACCGCATGCCCCTTATCGGCGGAACGGCTGGGCGGCGGCAGGTCGGCACCTTCGAAACCTGTCGCTCCATGAACATGAGCAGCCGTCACACCCGCTGCCACCAGCGGACGAGCCGCGCCCGCATGAACCGGGATATCGGCCCGACCCGCCAGATCGAGCGTCCTGATCGCATTGGCGGTCGTTTGTCCGACCGACACGTTGCCCGCGACGGTCGTCACGCCGAGCAGCTCGATTTCAGGACTCGCCAAAGCCAGAAGAATCGTGATGGCGTCGTCCTGGCCGGGATCGGTGTCGATGATGATCTTCATGGCGTGTGCCACTCCCCCATCCGGCAGAGGCGCTGCCACTGATCGGACGAGATCGGCACCACGGAAAGCCGCGACTGCCGGATCAATGCCAGTTCCTGCAACGCAGCATCCGCCTTGATCGCCGCCAGCGTCACCGGCCTCGGCATCGGACCGACGGTCCGGACATCGACGCATACCCAGTTCGACTCCACCGGGGCGGTCGGGTCGGGATAAGCCTCCCGCACCACCTCCACCACGCCGACGATCCGTTTCTCCGTGACCGAATGGTAGAAAAACGCCTGATCGCCCTTCGCCATGGCAAGAAGGTTTTTCTTGGCCTGATGGTTCCGAACCCCGGTCCAGGGCTCCGTGCCATGCGCAACCTGCCGATCCCATGAGAAAGATTCGGGCTCGGATTTCACCAGCCAGTATGCCATGCCGCTCGCGCTTCCTTGATGGTTCCGATCACCATCATCGGAACAAACAGACAGTTCGCACCTATCACGACACGCCCGATCGGCCTATTGCCTCCCGCTGTCGGTAATGTTTTTTGCGGCCAAGCGCGACAAAGCGTATCATGCCCCGGTTTGGTTGCATGTCCGGAGAAGATTTAATCTTGAGCGCGGTTTCCAATCCGGCCTCGGCGGGCTTTCTGCACCGCTTCGCCAATCCCGGTCGCTTCCTGCGCCTGTCGCGGTGGCTGCTGCCGTTGTTGAGCGTCCTGGCGTTGATGGCCCTGGCCGTCGGCCTGATCTGGGGATTGTTCCTCTCCCCGGCCGACTGGCAGCAGGGCGATACGGTGCGCATCATGTACGTGCATGTGCCGATGGCGATCCTCGCATCGGGCGGCTATTTTGCCCTCGCCGTCTGCGGCGCACTGTCTCTGGTGTGGCGCCATCCGCTGGCGGACCTTGCCGCGGTGGAGATCGGTCCGGTCGGCGCGGTCGTGACCGCCATGTGTCTCGTGACCGGCTCGCTCTGGGGCGAACCGATGTGGGGAACATGGTGGGTCTGGGACGCGCGCCTGACCTCCGTGCTGGTGCTGTTCTTCCTCTATCTGGGCCATATCGCGCTAATCCGCGCGTTCGATGAGCCGCAACGCGGCTATCGCGCCGCCGCCGTGCTGGCCATCGCCGGAGCGGTGGACCTGCCGATCATCAAGTTCAGCGTCAAATGGTGGAACACCCTGCATCAGCCCGACAGCATCACGCTGACAGGGGCACCCACGATGTCGATGTCGATGCTGGGCCCGCTGTTCGTCTGCATGATCGGATTTTCATGCGGATTCGGCGCACTTGTGGTCGCGCGGCTGAAAGCGGCCATTCTGGAACAGAAAACGCGCCAGCTCATGACACGCCGCATCGCCGAACGGGAATACGCCGCATGACGCATCTCCCCTACATCGTCGCTTCCTATGCGCTGGTCATGGGCAGCGCCCTGGCCCTGTCGCTTCAGGCGGCATGGCGGTTGCGCCGAGCCGGGACACGGCTGGCGCTGATCGAGACGAAACGAAACGGAGCAGGCCGATGAGCGCCACACGAATGGGCAATGTGCGACGCGGCATGACGCGCAAGACCCGCCGGCTTTGGCTGCTGGTCGCCTGCGTGGGTTGCCTCGGCGTCGCCACGGCCCTGACGTTGAATGCCTTTCGCTCCAACATCGTCTTCTTCATGGCACCGTCGCAAATCAAGGCGCATGCGCCCGCCGCCGATCGGACCGTCCGGCTGGGCGGCATGGTCGTGGCCGGATCGCTGGCACGCCAGAGGGACGGCGAGACACCCGTGAATTCCTTCGCCGTCACGGACGGTCAGGCCGCCGTCACGGTGCGCTATGCGGGCATCCTGCCCGACCTGTTCCGCGAAGGGCAGAGCGTCGTCGCACTCGGCAGCGTGCAGCCGGACGGCGTGTTCAAGGCCACCGAAGTCCTGGCCAAGCATGACGAAACCTACATGCCCAAGGAAGTCGCCGAAGCGCTCAAGCGCAGCGGCAAATGGGACCCGCGCTTCGGCAAGCCGCCGAGCGCGTCAAGCTGGGACACCATGACGCGCGCCGACGCCAAGGCGCTTCCCGCCCAGAACCCGTCCACCGGCAACGGAAGTTAAGGTATGTTCGGTCCCGAACAAGGACATTTCGCACTCGCGCTCGCCTGTATCCTGGCGCTCACGCAATTCATCCTTCCGCTCTGGGGTGCCGCGCGACAGGACCGGCGCATGCTGGCCCTCGCGCCGCTTCTGGCCGTATCGCAGCTGATCGCGCTGGCCCTGTCGTTCTTCTGCCTCGTATGGTCCGCGACGCATGACGATTTCTCCGTCCAGAACGTCGCGGCGAACTCCGCCATTGCCAAGCCGCTGCTCTACAAGATCACGGGCACCTGGGGAAACCATGAAGGTTCGATCCTGCTCTGGGCCCTGATCCTGGGTGTATGCGGCGCGGCCGTCGCGGCTTTCGGACGCAACCTTCCCGCGATCCTGCGCGCACGCGTCCTGGCCATCCTCGGCGGCGTCTCCGCCGGGTTTCAGGCCTTCTGCCTCCTGACGTCCGATCCGTTCGCCCGCGTCTGGCCCGCACCGCCGGACGGACAGGGTATGAACCCGCTGCTCCAGGATCCGGGCCTCGCCTTCCATCCACCCATCCTCTACACGGGTTATGTCGGCTTTGCCGTGCCCTTCGCTTTCGCCGTCGCCGCATTGATCGAAGGACGCGTGGACGCGGCCTGGGGACGCTGGGTCCGGCCCTGGGCCGTCGCGGCCTGGTGCTTCCTGACCTGCGGCATCGCGCTCGGTTCATGGTGGTCCTATTACGTGCTCGGCTGGGGTGGCTACTGGTTCTGGGACCCGGTTGAAAATGCTTCGCTGATCCCGTGGCTGACGGGCACGGCACTCGTTCATTCGGCCATCGTCGTCGAGAAGCGCGAGGCGCTGAAGATCTGGACGGTCCTTCTGGCGATCGCGACTTTCTCCTTCTCGCTCTCCGGTACCTTCCTCGTGCGTTCCGGCATCCTCAATTCCGTGCATGCCTTCGCCAACGATCCCGCGCGCGGCATCTTCATCCTCGGCCTTCTGGCGGTCGTCATCGGCGGCTCGTTGCTGCTCTTCGCCTGGCGCGCACCGAGCCTTGTCGCCGGTGGCATGTTCGCCCCCCTGTCGCGAGAAGGCTCGCTGGTGCTGAACAACATCCTGCTGTGCTCGATCTGCGCTGTCGTGGTGACGGGCACCATGTATCCGCCCTTCGCGCAATTGCTGTTCGGGCGCACGATCTCCGTCGGCAAGCCGTTCTTCGATGCCACGACCATTCCGCTCACCCTGCCGCTTCTGGGCGCCATGGCATTCGGCACCATGCTGCCATGGAAGCGCGCGCAAATGTCGCCGCTGCTGCATCGGCTGCGCATCGCAGGCCTGCTGGCGGTCGTAGCCCTCGGAGTCGCCTGCTGGACGTTGAGCGGCCCACTGCCGATCCTCTGCGCCGTCGGGGCCGTCTGGGTGATCGGGGCAAGCGTTACGGACCTCACCGGGCGGCTGGGCGTGTCGCGCCTGAGCCTCGCGCATAGCTGGGCGCGCGCCCGAAGCCTGCCGCGCTCGGCGTTCGGCGCGGCGCTGGCCCATATCGGCGCAGGAGTTACGGTGCTCGGCCTGTGCGGCATGTCGCAGGCGCAACATGCCATCGTCGACGTCAAGGTCGGGCAAACCGAAACCCTGGCCGGTTATGAATGGACGCTTCTCGACGTCCGGGACGCACAGGGACCGAACTATCGCGCGATGATCGCCGACATCGCCATACGTCGGCACGGGCATCTGGTGACCGTCCTGCATCCGTCGAAACGCGATTTCAGCAGCCAGCACCAGACAACCACCGAGGTTGCAATCCGCACGAACCTGCTTGCCGACCTTTACGGCGTCATCGGCGACCGGCATGGCACTGGCGCGGACACCACATATGTTTTGCGCCTGCATTACAATCCGCTGGCACCCTGGATGTGGCTCGGTGGGCTGATTATGGCGATCGGCGGCGGCCTTTCCCTCTCGGACCGTCGCCTGCGCGTCGGCGCGCCGAAGAAGGCCGCATCGATCCGGGCGGAGGCGACGTCGTGAACGATATTGCGCGGCGCCGCGTCCTGACGGCCTTGCCGGTGGCGACCGCCGGCGCTCTGGGCCTGGGCTTCTGGCGCATGCTGGGCGGCATGAGCAGCGGCGGCTTCGACCCGCACGCCGTCAACGCGCCGATCCTCGACAGGTCGTTGCCCGACTTCACCCTGCCCGGCCTGCCCGGCCAGGGCGACGGCTTCGACAGCGCAACGCTTCGGGCGCAAAAGGAACCCGTCCTGCTCAATTTCTTCGCGTCGTGGTGCATACCCTGCGTGGCGGAGATGCCGGCATTGCGCGACATCGGTCGCAAGCTGCCGATCTGGGGCATCGCCTATAAGGACAAGCCGGAAGACGCCGCACGCTTCACCGCACGGGACGGCTCGCCTTTCGCACGCGTCGCGGCGGATCGCTCCGGTATGGCGGCCATCGACTGGGGCGTGACGGGCGTGCCGGAGACGTTCCTGATCCTCCCCGGCGGACGCATCGCGTGGCACGGCACGGCCGAACTCACCGACGATACGTTCCGGCACGAGATCCAGCCCCGTCTGCAGGCCCTCCGATGAGAATCCCGCGCGCTATCCTGGCCCTTGGCCTGTTTCTGGCGGCGGGGCCCGCATGGGCGGTGGACGATCCATCGGAAATGCTGCCGGACCGCAAGCAGGAACAGCGGGCCGAAGCCATCGGATCGCAACTGCGCTGCCTCGTCTGCCAGAACGAATCCATCGAGGACAGCAGCGCGGATCTGGCCCGCGACCTGCGGCACGTCGTTCGCCAGCACGTTGCCCGCGGCGAGACCGACCGGCAGATCATGCAGTGGATGACGGCGCGCTACGGCGAATTCGTACGGCTGAAACCACGCCTGACCTGGGCGACCGTCATGCTCTGGGCGATGCCGGCCCTGGCGATCGTCATCGGCATCGCGACCGCCGCAACGACAATCATGCGCCGCCGCGAAGCCCCGACGCCACTGAGCGATGACGAAACACGTCGTCTTCACGAACTATCAGAGTCGCCTTCGGACGCGACGGGACACGATTAGCTTTATGATTTTCGCAGGTTTATTGCTGATCGGCGCCATCGCGCTACTGCCCCTGTTTGCGGGTTTGCGCCGCCTGAACACGGCCGTGCCCACGACGGACATGGCGGACGAGCGCGCGTCCGCCCTGGCCCTGTATCGCGGGCAACTCGTGGAACTCGACCGCGACCTCGCCCTTGGCCTGATCGCCCCGGCGGAACACGCGACGGCCCGGCTGGAGGTCCAGCGTCGCCTGCTCGCGGCGGATCGACTGACGGGCACGACACTGCGGAGCGGCGGTCGCGGCAGGGTCGCGGCGGTTATCGTCGTCGTGCCCCTGCTGGCGTTCGCGCTCTATCTGGTCAACGGCCATCCATCGTTGCCGCCGCAGCCGCATCGGGCCGTAGCGAATAACGACCCTCGCATGGCGGGCCTGCTGGCGAAACTGCAACAGGAAGTGAGCGCCATGAGCCCGAACGACCCCGGCTACGCCCAGGGCCATGCCTTGCTCGGGCAGGTCGAGGAAACGCGCGGTCAGAACGAGGCCGCGCTCCACGATTTCCGCCTCGCGCTCGACGCCCGTTTCTCACCGGAGCTCGCCCTGCGCATCGCGGAACTGCAATCCGCACGCGACGGCCATATAACGGCCGACAGCCTCGCCCTGTACCGCCGTGCGCTCGACGCCGCGCCGCCGAATGCACCATGGCGCATGGCGGTGGAAGCGCGTATCGCTGTTGGAGAACACGATCAGGGACATTGACCCGCAGGAAAACGGAGCCACCATGACCTCGCTTTACGATGCGCCGCCCCCCGGCTGGGGATCGCCCATGAACGAACCGCAAACCGACGCATCGTTGAAAACCTGGGCCTGGGTCGTTCATGGGCTGTATGTCGCAACGTTCTTCACCGGCATCACCAGCATACCCGGCGTTATCGTCGCCTATCTCAAACGCGGCGACGCGCGCGGCACGCGTTACGAAAGCCATTTCACCTACGCGATACGCACGTTCTGGCTCGGCCTTGCCGGAACACTCCTGATCGCCATGCTGTTCCTGACGATCATCGGCATTCCGTTATGCGCCGTCATGATCGGTCTCCTCTCCATCTGGTGGATCATCCGCATGGTCCGACCGATCGTCGCCCTGCTCGACAACCGTCCCATCGCCGATCCCTACACCTATCTCTGACGCATCGCGCATGACCGGAATGTCCCTGGCAACGCGCCGCCTTGTCATGCTTTGCGCGGTTCTGGGCATTGTCCTGGCCGGACTGGACGGCGCGATCGCCAACATCGCCTTGCCAACGATCGCACGTGAACTGGCATGCAGCGAGACGGCAACGGTCTGGATCGTCAACGCCTATCAGATTGCCGTCGCCGTATGTCTCCTCCCTGCCGCAGCACTTGGTGAATCCATCGGGATCAAACGCGTCTACGGCTTCGGCATGGCGCTGTTCACCGCGGCGTCGCTCGGCTGTGCGATGGCACCTTCGATCGGCGCGCTCGTGAGCGCGCGCGTTGTGCAGGGCATCGGCGGGGCGTGCATGGCGGCACTCAGCGGGGCTCTGGTCCGCTCGACACAGCCGCGCGAGACAATGCATCGCGCCTTCGCCACCATCGCCCTTGCCGTGGCGATTTCCGCCGCCATCGGCCCGACACTGGCCGCCGGCATCCTCGCCGTGGCGACATGGCCCTGGCTGTTCCTCATCAACGTGCCGATCGGCGTGGTCGCCGTGCCGCTGTTCTTCCGCGTGACGCCAATGAGCGCCCGGCGCCCGCAATCGTTCGACGTCGCCGGAACGCTCCTCAATATCGGCACCCTCGGGTTGGTCGTGCTGGGCGTGGACGCGCTGGGTCATGGCCAACACACGCTGGCCATGGCTGAAATCGCCGCCAGCCTGCTCTGCGGCGCCTGTCTCTACCGGCAGCAGCGCCATCGGCCCGCGCCACTCCTGCCGCTCGACCTTCTGGCCATTCCCTTGTTCTCGCTCTCCATCGCGACGTCGATCTGCGCCTACGCCGCGCAGATTCTGGCATACGTGTCGCTGCCGTTCCTTTTCCAGAACGTCATGCATCGCTCGGCCATCGCCACCGGACTGCTCGTGACACCATGGCCGTTGCTCGTCGCTTTCGCCGCGCCCTGGGCCGGACGGCTGGCCACCCGATACCCCTCATCGCTGCTGAGCAGCATCGGCCTCGGCGTGCTGGCATGCGGCCTTCTGGCACTGGCGTTGATGCCCGCGCAACCGGCCATCGCGGATGTCATCTGGCGGATGGCACTCAGCGGCATCGGGTTCGGTTTCTATCAGACGCCCAACAACCTGACTGTCATGACCGCCGGCCCGGCCATGCGCAGCGGTGCCGCCAGCGGCATGCTGGCGGTCGCGCGGACGATGGGCTGGTCGTTCGGTTCCGCGCTGGTGGTGGTGATGTTCGGCCTTTCGAGCGGTAGTGGCGGCGCGATCGATTGCCTGTATCTCGCCGTGGCCTTCGCGCTGTCGGGTGCCATTCTCAGCGCATCGCGTGGCGCCATCCGGCATGAAAGAGGCGCCTGAATTTTTGACAGACGATATCAATCGGACATGCCATAAAAGCGCCATGTCCGGTTTGTCTCGTCGTGCTCCCTTTCTCGCCACCGTTTTCGCCTGCGGACTGACCGCCTGCGCATCGAACGGCCCCATACCGCCCCTGCCACCGGGCGCGATGGCCACCGTCCAGGGGCCTGTCGGCACGCCACCAGCCACGACGCTCTCCAGCCTGACGGGCGACCTCGTCCCACAAATCTCCACGGTGACGATCCCCGCCGGCACGCTTGATCCGGCGTCGCCGACGGCGCAGGTCACGCGTGTCGTCTTTTCGGAACGGGCGTTCTTCGCCTTCGACCAAGACCAGCCCCTACCGGGCGCCGCCCGCGCGTTCGACGCCATCGCGGGTGAGATGAAGGCGGGACATATCGGCCAGACGGTGACGGTACTGGGCCATACCGATTCAATCGGCTCGGCGGCCTATAACGTCGACCTCTCCCGTCGCCGCGCCGAGGCGGCCCTGCGCGCGCTGGCTGCGCGCGGCATTCCGACGGCCGCGCTCAGCGCCGTCGCCATCGGCGCACGGCAACCCATCGCCAGCAACGATACCGATGCGGGTCGCGCGCTGAACCGTCGGGTGGAATTCCTGATTTCGCCCAGCCAGGCGGACAACCTCGCCGCCATTCGGCAAACGCATGTCATGGCCGGGAATCTCGCAACGGATATACGGGATGTTACCAGCGCCCCGATTTACGGGCTGAACCAGAACGGCCTGCTTCCCGCCGGAGATGTCGCGCTCGCACCGCCCGATCCACTCCCGGCCACCGCGCCGCTGGAGGCCGCACCCGTCCGCCGGGCTCGCGTGCAACGCGTCAGACCGGTCAAACTGCTGGCACCGCAGCCCGTTCAATCCCGTCCCCTTGGCAGCAACCAGACGAGTTACTGATGAGCAGTTCGCAAACCACGAACGACGCCAGCCGCCAACACCGCGCGCTGGATGCCGCTTACGGTCGCGCCCTGGCGTTTCGCCTGCCCGATCTGGCATTGCGTCCCGCACAGGCGCTGGCCTTCGCGGAGCACGAAGCGCGCGCGCAGCGTATCGCGGTGGATGTCGACGGCCTGACCGGCCCGATGCGGCATGAACTGCTGCAACCCGGACGGGAGGCAGCGCAGGAATGGCTGCGGCTTCGGGACGATTTCGAGATTGCGCTCCAACCCAAGCGCGCCGATCTGGACGCCGTCGCACGGCTGGACGCACAGATCGCGCAGGAACGCGCGGATATGGCGGCGGAACTCGACGGCGCGGAAAGGGAATGGCGCAAGAACCCGCGCTACGAACAGATCGACGACCACCACAGCCGCTCCCGGCATCTGTTCGACGAATTTCGCGACAAGCATCGCAACCGCAACGCCATCATGTTCGCGCTCAATCCGTTCTACTGGCTCCTCATGGCGCTGGTGCTGGTAACGGAATGCTTCATCAACTATCACGCCTTCAACCAGTTCTGGGGCGTGCCGGCCGTCGCATTCGGCTCGACGGTCGTGCTGGGTGTCCTGCTGGCCCTCGCCGCCCATGAACACGGCAAGCTGCTCAAGCAGTGGTCGTTCCGATTCGGCATGCAGCGCGAACCGATGGCCCGACGCACGGACTGGCGCCTGTTCGGCCTGTCGAGCGGTGCCCTGTTCCTCGTGCTCGCCTTCACCGGCTGGGCGCGGTGGGCCGCCGCCCTGCAGGCGATCGGCGCGCAGGCGCAGACCAGCGCACTGGGCGATATCGGCGTGGTGGCCGTCCATCCGCTACGCGATGTCATGATCAGCCTGATCGCCAATCTGGGCGCGTGGATGGTCAGCGTCATCCTCTCTTATAACGCGCATGATGCGGACCCGGACTATATGCACGCGACAAGTCAGTACCGGGTGGCGCGCCGCCGCTGGAACCGGGCGCGCGGCAAGCTGCTGGAGCAGTTGCGGCATGTCCAGGCGCGGCATGAGAAAAGCATCGCCGAGAAAGTCCAGTCCGCCGAAACCCGCCGACGCGGCGTCACACGGGAACTGGACATGCTGGAACAGGTCCGGGCACGCGGCGCGGCCATCGAGCGGGATACGACCGCCGCCATGCACCGCAATCTCTATGTCTATCGCGACGCGCTGTTGCGTCTGGGGCGGGAGAGCCATGGCAGCATCGCGTTCATCAATGTCGCCACGCAGGCGCCAATCTCGCTCAACGAATTCGGCGCCATGCCGCTGACCACGCCGCCCCTTTTCCTTTCTGCTGCGAGTTTCTGATGCGCGCTTTTCTTCTCTGCACATTACTTTCCACCGCGGCGTTCGCACCCTCCGCCATGGCGGAGGGGATCTTCGGCAGCGGCAACACCCTCGATCCGGCTTTCTGCAAGCAGCACACGGTGCGTCAAACGGTCGTCTATATCGACGACAGCATCCTCGTTGCCGGCAATACGGAGTGGGCGCGCACGATCTACGCCAAGCTGCGCGCCACGCTGACGCCCGGCGAACGCACGACGCTGGTGGAGCTCTCCCCCACGACAGGCGGCAGCACGGAAATGTGGTCGGGCTGCTGGCCGGCCTACACACCGGCACAATCGGCCAGGCTGGCGTCGGAGACGCATATCTTCTCCGCCAATCCGCTGAACAGCATCGGCGAGCAGCAGGGCTACTTCTTCCACGACTTCGGCGTGGCCGCGCAGAAAATCGAACAGAAAGCCGCCCGCCCCGCCTCCGCCGTCATGATCGACCCGGCCAGTCCGCCTTCCAAATCCGTCCTGCGGACACTGGTCTCCGATGGCGCGCGTTACGCTCACACACGCGAAACCGTCCGCGCCATTCTCTATTCCGACCTCGCCGAGAACAGCGATCTGGGTTCGGTCTTCAAGCCCCTGCCCGCAGCACCTGTGGATTACGGTGCTCAACTCGGCACCTATCTGCGCCGCAGTGTGTTCTACGTTTTCGGTCTGGGAAGCGACATGCACGGTCAGGGCGCGCTTCAGGACACCACGCGGCATTTCTGGGACAACGCCCTGCGTTCCATGAACGCCACCGTCGCAAGCTTCGGGTCCGATCTGGGCGTGCCGAACATCCTGCCGGTTCGGGAAGCCGCCTACGACGTGACCCTTCAGGACGCGGGGCAGACATTGCCCGGCCATCTGTCCCTGCTGGCGGATGCCGACGGCACGCTCGTCGATAGCTGGATCGGCATCACGCGATTGCGCAACGCGACGCTGAACGGGGTTTATCGTTGCAATGGCCCGGCCGATGCGCTGAATTGCATGCTGAACGCGACGAGCAGTGGCGGGGTCGTCACCATGAGCCCATCCGAGAACGTGCATCTCGCCGGTCGTGACGGCCAGAGCCTGAAAGGCCACATCGGCGTGCCGGGCTCCAACGTCAATCTTGCCTTGACCGCCAATCCCGCGACCGACTGACAAAGGACGCCCATGAACGCCATTCCCATGCAACAGCCGGCCATGGAGACGCTGACGCTATGCCCGGTCTGCCGTCAAAAGACACGGCTGACGGTTGAGCTGTGCCCGCATTGCGGCGCGGAACGGCAATTCGGCCCCACGAAGCGCGAGGTATTGACCGGCACCGGGCTGGGTATGCTTGCGGCGCCCTCCATCTCGACCTTGCTGCTGCCGGTATCGATCTGGACCGGCGTCTTCATGGTCGCCGGTGCGCTTGGTGGCTTCTTCGTCGCGCATTCCCGCCATGGCGGAGACCGCTGGCTCAAACGCGCCTGATGGCATTCCAGCATTGAAGACGCTGGCGACGCGATCGTCGCCAGCGGTATTGTCGTTCCTATAGGTGCGCGTTGAGTTCCAGGAGGAACGAGCGCCCCATAATTGCATCGTAATACCGGGTCAGGCTGACCGTGCCCGGATACTTCGGCAGCGAGTTCGTCACGTTGTTCATGATGAAGTTCGCATCGAAGTGCCGGTTGAACTGATAGCCGATCGTCGTATTGAAATACGCATAGCTCGGGCGTTTCAGATGGTCGTAGGTGGTGTCCGTCACCTGCAGGGCATACTTGCTCGGACCGTAGAAGATCGTCTGCCACTGGATGTGTAGCGGACCGCGCAGGTAGTTGAAGTTGGCCGTGAAGCTGTCGTTCGGCGAACCCGTGGCACCCGTGTTCTGATAGGTCGTGCCGAGATAGGACGTCGTGTTCTTCACATAGTGGATGTAGTTCGCCGCCACCTCGACGCTCCCGGCGTCCGCTGGCAGACCGACGCGACGCAGCGGCAGGAAGTAGTCGATCTTGGACTGCAGCGCCTGCACGTGCTGATTGGCGATATTATACGGCCCCTCCTGGAAGTTCGTGATCTGGTGGGTCGCACCGTCACGCGTGAAAGCATTGCAATACTGATTGGGGTAGGACGCCGAGTCGTAGCAGGCGGCCATGAGATCGGCCACGCCGAGATCCTCGATCTCATTGTTGATCTTCACGTCGATGAACGACGACGTCAGCGAGAAACCCCGGATGAAGTGAGGCTGGAACGTCAACGTCCCCGTGAAGCTCTTGGACGTCTCGTTCTGCAACCGCGCATTGCCGCCACTGCTGCCCGGAACGGTCTGGAGGTTGATGTTGGAGTCGCTGAAATTGGTCGGCACACCGGCCTTGGCGCAGTTGGCCGCACGAATTGCAGGATTCGGCCCCGAACCGATGAACTGGGTCGAGCACGGATCGCTGCCGCTGTCATAGACGGAACCCTGCGGCGCGAACAGTTCGGTGACGGACGGATTACGCACCGATTGCGCATAATTGCCGCTCAGCCCGAGATCGCGTGTCGGCCACCACGCGCCACCGAACATATAGGTCCAGTAACCACCGGTGATGGAGTTGTTCACATAGCGCCCGTTGGCCGTGCCGGAAAGGTTGTAAGCACCCGGCAGATGCATGTCCGGCGAAATCAGCGGAACGTCGAGTTCTCCGTAGGCTTCATGCGTGTGATACGCACCGGCAACCGGCGTGATGGGAATGGAGTTGCCGTAGCGACGATACGTGCCGTCCTCCAGCAATTCGCCACGGTTGAACACGCCGGGATTGAAGTTGTAGCCTTCCCGGCGGTGTTCGTAACCGATATCCCAGCGAACGTCGCCCGCCGGCAGCTTGACGACGGTGCTGTTGATTTCCGCCGTGAAGTCGCGCTGCGCATTGGAATTCTTCGCCACCGAATCCGCCGTGACGTAATCCCGGGCCGCTGGTGTCAGCTGCCCGGTGCCGAACAGATCGATGGGCGCGCAGTTCCGGCTGCGGGTTGGCGCACTGGATGTGACATAGCCCGGCGCGCAGACGATGTTACCCGCGGCATCCGTCGTGGCGTTGACGGCGTTGATAAGGTTCTGGGTGGCAACCTGCGGCTGCGTGGTCGAGTTCATGTATTTGCCGTAGGTGCCGTTCACATGCCACTCGAACTTGCGCCCGACGGCATTGAAATCGCCCGTCAATCCACCGGCAAAGCGGAACATCTGGTTCGTTGTCTGGAAACTGCCGCCGTCCAGATCCTGATTCAGACGCGTCATGTAGAACGTGTCCGTCGGCAGGCCTTTCGCCGCCAGCCCGTTGATGATCGTCGTGCGCTGGGCCGCCGTCAGATACGGATTGTTCGTGCTCAGCACATACGGGCCATTCACCGCGCCTTCGTTGAGGAAGTTGTCCATGGTCAACGGATCGTCGAAAAGCGCCGTGCTCCAGTACCCCTGCGCCGTCGGGCTGCTTGCGGAACCACGCTGGTACCACGCTTCCCAGTTCGCCCGCAGATGGTCGTTGAACTCGTATTTGCCCAAGGTCGTGAGGTTGAGACGATCCTGCGGCGTTTGCAGCGTATTGTAGTTCGCGAGCGCCGGCCCATTGCCGCCACTACCCGCACGGTTGTCGCGGAAAGCGTAGTTATAGGTCTGCGGAATCAGCGACTTGCCGTCAGGGCTGAAAATCAGCGTGTTGCCATTCGCCCCGGCGATGCCGGCCGATGGCCTGCCGTAGCGATCCGGCAAGCCGAAGCCCGATGTCATGGGAATACCGCTCGTCGTGACCTGAAGATAACGCCGGGCCTGCTGAAGCGTATAGGCATACGGACTGACCGTGCCGTACTGCGGCTGGCTGTAGGTCGTCGCGTTCCCGCCCAAGACATTGGGGCGATCGGCATAAGTCAGGCCGGAATTGCCATTATATTCGAGGTCGAAGACAGCGCTGCCGCGATCATGGTCGAAGTGCCGGCCTGCCTTGAAGGCAATCTTCTGCTGACCGCCATCCAGCTTCTGCGTCATGCCGCCTTGCGCGGTCAGATCCACGCCCTCGAAATCGTCATCGAGGATGTAGTTCGTGACACCCGCCACGGCGTCCGCGCCATACGCAGCGCCCGCGCCGCCGTACTTGATCTCCGCCTTCTTGACCAGCGAACTCGGGATCGTGCTGCTATCGACCTGCGAACCGGATGCCGCGCCGAAGATCGACGCCGACGCGCCGCCAACATAACGCCGACCGTTCACCAGTGTCAGCATACGCTGGGAGCCGAGGCCCAGCAGACCATTGAATGTCTGACCCGCGCCATAGCTGCCCTGATTGCCGATCGGGCTGTTGCTCGGCACGCTGAAGGCCGGATCTTCGCGCAGCAGCGCCAGGCCGACGTTGGTGTATCCACGCTCCTTCAACTGCTCGGCATCGACCGTCGTGCCGGCCATGACATTCGTCAGCCGGCTCTGGGAAAGACGCGTTCCCGTTACCGTGATCTGCTCGTCGCGCACCTGCGTGTTGGCCGCACTAAGGTCGCGGTTCGTCGTCGAAGTGACGTTCGGCAGGGTGGCCGGCGCCGTTTTGACAGGGCTGGTCGACGACGCGGCCGCGCCGACGGTGGCATGCTCGACAGGAGCCGGCGATGACATGACGCGACCATGCGTGTGGCGCTTGGCCTTTTTGTGATGCGCCGCCGGTGCGGTGCCGACAGCCTGCGTCTGCGCGTCAGCGCTCACCATCGTGAAACATATGCAGGAAATACTGCCAAGCAGGCTGATACGAAATGCCGCCCGCGCGACACTTTTTTTCGATGACGATATTCGTTGCAAACCACCACGCGACATTGCCGTGCTCTTCTCCCGCATTGCATCGTTTCGTTACGATGAGCGGAAAATCTGCTTTCGATAGTGGAATGACGCAAGCGTAATAAAGATGCAATATTCGTGACAATCTGTGTCGTTGCTAATTAGACACGGTTTTTACTTTCCGTTGTGCTCTCGTCGCAGTTTGACGTTTTTTTGTTACATTTCAGTATTGTTTCTCTATAGAACGACATAATTCCAAGTGCTTTCTGCGCGACGTCGTAGGGTTCCATGTTCCAGGCAACGATCTGCCGCGACCGCAACCGTTTCAGTCCCTCGGCAAGGCCATCACGGTCATTGGGTTTCACGAGGCATTCGTTATGTGCGGCCAGAAGATCGAGCACCCCGCCGGCCGCCGTCGCACAGACCGGCAGTCCCGTGGCCATGGCCTCCAGCAGGACGATACCAAACGGCTCCCGCCGTGAAGGCAGGACGAAACCGTCGAAAGCGACCATGTCCTGTTTAAGGTCAGGACGATAGCCACCGAAAACGACGTTCGCAGCCGCACGATTCCGAAGATTGTCAGCCTCGGGTCCGTCGCCGAAAATGATTAGTTTCGTGTGCGGCAGATTGGCGATCTTGAAAGCTTCGATCAGCAGATCGAAGCATTTCTCAGGCACCAGCCGTCCCGCTGCCCCGATAAGGAACGTCTGGTCATCGATACCGAATTCCTTCCGCAGGCGTACACGGCGGTCTGGATCGGGTTTCGCACAACAGGTCCAGTTGCCGATTACCGCTGCATTTTCTGCTGAAGAGGGTGGCAGCGCATCCAGTTGCCATTTGGCAACACAGATCAGCCCGTCATGAGCGGCATAAACACGCGGTACGAAGCAATTGTGCAATGTCGCAACCAGCGGCGTGCGTCGCGGCGCCAGCCAGCGCGCACGGAAGCTTGCGCGCCCCAGATGAGTGTGAATCACGTCGAAGGTACGTCGGCGGGTCAACCAGAAGAACGTTGCGGCATAACCGAGCCGACCGGCATGAACGATCCGCACATTCGGGCCGATATATCGGCAGATGTCATCGCCGGTGCGAATATCGATCGTATGCCGATCCAGCAGGATCGTCACGTCATGCTCAAGCGCCTGTTGATTGACCAACTCCGCGACATGACGCTCCGTTCCCGCAAATTCCCGGGTGGAAAGGCAATGGAGAATACGCATGCGCTAACTGAGATTTCCTTCCGATGACGCCATTGGGCGCGTCGGGATCGCAACGGGCGTATGAAGGACCTTATGCCTGAATGCCGTGTATCAGACTATATCAAATTACCTTCGCCACGTTGCTGGAATCAGATCACTTCGCGTCGCGACGTCCCGCTCAATCCGCCTTCAAGCGGCGTCAGCACTGCGCGCCTGTTCTTCACAGTGCGTCGCGATGGCGGTCTCGGCTGGCAGGAGATCAGATAGAGACCAAGCACAAAGACAACGTCCGATAGCGTCATGAACCACGATGCCATCACGAGATTGGGCGGCGCGTCGGCGCCCTGCCACGCCGCCATCAGCATGAAGGGAATGGAAAGCGGCCGCATGCCGGCCAGCATGGGCCGGAGCGGGTTCGCCTGCCCGGCTTTGACAAGCGGCCGGGCGCGGTTGATGCCAACGAAAAACGCCAGCCCGACGCACCAGACCAACAGATTGAACATCGCATCGCCAAGCGACATATGCCCGACGATAATCATCAGGGCGATCGACGCGCCATAGAAGAGAATAGCGCCAAGCTGGCAGCTCATCCCCACGTCCACGGCGGGCAGACGTTCCGGCAGGCGGTCGGAGATGGGCTGGAAGATATGGTCGAGCAACCAGGCATCGGCCTGATTGATGCGATCGATAATGGACATATGCTGGACCTTAACGTGAAATCCCATTTCCCGCATCTGTTTTTCGCCATATCCGCCGCAAGCCTGCCGAACGATCGTTGCGGTCGCACATACGGTGCATGGACAGCAGACGAAGGCTCGGGTTTAGATTGCGCCGGCTTTTGTAACGCGGAGACATGAATGACCCTGCTGGCACTTCGTAGCGGCGTATGGCGCCGTCGACTTCTTCTGGCCGGGCTGGCGATCGGCATCGGCGCTATGGCGCTCCCCGCAGCAGAGGCCGCCACGGCCATGGACAGCGCCGTCCGCGCGACCCTGCCGAACGGCCTGCGGGTGGTCATCGTTCCGGATCGCCTCGCCCCCGTCGTGCAGACGCAGGTCATCTACCTCGCCGGTTCGGCTGCCGCGCCAGATGGCTTTCCGGGCACGGCACACGCGCTGGAACATATGATGTTCAACGGTGCGCGGCAGTTGGGCCGCGATCAGCTGTCGACGCTGAGTGCGCGGATCGGCAATAACAACAACGCCTTCACGACCGAGGACACGACGCAGTTCTATTTCCAGGCGCCGGCCCAGAATCTGGACCTGCTGCTGCATCTGGAAGCCGACAGGATGCGCGGCGCCCTGTTGTCCGAAGCCGACTGGGACCACGAACGCGGCGCGATCGAACAGGAGGTCTCCCGCGATCTTTCCTCGCCGATCGAGCGGTATCTCGTCCAGCAGAACGCCATTCTCTTTGCCGGCACGCCCTACGAACACGACGCCCTGGGCACGCGCCCTTCCTTCGAGAAGACGGACGCCCATCTCCTCCGCCGCTTCTACGACGCATGGTATCAACCCAATAACGCGATCCTGCTGATCGTCGGCGATGTCGACCCACAATCTACCCTGGCGCGCGTGAAGGAGCAGTTCGGCAGCCTGCCCGGCCACCCGCTGCCACCCGCCCCGACCGTGAAGCTCCGTCCCTTCCAGGCCCAGACCATCCATCTCGACAGCGATCTGGGCGCGGGCTTCCTGACGATCGCCTTCCAAATGCCCGGCGCACGCGACCCCGACTACGCCACCGCCCAAATCCTGGCGGATGCGCTCGGCAGTCAGCGCGGTGCGCTGTTCGCGCTCGTGCCACAGGGCAAGGCGCTGCAAACGGAGTTCGATTACAGCGCCTGTGCACAGGCCGGCAGCGGCGTGGCGCTGGCAGCGTTCCCCAAGGGGCAGGATCCCAAGGCACTGCTGGCGAGCGTGCGCGCCGTGCTGGCCGACATCCGCGCCCACGGCGTGCCGTCAGCCCTCGTCGACGCGGCCAGACGCAAGGAAATCGCCAATCTGGAATTCAATGCCGACAGCATCACCGACCTGACGGAAAGCTGGGCGACGGCAATGTCGCTGAACGGCCTCGATTCCCCCGCGGGTCTCGTGCAGGCCTTCCAGCGCGTCACGCCGGAACAGGTGAATGCCCTCGCGGCCAGACTGCTCGATCCGGACCATGCGCTGACCGGCATCCTGACACCCACGGATTCGCCCAATCCGGCCGCGATGCAGGGCAAGGCAGCGGAGAATTTCATCACGCCGCCCAATCATCCCGTCCAGCTTCCGGAATGGGCGCAGAAGGAAATATCGGCCCTGAACCTGCCACCGGCCACGACATTGCCAACCGCCTATACGCTGCCGAACGGACTGCATATCCTCGTGCAGCCTGAACATGTCAGTCACACCGTGAAGCTCTTCGGCCTCATCCGGCATAATGACGACCTGCAACAGCCCAAGGGCAAGGAAGGCGTGGCGCGTCTGACATCACAGCTCTTCCTTTTCGGCAGCAAGACGCGCGACCGGTTGACGCTGGCCGCTGACCTCGACGCCCTCGCCGCCGAGGCCGCGGCAGGGCCCAGCTTCTCGATGAGCAGCCTCACGCCGGCATTCGACAGGACCCTGTCGATCCTGGCCGACAACGAACTGCACCCGGCCTTCCCGGCGCAGGCCTTCGCGGTCCTGCAGCACCAGACCGTATCGGAACTCCCCGGCGTTCTCCAGTCGCCCGGTTATCGCTTCCAGCGCGCGAGCCTTCACGCCCTCAACCAGCCGACCGATCCCAGCCTCCGGGAAGTCTCTCCGCAATCGGTCTCCGGCGCCACGCTGGCGGACGTGCAGGATTACTATCGTCACACCTATCGCCCGGACCTGACGACCATCGTCGTCGTCGGCGATATCGCGCCCGAACAGGCACGCGACGCCATTGCACGCGAATTCGGCGGATGGAAGGCCGAAGGGCCGAAGCCCGTCGTCGATCTGCCTCAGCGCCCGCTGAGCAAATCGGCCGCGATCACGGTGCCCGACGGCGGCCGCCTGCAGGATGAGGTCTATCTTCTTGAAAACGTCGGCAGCGGCATCGGCAATCCGGACCGCTATGCCCTTGCGGTCGGCAACGAGATCCTGGGCAGCGGCTTCGCCTCCCGTCTCATGCAGGATCTGCGCGTGCGCACCGGCTACGCATACTCCGCCGAAAGCGCGTTCGAATGGTCGCGGCAGCGCGGCGCGTTCCTGATGGCCTTCGGTGCCGATCCCAACAAGGTGCATCTCGCCCGCACCGCCGCGATCGGCGAACTGAAAACGATGCAGTCCCAGCCCGTCTCGGCGGACGAACTGGCCAGCGCCAAGGCCTCGATGCTGCGCGGCATGCCGATGAGCCGCGCGAGCTTCGACGATCTCGCCGGCCTGTATCTGTCCTACGTCAATCTCGGCTTGCCGCTGGACGAACAGGACCGCAAGGCACGCGCCATTTTCGCCATGACGCCGGATGCCGTCAGCAAGGCCTACCGCCAGTGGGTCCGCCCTCAGGACCTCTCACAGATCGTGCGCGGCCCGACCCCGGGCTGATCCTCGCCACCCGTCGCGACGCGCGCCGCGACGGGTAGGCCTTTCAGAACCCGCAGGAAATTCGGCCGCCGATGAAACGCGGTGCGCCGGGTATATACATATAGACCGTCGTCGCCTGGCCGCCGCTCGTATAATAGTGGCGATCCAGAATGTTCGTCGCATAGATCGTCGCCTGCCAGTGCTCGTTCGATGGCCGCAACGTCATATGCGCGCCCAGCAGGAAATACGGCGGCAGGCGATAGAAACCCGTGCCACCGGGCGTCAGCGCCTGTGCCCCGCGATAGCTCCAGTCCGGCCCGAACTCCAGGCCGTAACGTGGCGACAACGCCTGTCGCCAGTCGGCCTGACCGTTGAGCGTCAACTTCGGCTGACCGTTGTCCACGCCGGAGAAATTGTCGTTGATCGCCCGCCACATGCCCGTCTTCGCATAATAGGCATTTGTCCTGGCACGGTTGACCGTCGGGAAATCCTGGAAATTACCGCGCTGCCAACCGAGATTCTGGGTCAGGAACAGATGACGGAACGGATGGATGTCCAGCGTGCCCTCGAAACCCCAGCTCTCGGACTTGGGCGCATTCGTCAGCTGGCTCAACGGTCCGTAATTCGGAATCAGGACCGTCCCGAGAATCTGCTGATTGTGGAAATCATTGTAGAACGCCGCCGCGTTGATCCGCAGCCGGTTCGGGATCGGGTCGCTTTTCAGGCCCAGCTCATAGGTCAGGACCGTTTCCGGCCTGAACGGGGCGAGCTGCGCCTGAAGCTGCGTGTTGTTGGCCGTGAACCCGCCGGGTTTGAACCCCTTGCTCATCTTGTAATAGAGCAGCACGTTCCTTGCCGCCTGCCACGAAACCCCGACCTGCCCCGCGAACTGCGCGGCGGCTGTGCTCTCGGCATGGAAATTGGTCACCGAACGTCCGAAGATCTCCGACTGCAACCCGGTGATCGAACGGTCGTCGATCTCGTGCAACAGCCCGCCGAAAATCGTGACATGCTTCGGCAAACGGTAGCTGACATGCCCGAACTCGGACGTGCTTTCCTGATCCATCCCGAAGCTGGTGGCCTGAAGATACCCGCGCGCCGGAACGTAATCGGTATAATCGAAGAAGAAGCGCTGGTTCATGCGTGTGTGCTGATAGAATGCGCCGATCACCCATTGCAGCCGATCGTCGGGGTGCGAATTCGATAGGCGCAGTTCCTGCGTGAACGCATTGGCGTTCACGGTCCGATACGTATCGGCCTGCGCGGCGGCCGTGGCGTCCTGATCGGTATATTCGCCCTCCCGCTCCGTTTCGAAAGCGCTGATCGAGGTCAGGGTCACTGGCCCGAAATCGTGCCGCACGTTGAGGTCCCAGCCCCAGAACCAGTTGTGCTCGCTGGGCTTGAGACCGTCCTTGCGACCGATCAGCCGGGTGAATTCCGGGCGCGCCGACCATTCGCTCTGCTGCCACCCGACCGTTGGCAGGGCCGCCCCTCCGATCAGCCGATGAATCGGCACGGCACCGACCACCTCACTGTTGTCCTGCACCACATGGCCGGAGAGCATGATCGTCGTGCGGCTGTCCGGCTGCCATCTGAGCTTTCCCCGCAATGCCCATTCGTCGGCATCACCCAGATGATCGCCATTCAGCGGATCGGTCTGCCAGCCGCCACCGTGCCGCGTCTGCCCTGCCAGCCGGAAACTCAACCCATCAGCGATCGGACCGGAAACATAAGCCTCGCTGCGGCTGCGCGCATAGGAGGCAATGTCCTGGCTGGCGCCGTAATGGAAACTGTCCGTCGGATCGTTCGTCCGCAGGCGGATCTCACCGCCACTATCGGACTGGCCATGCTGCGTGCCGACCGGCCCCGGCGTGACGGTCACGTCCGCCATGTCGAACATCAGGCCGCTGCTCATGGTCGAGTAGGCGAACGGGACATCGTCGAAATAGGCCAGCACAGGGCCCATGTTGTTCTGCGTGAAGTCGTTGAAGCCGATACCCCGCAGATAGAAATTGGTCGACGCCGTGCCGTTGATGCTCTGGATCGTCAGGTTGGGCGCCACGCGTTCCAGCCCACGCAGATCGACGACCCCGCGCTCGGTCAGGCGCTCCGCCGTCAGGCGCGTATCGGCATCCGGCAGATGCTGCGCCGCGCCATGGGTGAAGGCACGACGAATGCCGCTCACCTCGATGGATTCCGCCTTGGGAAGCGGATGCTTCTTATGCGCCGGATGCGGCACGACCCTGCCCCCGGCGGCCGCCATCGACACCCTCACGGGCAATACGATGGGCAGGAGCACGCTGATAACGAGGACGAACGGTAACGACCGGCGGGGTCGGGCAATTCGGATCATATCGCGCAGGGTCAGTTCCAGAAGTCAGAGGCCCGACCGCCTATGGCCCATCGCCCACCGCGCGGCAACGGTTTTCGCCCCGCTGCCTGACCACGGCGTGAAAGTGCGTTACGTCCGTAGTGTTCAGCGAACGTTATTTGACAGATTGGCCGCAGCGTCTCTAATGCTCGAACATAGTAAGAACTTAACGTGGTAAAGGCAGCTGTCCATGCCGGCTCATGCCAAGAAGAATGCCGGAACGCGGCCTTGACGGCACCGAAGCACATGACGTTCGGATCGCCTGCCGCATCGCTTGAAGAAGCGCTGCTGACAGCCTGCGACCGCGAACCTATCCATCGCCCGGATGCGATCCAGCCGCACGGCATCCTCCTTGTCGCCGATCAGGCGCTCATCATCCGTGGTGGCGCCGGCGCGATCGAGGACGTGCTCCAGCCGACCTGGCTCGGGCAGTCGCTGGCCTCCGTGCTGGGGCTGGATCAACCGCTCGACCCCGACACGCTTGCGATAACGCTGGGTTCCATCACCGTGCGCACCCGGACGGACAGGGAATGGACGGCCAGCTGCCTCACCTCGGGCGCCTGTTTCCTGATCGAACTCGAACCGGTCGCACCGGAACGCATGTCGGCGCGCGCCGTACTGGCCCAGATCGACGAGTGCGCCACGCAGTTCGAACGATGCGCCGACATTCAGCCGATCTGTCATCTGGCCGCCGAGAATTTCCGGCGGCTGACAGGTTTCGACCGGGTGATGGTCTATCGTTTTGCCGAGGACGGTAGCGGCGAAGTGCTGGCGGAAGCGCGCGACGATGCGATGCCGTCGCTAATCAACCATCACTTTCCCAGCACCGATATCCCCCATCAGGCGCGGGCCCTTTACCTGCGCAATCGTATCCGGACCATCCCCGACGTCGATTACATCCCCGCGCCGCTGCGCCCGGAAAACGACGGCCTGTCGGGGTTGGACATGAGCGATGCCGCACTGCGCAGCGTGTCCCCGATCCATATCCAGTATCTCAAGAATATGGGGGTCGGCGCTTCCGCCTCCGTCTCGATCGTGATCGACGGCATGCTCTGGGGGCTGATCGCCTGCCATCACCGCACGCCGCATTTCATGGACGAGGGCACGCGCAACGCATGCAGCATGCTGGCCGGCGTGCTGTCACGCCAGTTGCGCGGCAAGGAAGAGCTGCTGACCTATCAGGAGCGCCTGCGGATCCGTAATGCGGTGGAAGCGCTGGATACGCGGATCGATCTCTCCCTCAGCAGCCTGAAAATGATCGAGAACGTCGCGGACGACCTTCGTCTGGTCTTTCCGACGGACGGCTTCGCCATCGTCTCGGAAGAGGAGGTCCTATGCCAACGCGAATGCCCCTCACCCGCCGATCTTCGCAAGCTTGTAAAATGGATCGCAACCCATAACGAATCCGGCATCTTCGCGACACACGCCCTGTCGAGCGTCTATCCGCCGGCAGATGACTTCCCGGACCGCACCGCTGGCGTTCTCGCGATCAACCTGCCATTCCCGAAACCGATCATGCTGCTTTGGCTGCGCGCGGAGATCGTGGAGGTTCTGAAATGGGCGGGACATCCTCACAAGAATATCCCCACGGATCCCAATGAAATGCTCCGTCCCCGCCAGTCGTTCGAGACATGGCGCGAGACGGTGCGCGGACTGGCACCGCGCTGGGACAGCGAACAGGTTCAGGGCGCCCGCCGCCTCCGCCGCCACCTCATCGCGCACAATCAGAATCAGCAGTTGCGCGAACTGAACAACTCGCTGAACGCGTCGCTTCGCGAGCGCGACAGCCTGATCCAGCAAAAGGATTTCCTGATCCGCGAGGTGAATCACCGCGTGCAGAACAGCCTGCAACTGGTGGCATCGTTCCTCAAGCTTCAGGCCCGCGCGTCGAACAATGAGGAAACCGCCCTCTCGCTGGCGGAGGCCCAGCGCCGCATCGCCGCCATCGGCCTCGTTCACCGCCGTCTCTATCGTGACGATCATCTGGGCACGATCGATCTATCGCGCTATCTCGACGAACTCTGCGATGAGCTCTGCTCCTCCATCGGGCCGGAATGGCGGCGCAAGCTGACCTTGTCGATGATGCCGGTGATGATCTCCGCCGACCGTGCGATCAATATCGGGCTGATCGTGACGGAACTGGTCATCAACATCAGCAAATATGCCTACGGTGGTCAGTCCGGCCCGATCGATATCAATATGAAACAGGTCCAGAACCGCCTGACGCTCTCCGTCTCCGATAGCGGCGTCGCCATGGCGGATGCCGAGCGGAACGGCTTCGGCACGCGCATGATGCGCGCGATCGTCGGCAGCCTGTCCGGGACACTCAATTACGACCCCCTGTATCCGGGCCTGCGCGCCACCCTGATGATCCCGGTCGAAACCGGGACCGATCCCCTCCGGCACTAGGGATCGCGTCGCTCAGACAGGTCGGATGATCGGCAGCTTCGATCCCGCCGCCTGACGGGCCCCGATCACCTCCCGGCGGAAACGGAACAGGCGTGCCGGACGCCCCGGCAGATCCATCGCCATGTCCGGTGTCTCCTCGACGAGCGCCTGCTGCTGAATCAGTCGCCGGAAGTTCTGCTTGTGCAACACGCGCCCCGCCACGGCCTCCACCGTCTGCTGAAGCTGGAGCAACGTGAAGCGCTCCGGCATCAATTCGAAGATCACCGGCCGATAACGGATTTTGGCCCGCAACCGCGCCATCGCGGTTGCCAGAATTCGCCGATGATCGCGCATCATGGCCATTCCGCCGATCCCGGCACCGCCCTCACTGGCCACATATCGCGGCGACTCCGGCACAAGCCCAGCCTCCCACAGCAACTCATACCGCTGGAGCACGAGTTCATCGTCCCAGGCATGGCCATCCAATCCGAACGCCTGCGCCATGCGCAGCAACCGGCCCTCACGCAGCGGCGTCGGCGCAGCGTCGTTCCAGGGCCGCAGACAGGCGCCAATGTCCATCCGGCGCTGCTCGCCTTCCTCGGATGACTGATCCTCCCACGGGAAGAATGCATACCATCCCCGCCAGCCGCTGCTGTCGGCATCCATCCGCGTGAGCGCCATATAGGAGATGCGGATCAGCCGCGTTTCCTGATCGTCCGGGGCATCGGCGAACGTATAAAGCTGCTCGACATGCCCGAGCCGATGGCCGGTCTGCTGCTCGACCCAAAGTCGCATCCCCGTTTGCAGCGACCGGTGCGCCATCTCCAGCGGGCCTGACGGCAGGGCGCGGCCACCCTCCAGCGTCAGGACCATCGGCGCGTTGTCCTGCACCGCAATCAGCACGGCAACTAGTTCGGACCGGATTTCGTTCATGCAGAAACCACCCGCCCGGCGGCAAGCAGCAACAAGCCACGCAGGATCTCCGCCGGCGACGGCGGGCAGCCGCGCAACGTCATATCGCAGCGTGTGAAACCCTGTAGCTCTAAGGCGGCGATACTGCCCAACGTGGCATAGGTCTCGCCCAGGGGGCCGCCATCGATCGGACAATCGCCCACCGCCACCACACCTTTCGGTGCCGGCATGGCGTTCCATGCCGCCATCAGCCAAGGCGCCATGGCGCGCGTCACATTGCCGGTCACGAGCAGCAATTCCGCATCGTGCGGCGTCTCCACAAAACGGATGCAATGCCGCGCGAGATCGTATGCGCCGCTACGTAACGCCGCGATTTCCATTGCGCACCCGTCACAGCCGCCAGCCTGCCTGTGCAGGATCGTCAGCGCGCGCGGCGCCCTGGGCAGATCGTCGCGCGGACGCCAGGCCGAGGCATCGAGGAAGGCCCGCAACATAGACAGAACGCATCCTCCTCATAACATCGCGTGAACCCATGATTGTATGGAGCCGCCGCCCGGCGGGCAACCGGCAGGGCGCGCGGGACGTTGCCTCCCCGCAACCGAAAAGACGTTCCGAACCCGATGCAGAT